>NC_009675.1:3640000-3967500 GCF_000017505.1 Anaeromyxobacter sp. Fw109-5
ACCAGCAGCGTCGCCGCCCCGACGAACCTCACGGGGAGCGCGGCCGTGCGGAACCGCACCAGCGCGACGGTCACGCTGGGCTGGACGGACAACTCGACGGAGTCCGGGTTCCTGATCCAGCGGGCGGACAACGCCGGGTTCACGGTCGGCGTGGTGAACGCCACCGTGGCGGCCGACGTCACGACGTTCAAGCAGAACGTGGCGCGCGGCCGGACCTACTACTACCGGGTCCTCGCCTTCACCGACGCGCACCAGTCGGCGTGGTCGAACACGGCCACCGTCCCGACGCCGTGAGCTGAGCCCTGACTGCCGCACGGGGGAGGGGCCAGTCTCCCTCCCCCGTGCGTGCTTCTCGCGCCTCGGCCCGCGAGGAGCGCGCCTCGTGAATCACGGCGCCGGCCGCGGCGACCCGGGGTAGAACGGCCGCTCGGATCCGTCCGAGCGACCCGAGGAGCCCCGCCATGTCCGACCCGCGCCCGAAGTGCTCGCGCTCAGAGCGCCTCTCGCCGAGCCCCCTCCCCCCAGACCACGCAGCGACCTCGCTTGCCGGGCGCGTCCGGCGCCGGTATGCCGCCGCGCTCGTCGCGCTCGCGCTGCTCGGGCTCGCCTCCGCCTGCCGCGACGGCGGCGGCGCCCGCGACGAGAAGGCGTCGGGCGTGCGCCGCTACACCGTCCGCGGCGAGGTGGTGCGGCTCCCGGAGACGCCTGCCGGCGCGCGCCAGGTCGGGCTCCGCCACGAGGCCATCGACGACTTCGTGAACCAGGCCGGCGAGACCGTGGGGATGGGCTCCATGGTCATGTCGTTCGAGGCGGCCCCGGGCGTGTCGCTGGAGGACGTCCGCGTGGGCGACAAGGTCGAGATCCAGCTGGCGGTGGGGTGGTCGCCGCCGACCCTGCGCATCGAGCAGCTCCGAAAGCTGCCCGCGGACACGGCGCTCGAGTTCCGGGAGGCCCGGGCGAAGCCCGCGCCGTAGCGGGAGGCGGCGGCCGCGTTCGCTCGCCCGTCGAGCGGCGGAGGCCGCGGGCGGGCCGGGAGACGACTCGGGCCCGCGCGCCGGCCTCGGGAGACCGGCGGGGCGGGCCCGCACCCTTCGGATCGGTCCCGGCGCGCCGGAGCGCGCCGGGTCTCACGCCGCTAGAGGCAGGCGGCCGCGCAGGCCGCCGCCGGCGTCGCGGCCTTCAGGGCCTCGTCCGTCGCCTGCAGCACCTCGAAGACGAACGTCGGGTTGTGGAGGGAGCTCGAGCCGTCGTTCACGAGCCCGAGGTTCCACAGCGCGCGCGAGAGCACGCCGTCCACCGCAGCGAGGGTGACCGTACCGGTCGCATCCTTCAGGGTCGAGGCTGCGCCGACCACCGTCGAGGTCGTGACCGTACCGGACGGGAAGGTGACGGCGATGGGCGCGGTCAAGTTGAACACGATGCTCGTCCCGCTCACGCCGATGCTCTCGATGCTCGCGAGCGGTAGGACGAACGGCGTGCCGCTCGTGCGGCTCTGGACCGGCGTCACGGTGAACCCCGTCGCGCCGACGGAGGCCGTGAGCGCCTCGCCCAGCTGGGCGATGGCGCTCGCGCGCGCCGCCACGTAGGCGGCCTCGATCGCCTCGCCGTTCACCTCTTCACCGTGGCACTCCTTGCAGATCGAGCTGGCCATGTTCACGCCGTCGTCGTTCGTGAAGCCGAACGTGTGGTTCGTCATCGTGTAGCGGAGCCCCTCGACGGCCGTCTTCATGTGGCAGCCGACGCAGGTCTCGGACACCGCGGCGTGGCCCGAGACCATGTAGCCGTTGGCGTCGCCGATGAAGTACGCGTTCATGCCCATCAGCACCTCGGCCTGGGTCGGCGCGTGCGGCGTCTCGAAGCTCGGCAGGGCGATGTCGTCGCCTCGCAGGCCGCGCCGGCCGTTGTGACAGGTCATGCAGAGCGCGCCCGTGCCGGCGCCCGACACGGTGAACCCTGCGGCGACGTAGACGGGCGCCTTCCCGTCGATGCGGACGGTCGTGGAGTGGGAGTCGTGGCACGCGGCGCAGGTCTGCGCCTCGACGGTGCTCGGGGTCGCGCCGCTGTCGACCGTGCCCTGCGTGGTGTCCTCGGCGTACTTCACGAAGCCCTGCGCGGAGTGGCAGCGGGCGCAGCTGGAGTTGGCGCGGGTGCCGGTCGCCTCGGCGAGGGCGAGGCCGGTGTTCGCATGGCCCGACCGGCGCCACAGCGCGACGCGGTCATGGTTCGTCGGACGATCGTGGCACACCGCGCAGGCGGCCACGTTGTACTCGCCGACCGGCTTCGAGCCGCCGTTCGCCACGTGACGGCCGAGCGGGCCGTGGCAGCTCTCGCACTGCATGCCGGCATAGGCCCTCGCCGCGAGCGGGATGGCGTCCCAGGCGCCGTACTGGGGCGCGGGAGTGACGAGGTCGTAGGCCGGATCGCCGGTGAGGCCGGTGAACACCTTCGTGAGGTCCGGGAACGTCCAGCCCGCGGCCTTGGCGACGTCGTCGAAGCCGTCGTTCTGGAGCGCGGTGTTGTAGCCGGTGGTGTGGCAGGACACGCAGCTCGCGCTGTAGTGCGTCCCCTCCGCGCCCGTCATGCCGAACTCGAACGTGGTCATCGCGCCGGGCTCGGCCCAGAAGACCGTCGGGTTCGCGGTGGGCGCCGGGATGGGCTCGCCGTCGGGGCCGGTCTTCCACACGAGCACGCCGTTCGCGTCGTACTCCATGTACTTGAAGAAGTGGTTCCCGTGCGCGGAGTTGTTCCACTTCTTGAAGGTGGTCTCCATCCTGGCGAGCTTCTCGGCGCTCATGAGGTACTCGTGGCAGCCGCCGCAGCTGGGGCTCGAGCTGACGTAGTTCGAGACGGCGGCGCGCAGCCCGTCGAACCGGTAGACGCCCGGGACGTCGGCGACGAACCAGGGGAACTCGGAGTCGGCGCCGTTCAGGACGGCGTTCGAGCCGAGCGGCTTCTCGACGAAGGCGAGCGCGGTGGTGTTGCCCGGGACGCTGGCGATGACGAGCGTGCCCGTCGGGATCGAGCGCGTCACCAGGTCGGTCGAGTCGTAGATCGCGCCGTTGGCCTGGGCGAGCGTCGCCGGGACCACCGCCACCGTCACCTTCGCCTCGAAGCCCATCTGGTCCTTCACGACGACGTCGAAGTTGTAGGTCATCTCGGTGAGCTGGCGCGCGCTGACGCCGAGGAACTCGGAGCGGAACGGCTCCCCGTCCTCGGTCAGCGACGGCCCGAAGCCGATCACCTTCTCGTCGGCGGCGACGATGTCGGCGAGGGCGCCCGTGGTGAACTTCGGGGCCGCCACGTCGTTCGCGGAGAGCGTGACCGTCGTCGGGTTCGCGGCCCGCGGCGTCCACTTGTACGCGTACGGCGGCGTTCCGCCGCTCACCGTCACCCCGAGCGTGACCTCACGCTCGAAGCCGGCGGGGTTCGGCATCGCCGCGGCCTTCAGGACGATCGGGCTGATCGCCGTGAGCTCGCGGTTCAGGATGAACTCCTTGCCGGCGACGATGGAGACGTTCGGCACCTCGAGCTTCTGGAAGCCGTTGCCCGAGAACACGATCGTGTAGACGCCGATGGGGCAGCCCGAGCCGAGCTCGTACTCGCCGTTGGCGTCCGAGGTCGTCACGCCGCACCAGTCCGGGACGCTCGTGACGACGACGTTCGTCGCCGGGTACTCGACGCCCGCCACCTTGAACGTCAGCCGGCCCATCACCCCGCCCGTCGACCTGCCATCGGCACCGTCCTGACCCGACGATCCCGGCGTCCCCGGCGCGCCGTCCCGGCCGTCCTGCCCGTCCCGACCGTCCTTCCCGTTGGACCCGCCGGAACAGGCGGCGAGCGCGACGACCATGAGCAGCGACAGCCCGCGACACTTCCTCGCATGCATGAAGGGATTCCCCCTGATTACCTACCGTGAACAGCGCAGACAGACACGCCTCCGGCCAACCGGCCGCCGGCGTCCAGGCTGCACGTGCGAAAGCCAGGCCGGACGCCTCGCGATCGCTCTCACGGTTGGTGTACCCAGCAGCGCGGACGAGACCCGCGTGAACCGCGCGCTCGGCACGCCGCGCGGGTGCGTCGGGCAGACGCCGAGTGATCCTTCGGGCTTGAATGCGCCTGCTCGGCTCGCCGTCGACGCCGTGCTACCCGCCGACGAGATCCCACGTGGACAGGGCCCCTGAGCGTGCGCGGCGGAGCCGCTCGGGGTCCGGTCTCACCCTGCGTGATTTCACGCGGGTGATTTCACCCACCGATATACGCGCCCGGCGGGCAACCCTTTGGAATGCTGGGCGAATCACCGCACTCCAGGGTAGCTCCACGGATGGTCTGCGTTGGTCCAGGGGAGCCCCGCCGGAGACGCGTTTTCCACACGCCTCAGCGTCGACGGGGATCGTCCTCGCCGGGCGCGGGCGGGGGCGCATCGCGCCACGTCCGCCGCAGGCGAACCACCGAGATCGCGACCGCCACGAGCGCGGCGAGCAACCCGGCCGCCACGCCGAGCCAGGGCGCGCCGAGCGGCGCGAACCACCCGGCGAGCAGGCGCGGCAAGAGCCCCGCGGCGATCATGACGAGGAACCCCACCATGCCGATCTGGAAGAGCCCCAGCGCACCGCGCAGCCTCCGGCGCTCGCGCTCCTCCCGCTGCTCGTCCGTCTCGCCCATGGGCATGCTCGAGGCCGGCCGCCCAGTGACGGCCGAGCCGGCGTCGCCTCACTCCTTCTTCTTGAGCTTCGCCTCGTTCTCCCTGATGAAGCCGCGGATGTCCTCCGCCAGGTCGAGGAGCTTCAGCCACTGCTCCTGGTAGAGCGTCACCGGGAAGCGGCCGAGGCCGTAGACGGACACCGCGCCCTTCTCGCTCACCTTCATCGACACGCCCTTGCTGCCGCGGGCCTTGAGGGCGGCGTTCTCCGCCTTGAGCCGCTCCAGCTCCGCCTTCAGCTCGTCATCGGTGGCCATCGCCGTCCTCTTCTTCTTCGCGGGGATCCGCGCTCGACGTACACGCCGCTGCGTGTGTACCAATCGCGGCGATGGTACTCGACCCGGCTGACCTCGGGCGGGCGAACGCACGGTCCCCCGCCCTCACCCGAGGCACGACGCGTCGGGCCTTTCGCTCGGAGGGGGTCGTCCTCATGGTCGTGCGCGGAGGTGCCACATGACCCCGTACGACCCCGACGAACCCCGCACGCGGACGAGCGCTCCCTCGAAGCCCGCCGGAAGGGAGGACGACGTCCCCGCTCCACGCCGTGACCCGTCCGCGGAGCGTCCCACGTCACGGCAGGCCGGGGACGACCCTGGCGTCGGCGGCGACCGGATGCCCAAGGGCGCGGACGAGCCCGGCGCCGGGTTGTGACGGGCGCCGAGAGACGCGGCGTGGCCACCCGTGGTGATCGGCCACGAGCTTCACGGCACGGGGTCTGCTAGGACCAGCGGGTCGCCGACGCGCGGCGGAGCAGCGCGCGCGGCCAGGACCGACAACCGGAGGAACCCGCATGCCGCTCGTCCGCATCTCCCTCAGGGAAGGCAAGCCGGAGGCGTACCGCGCCGCCATCGCCGACGGCGTCCACCGCGCCATGGTGGAGACGATGAACGTGCCGGCGAAGGACCGCTTCCAGCTCGTCACGGAGCACCCGGCCGCCGGGCTGATCTACGACCCCGCCTATCTGGACGTCGCGCGCACCGACGACCTCGTCGTCGTGCAGATCACGCTCAACGCCGGACGGACGACCGAGATGAAGAAGGCGCTGTACGCGCGCATCGCCGAGCTGCTCGCCGAGTCCCCCGGCGTCAGACGCGAGGACGTCCTCGTCTCGCTCGTGGAGGTGACGAAGGAGAACTGGTCCTTCGGCAATGGGCTCGCGCAGTACGCCTGAGGCCGAGGCCGCGGCGTGAAGGTCCGTGGATGGTCACGTCGCTGCCGGCTCCGGACGGGACCCGCCTCGCCGTCGGCTCCGGTCGGCACGGCGTCGCGGGGTGGCGCGGCCAGCGCGGCGGCGCCGTGCACGCCCGTCGCTACTCGCCGCGCTGCTCCCGCACCGTCAGGCGCAGGAACGCCGCGCGATCGTCCTCGCTCGGGATCTCGCGGGAGATGAGCTCGTACAGCTCGCGCGTGTCGCGGGCTCGGGAGCACGCGCGCCGCACGATGACGCGCGCGAGCGGTCCGACGTAGGCCGCGAGCTCGCGCCGGGCGCGGTCGAGGAAGCCGGGGTCCCACTCGCGGACGGGAGTGGGCGGGGGCGGCGTGCTGGACGGCCGCTCGCGGATCGGCGCGGCCACGCGCAGCTCGGCGCCGCACCAGGCCAGGAAGGCCTTGCGGTCCTGCGGCGAGGGGAGGTACGCGGCGAGCTGCTCGCAGAAGTCGCGCGGTGTCACCGCCGCGAGGCCGACCTTCTTCACGAGGTGGGGAGCGACGGGCCCGAGCAAGGGCGTGATGCGATCCTCGACCCGCTTCTCGAAGGTGGGCTCTCGCCCCGAGGGCGTCGCCTCGCTGGCGCTCTCGCGGCGAGCGGTCGCCGGACGCGGCTCGGTGCGCTCGGCGCGAGGCGTCCGGCGTCCCTCCGCCGCGTCCGGCCGGGTCCGCGCGGGCGTCGGGGAGCGGGCGCGCTGGGCCTCCGACCGAGGGGGAGTCGCGCGCGGCGGGAGGGGCACCGACCGCGAGGACTCCCTGCGCGGGAAGACCTCCGTCGCGAGCCCCACCTCGAGGTCGTCGTCCTCCGCGAGCGAGAGCTCGGCCCGGAGGAGCTCCGCGCGCATCGACTCGGCGCTGGCGGGGCGATCCTCGCGCGCCGGCGAGAGCGCCTGCAGGACGAGCCGCTCGAGGTCCGGCGAGACCGGTCGTCCCCTGCGCTGACCGGGCGGCGCGACGGGCTCGGTGAGGTGCCGGTGCAGGATCTCCATGGGCGTCTGCGAGTCGAAGGGCAGCTTGTGCGTCAGCATCTCGTACAGCACGACCCCCAGCGAGAAGAGATCGCTCCGGCCGTCCACCTCGCCGCCCCGCAGCTGCTCGGGGCTCATGTAGCCAGGCGTGCCGCACACCAGGCCCGCCTGCGTCAGCGTCGAGGCCCCCTCGCCCACCGCCAGGACCTTCGCGATGCCGAAGTCGAGCACCTTGACCGAGTCCGACACGTCGCGGCGCCGCTCGATCATCACGTTCTCGGGCTTGAGGTCGCGGTGGAGGATGTGGTTCGCGTGCGCCTCGGCGAGGGCGGCCAGGATCTGCGCGGCGACGTGGACGACGCGCCGCTCCGAGAGCGGGGCGTCGTCCGCGATCACCTGGGCCAGGCTCTTCCCCGCCACGTACTCCATGACCATGAACAGCAGGCCGTCCTCCGAGCGGCCGAAGTCGGTCACGGTCACGACGTTCGGGTGGTGCAGTCGCGACGCGGCGCGCGCCTCGCGCTGGAAGCGATGGGCCATGGCCGTGTGCGCGAGCAGCGCCGGCTTCACGATCTTGAGGGCGACCGGAGAATCCAGCTTGTTGTGGATGGCCTTGTAGACGTCGCCCATCCCGCCGCTGCCGATCTTCTGCTGGATGAGGTAGGTCCCGTTGACCGTCCGCCCGATGAACGGGTCGGCGTGCTCCTCGACGGCCGGCTCCGCGACGAGGCGCGACCCGCACGATCCGCAGAAGACCGCGCTCGGGCGCCCCTCTTCACCGCACGTGGGACAGGTCGGCATCGCCGCCGGCGTACATAAGGCCTCGGCTCGCATCGTGCTCCTCGCTTCGGAGCGCCCGGCGCTCAGCCCCGCCGCGAGCGCCACGCGGGGGACACCCGCACCGGCTTCGACGTTGGGGCTACCCCGCGGCCGTTCCCCTTTCCGCGTCCCGGCCCGGGGCGCTCCCGCTGGTTGCCCGTCCTCCGCCCGCACGCCGCGCCACCCCCGCGTCCGTCCCCGTCTGGCCTCGAGACTGGGCGAGGGCCGACGACCTGACCCTCCTCATCACATCACTCTCGCTTCTTCCCCGCCGCGGTGCTCGCGTTCGGGGTCTCGGCGAGCAGCGAGCGGGCGCGCGCGGCGGCGGGGGTCCCGGGGTACCGCTGCGGGACCTCGGACAGGACGGTCTTCGCCTCCTCTCTCATGTCGAGCTGCAGCATCGCCTCGCCGGTTCGCACCAGCGCGTCAGGCGCCTTGCCGGAGCGCGGGAACTCGCGCGCCACCTTTCCGAACTCGAGGACGGCGTCCCGGTAGCGGCGCTCGCCGAACGCCAGCTCGCCGAGCCGGAAGTGCGCCTCGGCGCTGGCGGGGTCCGCCGGGAACTGGGCGACGTACTGCTCGTAGAGCTCACGGGCCACGGTCTTGTTGCCCTGCTGCTCCTGCGCGCGCGCGAGGGCGAGGACGTCCGTCTCGTTCGCGGAGAGGGCGGGGCCCGGCGCGGGGCCAGGGGCGGGAGCCGCCGCCGACGGCTTCGACGAGGTCTTCGACGCCGAGGGCCGGCTCTCCGCGACGCGCGCGGCGCCGCTGCGCTGCTGGCCCTGGGCGAGCGACCTCTCGACCGCGTCGAGCCGCTGCCCGTGCTGCTCGAGCGTCGCGCGCAGCTGCCTGAGCTCCTTCACCAGCTCGGCCTGACCCTCCGGCGGCGGGGCTCCGGCTCGGGTGGCGCGGTCCAGCGCCTCGAGCCTCGTGTTCACCTGCGCGAGCGTCGCGTCCACGCGACGCGCCTGCTCCCGCGCCGCCTCGGCGTCGGCGCCGGGCTGCACGGCCGGCGCCTCGCCCTCGATCCGCTCGACGCGCTGCTCCAGCCGCGCTCCCCGCTCCTTCGGGTACCAGCACGCGCCGAGGAGCACCGCGAGCGCGACCATGCCGCGCCGCGTCCAGATCGCCACGCCGCCCGATCCTGCGGGCGCTCGAACCGCACCGGGGTGACCGCTCATCGTCGACCCTCCTTGCCCCCTCGAGCGGGCCGAAGGCGATCGGCGGACCACCGAGTCGCCGGCCGTCGCGAGAGATTCGCCGTGCGAGTGATATTTGCGGCGCCGCGCGCACGGCTGCGGCGCGCAAACCGGCTTGCGCCCCATCAGAGCGGTGTCAGATCGCGCGCCAGGGGAAATCCATCGGAGCGTTCCAGCCGGCGTGGACCCGATGACCCACCGTCCCGCCACGCTTCACGGTGGCAGCGGGGCGTCGCGCTCGATGGGGAGAGGTCATGCGACTGCTCGCGAAGTTCAGCCTCATCTTCGTGGTGGTGTTCGGCCTCGGCCTCGGCGCGGCCGCCTACCTGTTCTACGGTCTCCTCCAGCGCAACGCGCGCGATCAGGTGCTCCACAACGCGCAGCTGATGATGGACACGGCCCTGGCCATGCGGTCCTACACCATCAAGCAGGTCAAGCCGGCCATCAACGACAGCTTCAAGGAGCAGGGGAAGCAGAGCAGCCGCGACGACGACGTGTTCCGCGAGCTCTGCGCCAAGCGCGGCTTCGCGGCGAAGCGCGTGTTCCGGCCGCAGACCGTCCCCGCCTACTCGGCCACCGAGATGTTCATGGAGCTCCGCAAGAAATACCCGGACTACCTCTACAAGGAGGCGACCCTCAACCCGACGAACCCGCGCAACCGGGCCCTCGACTGGGAGGAGGACCTCATCAAGAACTTCAAGAACCGCCCCGAGATGACCGTGTTCGGCGGCGAGCGCGACACGCCGCTCGGGCGGGCGCTCTACCTCGCGAAGCCCATGCGCGTGCAGTCCGATTGCCTCGAGTGCCACTCGGTCCCGAGCGCGGCGCCCAAGGAGATGATCGAGCTGTACGGACCCAACAACGGCTTCGGGTGGACGGACGGAGACGTGGTCGCGGCGCAGATCATCTCGGTGCCGGTCTCGGTGCCGGTGCAGATGGCGAACCACGCCTTCCGCCGCCTGATCCTCTCGCTCGTCGCGGTCGGCGTCCTCACGCTGATCGTCCTCGACGCGCTGCTCTACGTCACCGTGATCCGGCCGGTGAGCCAGTTCGCGGCCCGCGCCGACGAGATCAGCAAGGGCCAGCTCGACGTGCCCGAGCTGCCGGTGCGAGGCAAGGACGAGATCTCGGTCCTCGCGGCCGCCTTCAACCGGATGCACCGCAGCGTGGTCGCCGCGATGAGGATGCTCGAGGACGAGCCGGACCGCACCCGCGATCCGGACGACGAGTAGCGCCTCGCGGTGCTCGCCGGGCGCGCGGGGACGGCTGGCGCGAGATCGGGCGGAGACCCCGCTCCGCTCGCTACTCGTCCAGCGCCTGCTTCTTGACCATCTCCGCGAGGCGCTTCTTGATCCGCTCGAAGCGCTTCATGAGCGTGAGCGCCTGGACGGGCTCGCCTCCGGCCGACATGATCTCGGCGACCTCCTCCCAGGAGAAGCCGCGGTCGAGGCGCAGCGCCAGCAGTGACTGATCCTCCGCCGAGAGCGCCCGCCGCAGCTTCTCGAACGCGTCCCGCCGGCGCTCGACGCGCACCACGGTCTTCGTGCGGATCTCCTCGGCGAGCGCGGAGGCCTCGCCGGTCGCGAACCGCCGCCCGCGCCGGTGCCACGCGTCGTTGCGGATGCTGAGCGCGGAGTTCCAGGCGATGCGGAACGCCCACGTGCGCAGGGAGGAGCGACCCTCGAAGCTCGAGAGCCCGCGCCAGAGGCGCTCCGCGAAGTGCGAGAACGCGTCCGCGGCGTCCTCCTCGTCGCGCAGGACCGAGCGCAGGAAGCGCAGGATCTCCGGGCCGAGCGCGCGCAGCGCCGCGGTGGCGGCGGCCGACACGTCGCCGGCGTCGACGAGCTGCTGGACCGACTGCTGAACGGACGCTGCCGCGCTGTTCTGGTTCTCCACGGCCGGCTCCTTCGGATGGACGCTGCGCGGTGGGCGCTCACGCGCCGCGCTCGCTCCCGGCGAGCGTGGTGCGAAGTATCGCCGCGCCCGCGGCCGGCCCAGCGATCGGGCGGCGGCGCATCCGCTCCGTCGCACGCGCGCTCCTCGGAGCCGGGAGCGTCGAGGACGAGCACGGCCCCGGCCTCACCGCACCTCCTCAGGTGTGGTGAGCCGAGGCCGGATTCGTCGCGCCAGCTCGGGCGCCAGCTCGGGTTCCGCCGAAGCGGCTAGAGGGTGGTGGTCGCGCCGTTGGCCTGCTGCACGCCCGCCACCATGGTCACGTCGCCCGAGTTGTCGGTCGCGATCTGGTAGATGTTCGTGACGTTGGTCTGCTGCACGAGGGAGCTGAGCCACGGAGGCCCGCCGTGGCTCTTGTCGTGACCGTACGCGTTTCCCTGCCCCTTCGCGCCGGACACCGCGCTCAGCTCGTCGTCGCCGAGCGGGATCGGGGCCGACGCGGTGCGGAGGGGCTTCTCGTTCGTCTCGCGGCTCATGAAAGTTCTCCTTCGACGTGTGAATTGCGTGGAGGACCGAGGAGAACCTGCGGGCGTCCCAGCGTTCCTCGCTGCTCCGCGGCCCGCAGGGGAGACCGGCCGGGACCGGAAAGCTGACGCCAGGCGCACGTCCCGGGCCTGCGTCCGCCTCCGGTCTCCTGCGCCTCGCAGCGCCTCGCTCCGGAGTCCGGCGCGCGGTGCGGAGGCGCCGCGGCGCCCCTCGCCTCGGTTCGCCTCGAACGACGGCGGCCTCGCTCGACCGCACCGAGGGTGCATGCGGTCGAGCGAGGCCCGGGATGATCTGGACCCCGGCGATCGACGCGCCAGGGCCGTGTTCAGCCGACGCCCTTAGTGGGAGTAGCTGACCGACGACGAGTTGCTCTGGACCGAGCCCTGCGCGATGGCCACCGCGCCGAGGTTGCCGGCCACGAGCGCCGTGGGGGTGCTCACGTTGACCTGGGTGACCGTCACCGGGCTGCCCAGGGAGAAGATGTCCCCGGCCCCCGAGACCGCGCCGAGCTCCTCGTCACCGAGCGCCACCAGCTCCACCGACTTCTTCTCCGTCTTGCGATCCATCGTGTCTCTCCTCTTTCGACGTTCGGGTGGTCGTTGCGTTGAGGGCTGATGGGTGGGCGACGCCTCGTCGCTCCCTCGGCCCGTCGGAGAGACTCGCCGGCGGCGGAGATCTGACATCGCCCGCGCCCTCTCGCTCGTGAAGCATCGCGGCCGTCCCGCGCCGCACCTCTCCGCCGACGACGACCACCTCGCTCGACCGCACCGGCAGGTGCATGCGATCGAGCGAGGTGGGGATGATCCGTGCTGCGGCCGGGCCGGGCGGCCCGGGGCCTGCGTTCAGCCGAGCCGATCAGTGGCCGTAGCTGACCGTGGACGAGTTGCTCTGCATCGAGCCCTGCGCGATGGACACCGCCCCGAGGTTGCCGAGCACGACCGCCGTGGGGGTGCTCACGTTGACCTGCGTGACCGTGACCGGGCTGGCCAGCGAGAAGATGTCCCCGGCCCCCGAGACCGCGCCGAGCTCCTCGTCCCCGAGCGCCACCGGGGCCATCGCCTTCTCCATCTTGCGATCCATTCGTCTCTCTCCTCGTTCGAGTGATTGCTGCGTCGAGGGCTGACGGGTTGGCAACGCTCGTCGTTGCTCGCTCAGCCCGTCGATGAGACTCGCCGGGAGCGGAAAGCTGACGTCGCTCCTGTCGCGGCCGCCTCGGGCGCGCGCTCGGGAGCGACCCGCCGCGATCGTGATCTGAGGATGGGCGATGGGCCTCGCGAGCGACGTCCGCCGTGAGGCGACGGTCAGATCGTCGGAGGTCGACGGTCCATCCGACGGGAGGGCGCCGTGAGCGGAACCATGACTCGCAGGAACCCCCAGGCGTCGGTCTCGGAGATGGCCAGGGCGAGGAAGCGCGAGGAGTTTCTCGCCAGGATCCGTCAGGCGTCGCGGGTGGACGTCTCGGCGCAGAGCGCCCGTCCGAGCGGCAAGGGACGAGAGGCCGAGCGGGCCGAGAAGCGGCCGCCCGCCCGTCACCAGACCGTGGCCGTCGCGCCCGCCCCCGCGCCGGAGCGCGTGCCGGCTCGCGCCGAGCGCCCTCGGCCAGCGCCGGTCCGGGTCGAGCCCTCGCAGCCGGAGCGCGCGGAGCGGCCCCACGCAGCCCCCAGGCTGTTCCGCGAGGAGGCGCTCAAGCACCGCCTCGCCTTCGAGGAGGGGCGTGGCCTCGTCCGCGTGTCTCCCCCGTGGACGTGGGCGCTCCTCTGGGTCGTGGTGTCGGGCCTCTGCGCGGCGATCGCGACGTCGTTCGTCGGCAAGGTGGAGGTCACCGGGCGCGGGCGCGGCATCCTCCGGCCGGCCACGGGCGTCCGCGTCCTGACGAGCCAGCTCGGCGGGACCGTCGTTCGCGTCGAGGCGCGCTCCGGCGAACGGGTGAAGGCTGGCACCTCGCTCCTCCGGATCGAGTCGCCGACCGTGCAGGCGCAGCTCCTCGAGGCGGACCGAGAGCTCGAGGCCCTGCGCACCCAGTACTCCGCCGTCTCCTCCCAGCAGGACGAGCACTACGGCGAGCAGCTCGCGAACCTGAAGGCCCGGGCGAAGCGCGTGGAAGAGCAGATCGCGAGCCTGCGGAGCTCCGCGCAGCACTACGAGCGCCGCGTCCAGGCCGACGTCGGCCTCCTGCAGCGGGGCCTCGTGAGCGAGCTGGCGGTGAGCGAGACCCGGGACTCCCTCGCGCAGGCCCAGCGCCAGCTGAGCGCCGCCGATCAGACCCTCGATCAGACGCGGCAGGAGCTCGCCTCGCTCGAGTCCCGGCGCGAGGACGAGCTCTGGAACCGCCAGGAGCGCCTCGCGGCGGCGCAGAACAAGCGCGACGCGCTCGCCGTGGTCCTCCGGCAGGCGGTGATCGAGGCGCCGCAGGACGGGACCGTCGAGGCGCTGCTGGTGAAGGAGGGCGAGGTGGTCCAGGCCGGCCAGCCCCTCGGGAAGCTCGTCCCGGTCGATTCCCCGCTCCAGGTCGTGTCCTTCCTCGCCGAGCGGGATCGCGCCTTCGCGAAGCCCGGCGACGAGGTTCAGCTGGAGCTCGATCAGCTGCCGCACGCCCAGTACGGCACGCTGCGGGCGAGGGTGCTGCGCATCGGCGACGACCTCGCCTCGCCCTCCGAGATCCACGACGCGCTCGGCGACCAGAAGCTCGAGGCGCCGAGCTACCGGGTCGAGCTCGAGATCACCGATGCGCGCGCGGCGGAGTCCGCGCACGTGAAGCTCCGCACGGGCACCCTCATGAACGTTCGCTTCACGCTCCGGACCGAGCGGCTCATCACGCTCGTCCTCAACCCGCTGCGGCGATGGTTCCGGTGATGGCCCGGCTCAGGCTGCGACGGCGGCGCGTGCGGTTCGTCCCGCAGATCGAGGTGACCGAGTGCGGCGCGGCGAGCCTCGCCATGGTGCTCGCCTACCACGGGCACCACGCCCCGCTCTCCGAGCTCCGCCAGGCGTGTGGCGTGTCCCGCAGCGGAGCGGACGCGCTCTCCATCGTCCGGGCCGCGCGCGCGTACGGGCTCACCGCGAGCGGCGTCCGGGTGGAGATGGAGCAGCTCCCGCAGCTCGCGCTCCCGGCCGTGCTGCACTGGGACTTCGAGCACTTCCTCGTCCTGGAGCGCCTCACGGCGACCCACGCGCACCTCGTCGATCCCGCGTGCGGCCGCCGCGCCGTCCGCCTCGACGAGATGAGCCGGCACTTCACCGGGATCGCCCTCCAGTTCGCGCCGTCCCCCTCCCTCTCGCGCCGCCGCCGGACGCGGCCGAGCCTCGCGAAGTACCGCGAGATCTTCCGGCGGTCGCTCCCCAGCCTCGCCCAGATCCTCCTCGCGTCGATCGGGCTCCAGGTGATCGGCCTCCTCTTCCCGGTCGCCACGCAGATCCTGGTGGACTCGATCGTGGTCCCGCACCAGCCCGCCTGGCTCATGGGGCTCGGGGCCGCCCTCGCCGCCGCCGTCGTCACGAAGGCGCTCCTCATGGTGGTCCGGAGCTTCGTGGTCCAGGGGCTCAGGAACGTCCTCGACTTCACCCTCATGACGCGGTTCCTGAACCACCTCCTCCACCTGCCGCTCGGGTTCTTCATGCAGCGGGAGGCCGGCGATCTGGTGCAGCGCGTCCACAGCAACGCGACCATCCAGAACCTGCTCAGCAGCCAGTCCATCTCGGCGCTGCTCGACGCGCTGCTGCTCGTCGGCTACGCGGGCCTGATGCTCGCGTTCGACCTGAAGCTCGGCCTCGTGATCCTCGGCTTCGGCGCGGTGCGCGTCCTCCTGCTCCTCTTCGTCCGCGAGCGGAACCAGCTCGCGATGGCCTCCGAGCTGACGGCCTCCGGCCGCGAGTTCGGGGCGCTCCTCGAGGCGCTCAGCGGCCTCGAGACCACGAAGGCGAGCGGCGCCGAGAACCGGATGGTCCAGCGCTGGGCGCACCGCATGACGGGCCGCGTGAACGGCGCGCTCGAGCGCCGGAAGCTCACCATGCACGCCAGCCACGCGACGGTCCTCCTCCAGGGGCTCGCCACCGCGGTGGTGTTCCTCGTCGGCGGCGAGCAGGTCGTCGCGCAGCGGATGACGCTCGGCACGTTCGCCTCGTTCCTCGCGCTCCAGAGCCTGTTCATGTCGCCGCTCGACTCGCTGCTCGAGACGGTGGGCCAGCTCCAGTACCTCGGGAACCACCTCGAGCGGCTGGACGAGGTGCTCACGACGCCGCCCGAGCCGTCGGGCAGCGCGGATCCCGGCCGGCTCCAAGGCGCCGTCGAGCTGACGAACGTCAGCTTCGCCTTCTCGCCGGGCGCGCCCCCCACGCTCCAGGACGTCTCGGTGTGCATCCGCCCCGGCGAGAAGGTCGCCATCGTCGGTCCGTCGGGGGCCGGCAAGTCCACGCTCGCGCGCCTCCTGCTCGGGATGCACCTCCCCACCGCGGGCACCATCGCCTTCGACGGCCGCGATCTGCGCGAGCTCGATCTCCGGAAGGTGCGCGACCAGATGGGCGTGGTCCTGCAGGAGACCTTCCTCTTCGACGACACCATCCGCGCGAACCTCGCCCTCAAGGACGAGGAGCTCCCCCTCGAGCGGCTGCGCGAGGCCGCCAGGCGCGCATGCGTGGACGAGGTCATCGACGCGCTGCCCGAGGGCTTCGGCAGCCGGCTGGGCGACAACGGCAACGTGCTCTCGGGCGGGCAGCGGCAGCGCCTGAACCTGGCGCGGGCGCTCGTCCAGGAACCCGCCATCCTCCTGCTCGACGAGGCGACGAGCGCCCTCGACCTCGACACCGAGCGCCAGGTCCACGCCGCCCTGGCGAGCCTGGGCTGCACCCGGATCCTGATCGCGCACCGCCTCGCCACCGTGCGGGACGCCGATCGCATCCTCGTCCTCGAGGCCGGGAAGATCGTCCAGGAGGGCACCTACGACGACCTCGCCGCGCGCGAGGGCCTGTTCCGATCCCTCGTCCACGCGAAGGAGTTCGCCGATGCCTAGCGCCGCCGATCGGTCGGGGACCGCGCTCAGCCTGGCCCCGCCTGCGCCCGGACCCCGGGAGGTCCCGCCGCCCGTGCGCGGCTTCGACGCGGTGGAGGCGGTGTGGCGCCTCCTCCGGCACCACGGCCACGAGGGCGGGCTGCAGGCGTTCCGGGAGGCCCATGACGTGCGCGGCTCCGCGGAGTCCCTCGCCGAGCCGCTCGAGCGGGCGGGGATCCAGGCGCGGCCGGCGATCGTGACCGCCGAGGAGCTGGCCTACCTCGACGTCCCGACGCTCCTCCAGCTCGGCGACGGCTCGTGGGTCGTGCTCGAGGATCGCAGGCGGGACGTGCTCCACCTCCTGGGCTCGAGCGGCGCTCGCCCGGTGCCGGAGGCGGAGCTGGCGCCCTTCCTGTCGGGCTACGCGCTCGACGTGTCGCCCTCCCTGCCGGCCGGGAAGGGGCTCTGGAGCCGCCTGAGGGCGCTCCTGCTCCATCACCGGCGGGCGCTGGCGATGCTCGCCCTCGCGAGCCTGCTCCTCCAGGCCCTCGCGCTGGTGCTCCCGGAGATCACCGCCACCGTCATGAACCAGGCCCTGCCCGACCGCGCGCGCTCGACGCTGCACGTCGTGTCGATGGGCGTGGTGCTGGTGGCCGCGTTCCAGGCCTGCACCGGCTGGCTCCGCGACAAGGTGCTGCTGTTCCTGGTCACGCGCATGGCCGTGTCGGCCGAGCGCGGCGTCCTGCAGCACCTGCTGCGGCTGCCCTTCCCGGTCCTCGACAAGATGACGATCGGCGAGCGGCTCCAGGCGTTCACGAGCGTGGGCGCCGCGCGAGACGTGCTCGCCGAGCGCGCCGTCGCCGCGGTCCTCGACGGCGCCATGGCGATCGCGTTCGTGGCCGCGATGGCGACCAAGATGGCGGGGGCGACGCTGTTCGTGGTGGCGGTGGCGCTCGTGATGGCCGGGATCGCCGTCTTCGTCGGCTCCGCCCAGGCGCGCCACCAGGCCCGCGAGCTCGAGGCCCAGGCGCGCGAGCGCGGCTTCCTCTCCGAGCTCATCGCCGGCATCGGCACGATCAAGGCGGCCGGCGCGGAGCAGCAGGCGCTCCAGCGCTGGCTGCAGCGCTTCAGGGCAGAGCTGGGCCACACGCTCCGGCGGCAGCGCCTGGGCCTGTGGAGCGACGTGGGGCTCGAGACGCTGCGGCAGGGGATGTACGTGGGGCTGCTCATCTGGGGGGGGAGCCTGATCCTCCGCGGCGAGCTGCTCGTGGGGACCCTCCTCGCCTTCGTCCAGCTCGGCTCGGGGTTCCTCGGCGCCGTGTTCGGGCTCGTCCGCGTCCACCTCATGGTCGCCGTGCTCCGGCCGCAGCTCGCCGGGACCCAGCAGATCCTGGACGAGGCGCCGGAGCACCGGACCGCTCGTCGCGCCATCTCGCGGGCGCGCAGCGTGCCCGTGGTGATGGAGGACGTCTGGTTCCGCCACGGCCCGGAGTCGCCGTGGATCGCGAAGGGCTATTCCAGGCGCTTCGAGGCGGGCGCCAAGGAGGTCATCACCGGCGCGTCGGGGTTCGGGAAGAGCACCCTCCTCCGCATGCTCGCCGGCCTCTACGTCCCGGAGGAGGGATCCATCAGCGTCGGCGGGACGAGCCCGCAGGCGGCGGCCAGCGACATCCTGTACCTGCCGCAGTTCGTGAACCTGTTCAGCGGCTCGATCATCGAGAACCTGCGGCTCCTGTCCGGCGGCGCGCCCGTGGCGCGCCTGCTCGAGGCCGCCGAGCGCACCGGCCTCTCGGCGCTCGTGGCCACCTTGCCGATGAGCTGGGAGAGCATCGTGTCGCCCGGCGGGAAGAGCCTCTCCGGCGGGCAGCGCCAGCTCATCGCCCTGACGGCGGCGATCGCCTCGGACCGCAAGCTCCTCCTGCTCGACGAGGCGCTGTCGAACCTCGATCCGATCCGCGCCGCCGAGCTCCGGAAGATCCTCGACGGCCTGCCCGCGACGGTGATCGAGGCGCGCCACGTGTGAGGTGCGAGAGGTGCTGGAGAGCGTGGCGGAGCCGCGGATCGCTACAGCGATCCGCCCACGGCGCGGTTCAGGTCGGCGCGGGCCACGACGAGATCCACCACCGTGCGGACCCACGCGAGCCTCGCCTCGGACAGCTTCACGGTCGCGTCGCGGATCTCGAGCTGGCTGCCCACCCCCGCGTCGAGCCGCTCCCGGGCGAGTCGGAGCGCCGCCTCGGACGCCTTCACGTTCTCCTGCACCGTGGCCACCGTGTCACCGAGCGCCGCCACCGCCTCGCGCGCGACGATCACCTCCGCCGCGACCGTCTGCTCCTCCTGCTCGAGCAGGGCCCAGGCTCGGCGGGCGTCCACCTCGGCCCGCTGCACGCCCGCCCGCGTCGCGCCGCCGGCGAAGAGGTTCCACGCGAGCGTGACCTGCGTCACGGCGACGTACTGCGTCGTCGGATCCCCCAGCAGGCCGAAATCTCCCCCGAGCTCGGGAGCCGCCTTCTGGTAGCTCGCCTGGAGCCCGAGGACGGGCCACCAGGCTCCTCGGGCGCGTGCGATCTCCAGGTCACCCGCCTCCCCCGTCAGCTTCCGCGCGGCGAGCACCGGCCGCCCTCTCCGTGCCTCCGCGAGCAGCGCCGCGATCGGCGGGAGCTCCTGCTGCGCGGGCACGAGCGGTCCGGTCACGATCCCGGGGGGCACGACCTCCAGCCCCGCCGTCGAGGTGAGCCCGAGCACGATCGCCAGCTCCGCCCGGGCGCGCTCGAGCTCGGCGGCCTGGGTGCGCACCGCGATGCGATCGTTGCCGAGGTTCACCCGGGCGCTGAAGGTGTCGGCCTTGGTGCCGCGGCCGGCCGAGAAGAGGGCGTCGGCGCGCTCGACCAGCTCCGCGGACAGGGCCGCCGTCTCGCGCCGGACCTCGAGCGCGCGCTGCTGCTTCACGACCTCGTAGAACCGGCGCGTCACCTCGAAGGCGACCCGCAGGGCCGACTCGTCGACCAGCCTCCGGGCCGCCGCCGATCGCGTACGGGAGGACTCGATGAGCTTCCAGCTCGCGAGGCCGTCGAAGACCGTCCAGGTCGCGGCGACGCCGAGCTGGTGCGCGCCGAAGTCGTTCGCGGGGTAAGTCACCGGGATGCGGACGAAGTCGGGGGGCGGGGTCTCGTTGGGGACGACGTTCACCTGCTGCTGCTCGCCCTGGAACTGCCGGCCGAAGGCCGCGTTCAGGTCGAGGCGCGGCAGCACGCCCTGGTAGCTCAGGCGGACGTCCGTGGCGGCGGCCTCCTGATCGAGGCGAGCGATGGTGAGCTCGGCGTTGCGCTTGGCCGCCGCGGCGAGCGCGTCATCCAGGGTGAGGGGGGCCGCGGTGACGGTCGCGGCGAGGAGGAGAGCCAGGGTGGCCATGCGATCCCCCAGTCGACGGTCCGGAGAGCCGGGCGTCGGCCTCCGGGGAGGATCCCCATCTGCTCCGGGTCGATCGCGCCGGCCCGCCGCCGGTGGGGTCCCTTGGCCGGGCCATCACGGGAGGTCTGCGTCGGAGGGGGCACCGCCAGACGCTCCGCGGGCTCGCGCGGCGACTCAGCGGAACAGCTGGTAGAGTAGCCCGCCGACCGCCGCGGTCACGCCGGCCGCCGCGATCACCAGGCGCCACTCCCCCACCCATCGCCGGATCTTCCCGGCGCGCGAGGGCTCCACGCGGCCGGGGCGGTCGAGCCGCTCCTGGAGGGCGAGGAGCGCGGCGAGCCACGCCGCGCCGTCGCGCGGACGATCGGCCGGGCGGGGAGAGAGGGCGCCGCGGAGCAGGACCTGGAGCTCCTCCGGGACGTCGGGGCCCTCGACCCTGGGACGAGCCCCGGGCTCGAGCACCGCGCTCGTGTCCCTCGTCACCCGGTACGGGAGCCTGCCCGTCACGAGCTCGCACAGGATCGCGCCCGCCGCGAACACGTCGGTGCGCGGGTCCTGCGCGCCCATCCGCCACTGCTCCGGCGCCATGTACGCCGGCGTGCCGACGGCCCGCACGTCACCCCCGCCGAGCACGCTGGCGATGCCGAAGTCGAGCACCTTGACGGTGCCGCTCGCGCAGACGAAGACGTTGGCGGGCTTGAGGTCGCGGTGGACCACGCCGGCCCCGTGCGCGTGCTCGAGCGCCCAGGCGATCTCGATCGCGATCTCGAGCGCCCGCGCGAGCTCCACGCGCCCGCGGCGCATCGTCTCGTACAGCGTCTCCCCCCGCAGCAGCTCGAGCACGAGGTAGGGACCGCTCTGGCAGGTCCCCGCGTCGTACAGGGTCACGATGTTCGGGTGGGCGAGCTGCGCGATCGCCTCCGCCTCCTTCTGCATCTGCTCCTGGCGCAGCTGCACCTGCGAGTTGCGTCCTGGGCGGACCGCCTTGAACGCGACGCGCCTGCGCAGCTGGCGGTCCTCGGCCTCGAACACCACCCCGAAGCTGCCGCGGCCGATCTCGCGCACGAGCTCGAACCTGCCGATGACCGATCCCGGGAACAGCACGTCCTGCCACTCCTGCTCCAGCGTCGGCGCGCGGGCGATCTGCTGCATGACGGCGGTGATGCCGCCGGGGCGGATGGGGGCCGGAGGCGCCTCGACGTCCCCCGCCGCGCCGCATGTCGGAGCGCGGGCGGCGGGGCTCGGGAAGGTGACGCGGAGCGAGCCGATGGACAGCACGGCGCCTGGCTCGAGGGGGACCGCGACGCGCGGGATGAGCTGCGCGCCGTCGAGCACGCTGCCGTTGGTCGAGCCGAGATCCGTGTAGCGCCGCTCGTGCCGAGTGAACTCCACGACGGCGTGGGACGCCGAGACGAACCGGTGCGGGAGGGAGAGGTCGTTGCGCGCGCTCCGCCCGATGCGGACCGGCGACTGCGTGAACGTGTACTCGACGGTCGACTGACCGTCCGTGTCCTCGACGCGAACGACCAGCTCCGGGACGCCCTCGCCCGCGCGCGGTGACCGAGCGGTGGCCACGCGGAACTGGTTGGCCGATCGCGACGTGCGGGCAACGCCCGGGAGGGGACGCCGTGCCCGCTCCGGCCGTTCGCGCCGCCGGGGAGCCTGGCGGTCGAGCACGGCTACCAGAGGTCGACGACGATGGGCTCGCGCGTCCGTTCCGGCTCTCGCTCCGGCCGCTCGTGGCGGACGGGCTCGGGCACCTCGATCCAGAGCTGCGGCCGCTCCAGCTCCTCGCGCTCCTGGCGGCGCCTCTCCAGCTCCTCGATCATCCACGGCGGCGGCATCATGGCTTCGTCTCCTGGCGTGGCTCCTGCCGTGGAGACACGCGAGGCGGGCGGGCCTGACATCCCTGGCGAGGCTCCGCCGCGGCCGGTCAGATCGCGCGCCGGCCGCGGTCCGTCCTCCCGGAGGCGCGGGCCGCCCACATCCCGGCCGGCGTGAACCGAATGCACACGACGATCAAGGCCGCGCTGCTGGCGGCGGGCGTGCTGTTCCTGGGCGCGATGCTCCGCCTGCAGCACCGGACCTTCGCGGAGCGCGCGACGCGAGCCCCCGCCCTGCTCGAGGCGACGGCCGCGGCGGACCGCCCGGCAGGCCGCCTCTCTCCGCTCGCCATGAGCAGCGGTCCCGGCTCCTCCCCGCTGGCGTCCCGCTCCGCTCCGCGCTGACGATCGCGGCCTCGCGGCCCGGGGCGCGATTGGGGCGGGCCGCTGGCGAGCCTCGTGCTATGGACGTGGGCGGAGGAATTCATGACCCGCGCCCTCGTCCTGACCTTCGCGACCCTGCTCGCCCCCGCGACCCTCGCGGACGCGCCCCCGCCCAGGCCGGAGCCGGCGCCCGCCCGGAGCGATGCCGCCCCGCCCGCCCCCAAGGCGGACGGTGAGGGCGCGGCGAAGCGGGACCCCGCCGCTGACCTGCGCCCGCGCCCGCGGAAGGACGAGCCCAGCTCGACCGGCGCGGCGAAGCGCCAGCGCTCCGAGCCAGCTCCGGCCAAGCCCGCGCCGTGCGTCGAGGTGAAGCCCTGCTCGATCGACTGATCGCGCGGCAGGCCCGGCTGCCGGTGCTCCGGCGCGTGGCACGCGCTCACCCTCACGTCCCATGACCCGCGATCGCAAGAAGAAGCCCGACCGGCGCCCGAGCGCCCCGACGCCCGCTCCTCCGCGCGCCGCGCTGCTCGTCGCCTCGTTGCTGCTGGCGCTCGGCGGCGTCGCGCTCTCGGTGGCGCTCGCCCGCCTCCACGCGCGCGCGCACGCGGGGCTCTCCAGCTTCTGCGCCATCAACGACGTCGTGAACTGCGATCGCGTCGCCCTGAGCCGCTTCTCCACGTTCCTCGGGCTGCCGGTGGCGCTCTGGGGCGCCCTCGGGTACGGGCTCGCCGCGGTGCTCGCCGCGCGGGCCCTCGCGCACGCGCGCCGGGGCGTGACCGCGGCCCGCGGGCTGCTGTTCGCCGTCGCGGCCGTCGCGGTCGCGGCCTCGGCCGCGCTCGCCGTGGTCAGCGAGCTCGCCATCGGCGCGTGGTGCCTGCTCTGCATGGCGTCGTGGGCCACCGCGGCGGGGCTGCTCGCGACCGCCTGGCGCGCCTGCCCGTCCGGCCCCGCCGCGGCCGTCGCCGCGGACGTCGCCGTCCTCCGCGCGCGGCCGGCGCGCACGGCGGCCCTCGCGCTCGTCGCCCTCGTGGCCGTCGTCGGGGCGCGCGCCGCGTACGCGCGCTACGCGGCCACGGTGCCGCGAGCGCCCGCCGCGAGCGCCGGCGCCCGGGCACCCGGCCCCATCTCGCCGGCCCCGGTCGCCGCGGGCGGCGTGGTGGTGGAGTTCAGCGACTACGAGTGTCCCTTCTGCGCGCGCGCCCACGAGCAGCTCGCCACCCTCCGCGCGGCCCGCCCGGATCTCGAGATCGTCCGCCGGCACTTCCCGCTCGACGCCGCCTGCAACCCCGCCCTGGCACGCTCGATCCACCCGTCGGCGTGCGCCCTCGCGCGCGCCGCGATCTGCGCCGAGGCGCAGGGGCGCTTCGCCGAGATGGACGACGCGCTGTTCCGGAACCAGCAGGCGCGCGAGCCGGCGTCGCGCCTCGCCGCTCGCCTGGGCCTCGACGTCGCCGCGTTCGAGGCCTGCCTCGCGTCGCCCGCCACGGAGGCGCGGCTCGCGCGCGACGTCGAGGACGGGATGCGCGCGGGCGTGCGCGCGACCCCCTCGTACGTCGTCGGCGGCAAGGTCTACGCGGGCGAGCTTCCGCCGGGGCTCCTGGCCGCGCCCGCGGCCCCCGCGCCGCCCCCTCGCGCCGCGGAGCGCTGAGAGGTCGTTTCACGCCTCTGAAGCGCGGCGGTGCGGCCGGTCGATGACCGAAGGTCTGCCGTGCTCCCGCACCGGCGGGGGCGACGACCCGACGCCTCCGCGGGCGCCGTCCCTGCTCCTCGCGGCACGCCTTCCCGGCGAGGGTCGGACGGAACGGTCAACCCTTGCGTCGTTCGGGCGACGTTCCAGTTTGCAGGAGGGGGGCGGAGGCGGAGGGCCGTATCCGCCGCAGCGAGCGCATGCTCCATCTCCGGCTCGAGCACAGGAACGGAGCTCTCGTCGTCACGCCGCTCGCGGCGCGGCTCGACGCCGAGTCCGCCGTGGAGCTTCGCACGCTGATCGCCGGGCAGGCGGTGGGGCGGAGACGCGTGGTCGTCTCGCTCGAGCACGTCGCGACCATGGACGGGTCTGCGCTCGCGGCGCTCATCTCGATCCTCAAGTCGATGGACCCGGGCGCCGAGCTGCGGCTCGCCCGCGCGTCGCCCTCGGTGCGCGCGCTCCTCGCGCGGACGCGGCTCGACGCGCTCTTCCCGACCTTCGACGACGAGGCCGCCGCCCTGGGGGGATGAACCGTGGACGTCGCGTACGTGCCGCGGAGCGAGTGCGAGGCCGCCGCGCCTCGTGCGCGCGCGCGCGGGGACGCCGTGCGCAACTTCGCGTTCCAGGCGCTCGCGGTCCTCGCGACCGTGCTGGGGGGCTGGTACCTCTCCTGGCGCTGGACCTCGTCGCTCAACCCGGACGCGCCGGCGTTCTCCGCCGTGATCGCGGCGGCGGAGACCCTGGCCTACCTCGGCGCGGTCCTGTTCTTCCTCTCCATCTGGCGCGCCGAGGATCCCGTCGTCCACCCGCCGCCACGCACGGTGAACGATCTCCGCGAGGAGCCGCTCCCGCGCGACCGGCCGATCAAGGTCGACGTGATGATCACCACGTTCGACGAGCCGCTCGGGCTGGTGCGCCTCTCCGTCCGCGACGCGAAGCAGCTCTCGTACCCGCATCCGCTGACGCTGCGCGTGTACCTCCTCGACGACGGCCGCCGGCCCGAGATGCGGGCGATGGCCGACGAGGAGGGGGCCGGCTACCTCACCCGCGCGACGAACGAGGGATACAAGGCGGGCAACCTCCGCAACGGCTTCGATCACACCGACGGCGATCTCGTCGTCATCTGCGACGCGGACACCCGGCTGCTGCCCGCGCTGCTCGAGGAGACGCTCGGGTACTTCCGGGATCCCGAGGTCGCCTGGGTCCAGACGCCGCAGTCGTTCTACGACCTCGATCCGGGCCTGCCGCTCGCCGAGTGGCTCGCGCGCCGCGCCCGGCTCGGTCGCGTGGGGCGCGCCCTGGGCCGCGCCGTCGAGGCGGTGATCGGCCCCGTCGCGATCGGCGCGGATCGGCTCGGGTCCGATCCGCGGGCCTTCTACGACGTCATCCAGCGGTGCCGCAACTGGTGCAACGCCGCGTTCTGCTGCGGGGCGGGCAGCGTGCACCGCCGCGAGGCCGTGATGGAGGGCGCCGTGACCGAGTTCGGCGCTGCGGTGGAGGCGGCCGTCCGCCCGCTCGCCGCGCGCGTGCCGGACGCGGCGGCGCGGGCGTCGCTCGAGACCGCGCTCGCGTCCCAGGCCGCGCGCGGGATCGAGCTCACGCCTTACGAGTTCCACGTCTCCGAGGACATCTACACGAGCATCCGGCTCCACGCGGGGACGCGTCGCTGGCGCTCGGTGTACCACCCGCGCGTCCTCGCCAGGATGCTCTCGCCCCAGGATCTGCTCGCCTGGAGCATCCAGCGCTTCAAGTACGCGAGCGGCACGCTCGACATCGCGCTGCACGACAACCCGCTGCGGCGGACCCGCCTCACCGCCTGGCAGAAGGTGATGTACGGCGCGACCATGTACGCGTACCTCGCGCCGCTCTGGATCATCCCGCTCGTGCTCGCGCCCATCGCGTTCTTCTTCGCGGGCGTGCTGCCGGTCCGCGCCTACGACGGCGAGTTCGCGGCGCGGGTCGTGCCGTTCCTCGTCGCGAGCCGCCTCGCCGTGATGGTCGGCACCTGGGGCGTACCGACGTGGCGCTCCGAGCAGTACCACCTCGCCTCGTCCTGGCTGAACCTCCGCGCGCTGATCCACGTCGTCGCCCGTCGGCCGCTGCGGTTCCCCGTCACGCCCAAGGTCGCCACGTCGCGGCGCTCCGTCGGGCTCGCCGTGCCGCACCTCGTGCTCCTCGCGGCGATGGCGGTCGGGCTGGTCTACCGGGGGGCGCTCGTGGCGCAGGGACCGTCCGTGCCCGGGGAGGCGACGGCGTACCTCGCGAACGTGTTCTGGAGCCTGCACAACGCCGCCTGCCTCGCCCCGTTCGTCCTCGCGGCCCTCCTGCCCAGACGGGCGAAGGAGGTCGGGGCGTGAGCTTCTGGGCCGGACTCCTCACGGCGAGATCGCACCTCGCCTTCCTCGTCGGGCTCGGGGCGGCGATCCTCGCGGTGCACTACGCGGGCGAGCTCGCGCGCGCCGAGGCGGCGCCGGCCCCGGGGTTCGCCGCGCTCGCGGCCGGCGAGGCGCCGCGGCTCCGCTCGCGTTCACCCCTCGGCCCGGACGAGCTCCGGCTGGCGAGAGCCGCCTGGAGCTACTTCGAGCGGAACACCGACGCCACCACGGGGCTCACCGGCTCGGTGGAGGACTATCCGTCCACCACGATGTGGGACACAGGGTCGCAGCTCATGGCGATCCTCGCGGCGGAGGATCTCGGCGTGATCCCGGCCGACGAGGCGGTGCTGCGCCTGCGGCGCGCCCTGCGGTCGCTCCGCGCGATCCCGCTCTTCGACCGCAAGCTCCCGAACAAGGCCTACGACACGCGGACGCTCGACATGGTCGGCTACGACAACCGGCCCGCGCCGGAGGGGATCGGCTGGTCGGCGCTCGACGTCTCGCGCGTCCTCGTCCCGATGTGGATCGTGACGTGGCGCCACCCCGAGCTGACCCCGCTCGTGCGCCGCGCGGTGTCGCGCTGGCGGCTCGGCGCGCTCAGCGATGGGAGCGCCCTGGTCGGCGCGCAGCGACGGAAGGACGGGCTGATCGAGACCTACCAGGAGGGCCGCTTCGGCTACGAGCAGTACGCCGCCAAGGCGCTGCTGCCGTGGGGCGTGCCCGTCCCGCGCGCGCTCGACTACCGGGCCCACCTCGCGTTCTCGGAGGTCCTCGGGCAGCGCCTCCCCCACGACGACCGCCACCCGCGCTCGTACGGCGGCACGCACGCCGCCGTGCTCTCCGAGCCCTGGATCCTCGACGCCCTGGAGCACGGGTTCGACGCGACCACGCTCCCCATCGCGCGGGCGCTCCTGCGCGTGCAGGAGCGGCGCTTCGCCCGGACGGGGAAGCTCACCGCGATCTCGGAGGACGCCATCGATCGCGCGCCGTGGTTCGCGTACTCGGCGGTGCTGAACGGCGACGAGCGCTGGACGGCGTTCGCGCCGGACGGCACCGCGATCCCGCAGGACCTCGGGTTCTCGACCAAGGCGGCCCTCGGCTGGGGCGTGCTGTTCGAGGGGAGCTACCCCGATCGCCTCCTGTCGGCGGCGCGCGAGCTCGCCACCGAGCGAGGGCTCTACGCCGGTCGCTACGACCACGACGGCTCGGTGAACCGCGCCCTGTCGCTCAACACGAACGCGATCGTCCTCGAGGCGCTCGCGTATCGCACGCGCGGTCCGTGGCTGCGGCCGGACGAGCCGGACGCGCGGGAGGCCCGGCGATGAGCGCCCGCGTCGCCGCCGCCGCCCTCGCCGCGGCGATCGCGCTCGCGGCGCCCGGCGCCGTCGCCGCCGAGGACGTGGAAGCTCCGTCCCCCCCCCGGCCGGACGCGCCGCCGCGGGCGCCGGCCGGCGGCGATCCGCAGGGCTCGCTCCAGGATCCGGAGCTCGAGGCGGCGCGGATCGCCTGGCGCTACTTCGAGCGGAACTACCAGCCCGCGACCGGGCTCGTGAACTCGGTCGAGGGCTACGCGAGCACGACGATGTGGGATCTGGGCTCGACGGTGCTCGCCACGCTCGCCGCCCGCGAGCTCGGCCTGCTCGAGCCCGCCGCGTTCGACGAGCGCGTCGACACGCTGCTCTGGACCCTGGCGATGCAGCCGCTCTTCCAGGGCGAGCTGCCGAACAAGGCGTACGACGCCGCCACCGGCAGGATGGCGAACTACGCGAACCAGCCCACCGCCACCGGGATCGGCTTCTCCGCCGTCGACCTCGCCCGCCTGTCGTCGGCCCTGTCCATCCTCGCGGAGCGCGCCCCGCAGCACCGCGCCGGGGTGAGGCGCGTGCTCGGGCGCTGGCGCTACTGCCGCCTCCTCGGCGACGGCGAGCTGCACGGCGCCCACGTCGACGACCGCGGGAAGGTGCAGATCGTCCAGGAGGGGCGGCTCGGCTACGAGCAGTACGCGGCGGAGAGCTTCGCCCGGCTCGGCTTCGCGATGTCGCGCGCGCGCGACTTCGATCGCCACGCCGCGGACACGCCGATCCTCGGCGTGCCGGTCCGCCGCGACACCCGGGACCGGCACCGCTTCGGGGCCGTGGACGCGCTCGTCACGGATCCCTGGGTCCTCGGCGCGTTCGAGCTCGGGCGCGACGGCGAGCGGGGCGAGCTGCTGCGGCGGGTGTTCGAGGTGCAGAAGCGGCGATGGGAGCAGACCGGGATCCCGACCGCGGCCGGCGAGGACCACGTCGACGAGGCGCCGTGGTTCGTGTACGGCGCCATCTGGGCGGACGGCGTGCCCTGGAACGTCGTCACGACGGAGGGGGCGGACGCCACGCGGTTCCGTGCGCTCTCGACGAAGGCGGCGTTCGCGCTCGCGACGCTCTTCCCGGAGGATCCGTACGCGCGGGTGCTCCGCCGCGCCATCGCGAGGGCGCGCGATCCGGACCGCGGCTGGTACGCGGGGATCTACGAGCGCGGCGGCCTGAACGAGTCGCTCAACGCCAACACGAACGGCGTCATCCTGGAGGCGATCCTGTACGCGCGCGCCGGCCTGCTCCGCGCCCCGCCGGGCCGCGCCCCCGTGGCGGCCCGCCGGGGCGGGGTCACCGTCCCCGCCGCGTTCCCGGTCGTCCCCGGCGCGTGCTACCCCGGGACGCCGGAGGCCGCGCGCGCGGAGGCGACGCCGATCACGCCCGGCGGCGCGGGGCAGCCCGCGGCGCGACGTGCCCGGCTGTACGCGCACCCGCTCACGTTCACCGCGTTCGCCAACTACCGCGGCGTCGATCGCGCCGGAGCGGGCGCGGTCGCGACGCTCTGGCCCTGGCGCGCCTCGTTCTTGCGCGTCGGGGCGGAGGCCACGCCGTACTCGCCCGGAGGCCGGGTGCGCATGCTGTGGGGGATCGGCTGGGACGACTGGCGCGCTCGGACGCCGTACCTGCGCCTCGAGAACTGGGGGCCCATCCGGCCGGGGGACGGGCTCGCGATGGACGTCGCCGAGCTCAACTTCGGCTATCGCGGGCCGCGGCTCTGCGGCGGCGCCCTCTGCCTCTCCCCGCTCCTCGGCGGCACCGTGCCGTTCTCCGGGGGTCCCTACGTGAGCGCACGCGCGACGCTCACCATCGCGGGGACGTGGTTCGCGATGGGCGGCATCGGCTGGACCGTGCCGCAGGTGTTCGAGGGGCCGGCCGGCACGCCCCGCTGGCGCATCGTGTACGGGTTCGGCCGGTGGGACTGGCGGCCGGGGACCCTCTACGTCACGTACCACGACTGGGGCCCGACCAGCCGGTCCCACAACGGCGTGCTCGCCGTCGGCGTGAACCTCGCGTTCTAGGAACCACGGGAGGAAGGCGTGAACCGTTCCGCGTGGACGAGGGCGATGCTGCTGGCCGCGGCGGTGGTCGCGCCGTGCTGCGGCCTCACGCCGCCGCCCGAGCCGTCGGCGGAGCAGCCTGCGGCGCCTCCGGAGGAGGTCCCCGGGGACACGAACCCCGCCGCGCTGCCCCCGCCCGGCTACCAGCTCGTGTGGCAGGACGACTTCGACGGCGAGGCGCTCGGGCCGGACTGGACCGCCCTCTCCGCTCCACGCCTCGACGCGATCGCGACGCCCGAGGCCGTCGAGGTGCACGGCGGCCTCCTCACGCTGACGACCTTCACCGACACCTCCGGACGGCACCACACCGGCTTCATCGGCACGCAGGGGACGGTCGAGGTGACCTACGGGTACTTCGAGGCGCGGATCCGCTTCAACGACTCGCCGGGCGGGTGGTGCGCGTTCTGGATCGACTCGCCGACGAACGGAGACCCGATGGGCGACCCCGGCGCCGCGGGCGTGGAGATCGACGTCGTCGAGCACCGCGCCACCGACCAGGACGGCTGGTTGGCGCTGCGCGACATGTCGGCGATGAACCTGAACTGGGATCGCACCGCCTCGTCGCGCCAGAACGTCCAGAAGATCGTGGCGCTGCCCGGCAACGCGCCGATCCAGGGAGCGTGGCACGTCTTCGGCGTGCTGTGGACGGACGCGGGCTACACGTTCTACATCGACGACCTGCCGGTCTGGACCACGGCCGCGGCGATCTCGCACCGCAGCGAGTACCTGCAGCTCACCTGCGAGGTGGCGAGCGCGAGCTGGGCCGGGTACGTGCCGGCCGGCGGCTACGGCTCCCGCGAGACGAGCACGACGAGGATGGAGGTGGACTGGGTCCGGGTCTGGCAGGCGCGGTGAACGGCGTACCAGCCGTCACTCGTCCACGCCCTGGCGCGCCCACGGCACCGCCCGCAGGCGCTCGTAAGGGATGGGATCGCCGGTCGTCTCGCTGAGGCCGTACGTGCCCGCGGCGAGCTTCGCGAGCGCGTGCTCGACCTCGACGAGGAGCGCGCGCTCGCGCGCGGCGACGTCCAGCTGGCGGCTCGCGTCCGTCTCGCGCTGCGCCAGCTCCTCGAGCTCGCGCGTCTGATCCGGCGCCGGCGCCGTGTCCGCCGGCGCCCGGAGCACCTGCTGGATCCGCCTTCGCTCGTCTTCGAGCTTCTTTCGAAGCTCCTCGCGCTGCGTATCGGTGAGCGGAGATTGGGCGTTGGCCACGATCGCTGCCTCCCTGGCGGAGCGGGTGCGCGGAGCGCTCCCGCGGGACGTACGATCGGACGTGTAACGTCTCGGCTCACGTTCGCTCGAGGCGCGGCTGGGTGCGCGCTCTCCTTGGTTCCCCCGCGGGGGCGCGGGCGGGCCGATGCCCGCCCCCTCCGAGCGAGCGGCGTGCCGATCCGCCGCAGGGCGCCCAGGCGGGCCGGGTCGAGGACCGCTGCGCAAAAAGTTCCCTCGCGGACCCGTCTGGCTTATCGCGTCCGCATGCGCTTCCTCCATCCCGAGCACGACGAGACGCTCGAGCTCTCCCTCGACGACGTCTTCCTCGTCCCCGGCTACTTCGACGGCAGCTCCCGGCTCGACGTGAACCTGCGCCCGGTGGACTTCGCGGGGGGCGCGCACCCCATCGTGTCCGCGAACATGAACGCGGTCACCGGCAAGCGGATGGCGGAGACCGTGGCGCGCCTCGGAGGCCTCGGGGTCCTGCCGCAGGACATGGACCTCGAGACGGCGGCGCGGATCATCGCGCAGATCAAGTCGGCGGACCCGCGCTACGACACGCCGCTCTCGGTCTCGCCGCGGGCCACCTTGCGCGACGTGCTCGGCATCATCCACAAGCGCGCGCACGACATGGTCGTCGTGGTGGACGACGAGCGCCGCCCGGTGGGCATCGTCACGCACGCGGACCTGCGCGACCGGGATCAGTACTCGCCCGTCGGGTCCTTCATGTCGTCCCGCCTCGTCACCGTCCCCGTGGGCACGCCGAACCGTGACGCGTTCCTGCGCATGGACGATCACCGCGTCAAGGCCGCGCCCGTCGTGGACGCGGCGGGCCGGCTCGTGGGCGTGCTGACCCGCGACGACGCGGTGCGCCTCGAGCTCGTCGAGCCTTCGCTCGACGCGCGCGGGAAGCTCATGGTGGCGGCGGCCGTCGGGATCTCCTCGACCGCAGGCGCCACCGCCGCGCGCCTCGCGGAGCTGGCCGTCTCGGCCATCGTGCTCGACACCGCGCACGGGCACCAGCGCCGCATGCTCGAGGCGATCCGGGACGTGCGGCGCGCCATCGGCCCCGAGCGGCCGCTCGTGGCGGGGAACGTCTGCACGGCGGAGGGCACCCGCGCCCTCCTCGACGCGGGCGCCGACGTCGTGAAGGTGAACGTGGGCCCGGGCGCCATGTGCACGACGCGCATGCAGACGGGCGCCGGCCGGCCCACCTTCTCGTCGGTGCTGGCGTGCGCGCGCGAGGCGCACCGGCGCGGCCGGCACGTCTGGGCGGACGGTGGAGTGCGCGAGCCGCGCGACGTGGCCCTCTACCTCGCGGCGGGCGCGTCGCGCGTCATGATCGGCACCCTGCTGTCCGGGACGTACGAGAGCCCCGGCGACGTGAAGGAGGACCGCGAGGGCCGCAAGTACAAGGAGAACTACGGGATGGCCAGCGCGCGCGCCGTGAGCGATCGCGCGGCCGGCCTCGACGCGTTCGAGCGGGCCAAGAAGGGCTTCTTCCGGGAGGGGATCTCCACGTCGCGGATCTACATCCGCGAGGGCCGCGAGAGCGTCGGAGACATCCTCGTGGACGTGATCAGCGGCGTGCAGTCGGCGTTCACGTACGTCGGCGCGACCACGCTGCCCGAGTTCCACGAGAAGGCGGTGGTGGGGGTGCAGAGCCCCGGTGGCTACACGGAGGGCAAGCCGCGCGGGTAGCCCTCGGCGGCGCTCCCCGGAGGCCTGCGCGCGAGCGAGCGGCGGCGCCTCCGGGTCCGCATGCTTGGCCCATGACGGGCGGCGCGATCCGTATCGGCGGCGTGCGGGGCATCCCCATCCGCATCCACGTGAGCTTCCTCGTCGTGCTCCCGTTTCTCGCGCTCGGGTTCGGGCGCATGTTCGGAGAGGCGACCCGGATCGCGGGGATCCCTCCCGAGCGGCTCCACGGCTCGCCGTTCCTGTGGGGGCTCGGGATCGCGCTGGCGCTGTTCCTCTCCGTCCTGGTCCACGAGCTCGCGCACTCGCTGTACGCGCTGCGGGCGGGGGGCCGCGTCCAGGCCATCACGCTGCTCATGATCGGCGGCGTGTCGCAGATCTCCGAGCCTCCGAAGACCGGGCGCGGCGAGGCGGTGATGGCGTTCGTGGGCCCGCTCGCGAGCCTCGTGCTCGGCGGGCTGTTCTACGTCGTCCACCGCGCGATGGCGGGCACCGCGCTCTTCGACCTGAGGTTCGCCGTCTTCCACCTCGCCTACCTCAACGTCGTCCTCGGGCTGTTCAACCTGCTGCCGGCCTTCCCGATGGACGGCGGTCGGGTCCTGCGGGGACTCCTCGCCGAGCGCGTCGGGCTGCTGCGGGCGACGCGCACCGCGGCGGCCGCCGGCAAGGGGTTCGCGGTGCTGTTCGCGATCTACGCCGTCGTCTCGGCGAACCTGGTGCTCATGGCGGTGGCCTTCTTCGTCTACCTCGGCGCGGAGGCCGAGAGCCGGAGCGTGCTCGTGAAGGCCCTCCTCGGCCACATCCGCGTCCGGGACCTGCTGCGCTCGCGGCCGCCCTTGATCGACCTCTCGGTCTCCGTCTACGACGTCGGCGAGCGGATGCTCCGCGAGCGCTGCGTGGCCTTCCCCGTCGGCGACGGCGGGCGGGTGGCCGGCGTGGTCGGGCTGGCGGACGTCCAGCGCGTCCCGCGCGGCGAGCGCGGGCGCGTCAGCGTCGGGGACATCGCACGCCGCATCGACCCGGTCGACGCCGACGACGAGGCGTCCAAGGCGCTCCGCGTCCTGGCGGAGACTCGCGCCCCCGCGGTGCCGGTGCTGGAGAGCGGCGTCCTCGTGGGCCTCCTCTCCAGCGGGGACGTCGCGCGCGCCCTCCAGCTCGGCGAGCTGGAGGCGACGCAGCACCCCGCGCAGCCCGTGCGGCGGGCGGCGCGTCCCAACCTGGAGCAGCACGCGTGAGGCGCAGGCGGGTTGCGCCGCCGCCGCCGCCCGTTACCTCATTCGCCGGAGGGAGCGGCGATGACGGAGCGGAGAGTCCTCGAGGTGATCACCCCGGTCGTCGCGAGCGACGGCGCGGGCGTGCGGCTGAAGCGCAGCATCGCGACGGAGCGCCTCGATCACCTCGATCCCTTCTTCCTGTTCGACCACTTCGGGTCGGAGAACGCCGACGACTACGTCGCCGGCTTCCCGCTCCACCCGCACCGCGGCATCGAGACGATCACGTACATGCTCGACGGGAGCGTCGCCCACCGCGACAGCATCGGGAACTCCGGCGTCGTCGGCCCGGGCGACGTGCAGTGGATGACGGCGGGGAGCGGCATCCTCCACGAGGAGATGCCGAAGATGGGCCCGCGCCGCCTCGACGGCTTCCAGATCTGGGTGAACCTCCCCCGCGAGCTCAAGATGACGAGGCCCCGCTACCAGGACGTGCCGGCCGCGCGGATCCCGGAGGTCGTGCGGCCGGACGGGGCCCGCGTCCGCGTGGTGGCGGGGCACGTGGACGGGGTGGACGGGGCGGTGAAGGAGATCTTCGCGGGCCCGACCTACCTCGACGTCTCCCTGCCGGCGGACGGGAGCTTCGAGCACCCGGTGCCGCGCGGGCACACGGCGCTCGTGTACGTGTTCCAGGGCGAGGTGACCGCGGGCGGGAAGGCCGTCGGGGCGCCTCGCCTCGCGATCCTGGGCGACGGCGACGTCGTGCGTCTCCGCGCGAGCGGCGGGCCGGCCCGGTTCCTGCTCCTGTCAGCGCAGCCCCTCGAGGAGCCCGCGGTGCGCTGGGGGCCGTTCGTGATGAACACGCAGGAAGAGATCCGGCAGGCGCTGCAGGAGCTCCGTGACGGCACGTTCATCAAGGCCTGAGCGCCGGCGAGGGCGGTGACCGGCGGGCGGGGCGACGCGTGCGCGCCAGCGGACCGCCGCGGGCGTGGCGGCGGTCCGCTGGCGCCAGAGGCTCACTCCACGAAGCGCCCCGCCGTATACTCGCCCGTCCGGGAACTGACGTCCGGGCCCGTGCGTTCATGCACGGACGCCGGCGTGCGGCGGCGGAGCCGGTGCCGGCGGCCAGCCAGGCGAGGACCTCGAGACGATGGTGACGACGGATCGATTCGCGGACACGCGCGGGGCCGGGAAGGCCGCAGCCGCCTGGGGCCTCATCGGCGTGACCGCGCTCCTCCTGAACGCCGTGGTCCGGCTCACGCCGGTGGCGGTCCAGGGGTTCGCGGCCTACCGCCTGGAAGCCTGGCAGTGGGCGCTCGCCGCGGGGAACGTGGCCTTCATGGGGTACTTCGAGGGTTATCGCGGCTTCCAGCAGGGCTTCGCGCCCCGCGTGGTGGCGCGGGCGCTGCACCTCGCCCGCCATCCTCGCCCGCTGCACGTGGCGCTCGCGCCGCTCTTCTGCATGGGCCTCTTCCACGCGTCTCGCCGGCGTCTCGTCACGAGCTGGACGCTCCTCCTGTCGATCGTCGGGATCGTGCTCGCGGTGCGTACCATCGCGCAACCCTACCGCGGCATCGTGGACGCGGGCGTGGTCGTCGGGCTGGGCTGGGGGCTCGCCGCGCTGGCCGCGTCCGCCTGGCGCGCGATGGCCGGCGACCCACCGCGCGTCTCGCCCGAGCTCCCGGTCTCGACGCCTTCGCGCTGAGCCCCCGCCGCGCTCGCGCCCACCCACCCGTCGCCCGGCAGCCCCCACGCATCCCCGCCGGCAGGCGCCACGTGGTGCTTGACGGGCGCGCATCGCAGAGCCATCGAACCAGCGGCCGGAGCTCGCCTGCGCTTCCGTTCGCCGCCATGGGACTCGCTCGTGTACTGGGCGATCGACGTCGAGACGGGGGGGCTCGACGCGAAGCGCGATCCGCTCCTCGCGATCGGGATGGTCCCCGTCCGCGCCGGGAGGATTCGCCTCGGCGAGTGCTATCGCACGCTCGTCCGACCGCACGCCGGGACCCGCATCACCTCCGCGTCCGTCACCGCGCACCAGCTGGTGTCGAACGACTTCGAAGCGGCCCCCCCGCTCGGCGACGTCCTCCCGGAGGTCGAGCGGCGCGCGCGCGAGGGCGCCCTGCTCTTCCACCACGCGGCGATCGACGTGGCGTTCCTCCGGCGCGACTTCGCGCGGACGGGGCTCACCTGGCCGTCCTGTCCGGTGGTGGACACGGCGCGCCTGCTCGTCCGCCACGCGCAGCTCCGCGACCCCACCCGCCCGCGCGATCACATCGCGCTGAACCTCTCCGTCGCGCGCGCGGAGCTCGGGCTGCCGGAGTACCAGGCGCACGACGCCCTGTCCGACGCCATCGCCACGGCGGAGCTGTTCCTGGCGCTCCGCATGGCGCTCGGCGCGCGGACCCTTCGAGACCTGCGCTGACCCCCCTCGGAAGTGAGCGAGCGGCGGTGCAAGGGGCCCTCGCGAATCGCTGCGGCACGCATGGTGACATCGAGGCGTGCTCCACCCCGAGCGGGAGTGGCGCCGGAGCGTCAACTCTCGTTTGGACCGTGGTGACGCACTGTCGCGCGTCGGAATGCCTCGCCCGTTCGCCTGGCGCGACGCGCCGCACGCAGGGGGACACGATGCTGACTCAACTCACACAGGAGCAGCGCGAACGTTACTGGAAGTACAACATCCGGCTCACGGTCATCCTGCTCGTGATCTGGTTCGTCGTCGCCTACGTCCTCGGTGGGCTCCTCGCCGGACAGCTCAACAAGATCGTCATCCTGGGCTTCCCGCTCGGCTACTACATCGCGGCGCAAGGCTCCCTCGCCATCTTCGTCATCGAGATCGCGGTCTACGCGAGGCTCATGAACAAGAAGGACCTCGAGTTCGGGATCCGAGAGGAGGCGACGCCGTGAACCTCCGCAAGGTCTTCGGGCTGTACACGATCTCGTTCATCGGGGTGACGATCCTCATCGGCCTCGCCGAGTGGCTCTTCGACCTCCCCAACCGGTGGATCGGCTGGATCTTCATGGGCCTGTCGATGGGCATCTACGTCGTCATCGGCATCGTCACCCGCACCTCCGAGGCCGACCAGTACTACGTCGCCGGCCGCGGCGTGCCCGCGGTGTTCAACGGGATGGCGACCGGCTCGGACTGGATGTCCGCCGCGTCGTTCATCTCGATGGCGGGCGCGCTCTCCGCGCAGGGGTTCGGCGGGCTCGCCTACGTGATGGGCTGGACCGGGGGGTACCTGCTCCTCGCCGTGTTCCTCGGCCCCTATCTGCGCCAGTTCGGCCGCTACACCATCCCCGACTTCCTCGGCGCACGGTACGGCGGCAACGCCCCGCGCGTCGTCGGCGTGGTCGCGGCGATCCTCGCGTCGTTCACCTACCTCATCGCCCAGGTCACCGGCGTCGGCCTGATCGTGTCGCGCTTCATCGGGCTCCCGTTCCAGATCGGCGTGTTCGTCGGCCTCATCGGCGTCCTCTTCTGCTCCGTGCTGGGCGGGATGCGCTCCGTCACCTGGACGCAGGTCGCGCAGTACATCATCCTCATCATCTCGTACCTCGTGCCGGTGGTCGTGCTCTCCTTCAAGCTGTTCGCCGTCCCGATCCCGCAGCTCACCTACGGGCAGCTCCTGCAGCGGAACAACGCGCGCGTGATCGAGCTCGCGCGCGATCCGCAGAACGTGGCGACACGGGAGGCGTGGGCGGCCGAGTCGAAGCAGCTCGGGGAGAAGCTCAAGGACCCGGCGCTGCCCCCCGCGGAGAAGGCCAAGCTCGAGGCCGCCAAGAAGACCGCGGACGGGCAGGCGAAGCCGCTCGTCGCCCCGAACGACCGGATCGAGAACTACCTCAAGGTCCCGACCGGCACCGGGATGTGGAACTTCCTCGCGCTGACGTTCTGCCTCATGGTCGGCACCGCCGGCCTCCCGCACATCCTGACGCGCTACTACACCACGCCGTCGGTGCGCCAGGCGCGCCAGTCGGTGGCCTGGTCCCTCCTCTTCATCTTCCTCCTCTACTTCACGGCGCCGGCCTACGCGTCGTTCGCCCGGCACGCCGTGTTCCACAACCTCGTGGGATCCAACGTCTCGGACCTGCCGCGCTGGGTCACGCTGTGGGCGCCGGCGGGGCTCTTCAGCGTGGTGGACAAGCTGGGCGACGGGGTGGTCCAGCTCGGCGACTTCGTCGTGAAGAGCACCGACTTCGTGGTGCTGGCGACGCCGGAGATCGCCGGGCTCCCGTTCGTGATCACCGGCCTCGTGATGGCCGGTGGCCTCGCCGCGGCGCTCTCCACCGCCGACGGCCTCCTCCTCACCATCGCGAACGCCATCTCGCATGACCTCTACTACAACGTGATCAACCCGAAGGCCTCGCTGATGCGACGGCTCACCATCACGAAGGTCCTGCTCATCGTGACGGCCCTCATCGCGGCGTGGACTGCGACCTTCCGCCTCGCCATCATCGTCGAGCTGGTCGCGTGGGCGTTCAGCCTCGCGGCGGCGTCGTTCTTCCCGGCCCTGGTGATGGGCATCTGGTGGAAGCGGGCCAACAAGCCGGGCGCCCTCGCCGGCATGATCGTCGGCCTCGGGACCACGCTGTACTACATGGTCGGGAGCCGGTTCTTCGGCGTGTCGTGGTTCGGCACCACGACCATCGCCTCCGGCGTGTTCGGGATTCCGCTCGGGTTCCTGACCATCTGGATCGTCTCGCTCCTGACGCACGCGCCCGCGAAGGAGATGCAGGACCTCGTCACCGAGATCCGCTACCCGCGGTCGGGCGGAGTGGCGGTCCCCGGGACCGTGGTCCCGATGCCTTCCTGAACGGCCGCCGGGGCGGAGGGCGCCGTCCCTCCGCCCGCGCCAGGAGCGCCGAGATGGACTCACCGCTCGTCAGCGCGTTCACGATGCTCCGGCTCCTGGCCTTCATGGTGCTGCTCTATCTCGCGCTCGGCTGGCTCGCCGAGCGCTACGTCACCCGGCCCGACAGCAAGCTGAAGGGGTTCTTCCGGCTGCTGTGCGGGCCGGTGACCCGGCTCGTCGCCCGCGCCATGCCCGGCCCGGCGAGTCAGCGCCGCCTGCTCGCGGTCTCGATGGGGGTCGTCGCCGGGGTGTGGGTCGTGCTCATCGTCGTGACGGAGGTGCTCCGGGCGCGATGACCGGAGCTGAACGGCGCCACGTCTCTCGCGCGCGCGCCGGGTCGGGAGGTCGCCATGGGGTTCCTTGGGAGGGTGCTCGGGACGGAGAAGCACAATCCTCCGCTCGATCCGTCCTCGCCCGCGGCGGCGCGCCTCGCGCGCGACCGTGCGACGGTCGAGGAGTTCGCGCACCGGGTCCACGACAAGCTCGAGCTGGTCCCGGGCGAGCGGGCGATCTACGTCTTCATCGGCAAGCCGCCCGAGGCCTTCGGGATCGCCTGGCTCGAGCGGGGCGAGGAGCACAACTTCAAGCGGCTCATGAAGGAGAAGGGCCTCTCGGACGCGCAGGTGCGCGCGCGCTCGGAGGAGCTGCGGGCGGCGTACGTCCGCAGCAAGGAGGAGCCTCGGTACACGGCCGACGTCGGGGGGAAGCACGTGCTCGTGACGCCGTCCCCGTCGCTGGAGCGGGAGCTCGTCGACATCATCCACCGGGTCGAGGAGTGATCGCCGCGTGACGCCTGGCGAGGTGGGCACGCTCGACCCGGTGGCCTACGTCCGCCGCATCCCGCCCTTCGACTCGCTCCCGGAGGGCGAGTTCCTCGAGGCGGCACGCGGGCTCGAGATCGGCCTCTTCGAGACGGGCACCCGCCTGGTCGCGGCCGGCGGCGAGCCGCTGCGGGATCTCTACGTCATCCGCAAAGGCGCCGTCCGCCTCGAGCGGGAAGGGCACGTGCTGCAGGTGCTCGAGGAGGGAGAGGTCTTCGGCTACACCTCGCTCATCTCGAGCCGGGCGTCGCTCGACGTCCTCGTGGACGACCGCCTCCTCGCCTACTGCCTGCCGGCGGCCGCCTTCGAGCGGCTGCTCGCGGACGCCAGCTTCGCCGCGCACTTCGCCGTGGTGCTCGCCGACCGCCTCAGGGCGAGCCTCACCCCCGCCCGCGTCGCCCGGTTCGAGCCCGACGTCGGCGTCCCCATCGAGCAGCTCATCCGGCGCCCGGTCGTGTGGGCGAGCGCGGAGGCGACCGTCGCCGACGTCGCTCGCGTCATGCGCGACGAGCACGTGTCCTCGGTCCTCCTGCCGGAGGTCCCGCCCGCCATCGTGACCGATCGCGACCTGCGCAACCGCGTCCTGGGGGAAGAGCTCGGCCCCGAGATCGCGGCGACCCGCGTCGGCTCGCGCCCGCTCCGCACGGTCGCGGCGTCCACGCCGGTGTGGGAGGCGTGGCGGGCGTTCCTCGACGCGGGGGTGAACCACCTCGCGGTCGTCCGCGACGACGAGATCGTCGGCGTCCTCACGTCGACGGATCTGCTGAAGCACTCGGCGCGGGGCCCGATGGCGGTGCTGCGACGGTTCGAGCGGCTCTCGTCGCGGGATCGCCTGCCGGACTACTCCCGCACCGTGACCGAGATGTGCGCGACCGTGCTCGGGGCCGGGATCGACGTGGCGATCGTCTCGGGGTTCGTGTCCCAGCTGAACGCGGCGCTCCTGCGCCGGCTCCTGGTCCTCGCCGAGACCGACCTGGGCCCGCCTCCGGGCCCCTACGCGTGGCTCGCGTTCGGCTCCGACGCCCGGCGCGAGCAGACGCTGCCCACCGACCAGGACAACGCCCTCGTCCACGTCGATGGCGCTCGGCCCGACTGGTTCCAGGCCCTGGCCCGCCGCGTCAACGCGGATCTCGAGGCGGCGGGGTTCCCGCCCTGCCCCGCCGACCGCATGGCGCGGAGCTGGAGCGGCCCGCTCGCCGGGTGGGTACGCGGGATCGACGCCTGCGTGGACGAGCACCCGTTCCACGCGGGCATCCTGTTCGATCTCCGCCGCGTCGGCGGGACGCTCGACGTCGGCGCGCTCGACGGCGCGCTCGCGCGCGCGGCGCGCCGACCGCCGTTCGTGCGCCTCCTGGCGAAGCAGGCGCTCGCGGTCGCACCGCCGCTCGATCTCCTGCTCCGGATCCGCGGGGGCTCCGCGCGCGTGGACCTGAAGCGCCAGGGGATCTTCCCCATCGTGCTCCTCGCGCGATGCTTCGCCCTCGACGCGGGGAGCCGCGCGCGGAGCACCCTCGAGCGGCTCGAGGACGCGTCGAAGGCGGGCCTGCTGTCGGAGCGGATGCACGCGGACGTCGCGGGGGCGTTCCGGTTCCTGCTCGGCCTGAGGCTCGCGGTGCAGCTCCGCGCGCTGGAGGCGGGCACTCCCGCGGCGGACCAGGTGCAGCTCTCGGAGCTCACCGGAACGGAGCGCGGCCGCCTGAAGGACGCCTTCCGCGCCATCCGGCAGTGGCAGGACAGCGCGTCCCTGCGATACCAGCCGGAGCTCGTCCCGACCGGCCCGGCGGGCGGGTAGGAGCTCCCCATGCTCGGGATCGATCCCGTCGCTTACGTCAGGTCGCTCCCGCCGTTCGACGCGCTCCCGAAGGCGCTCTTCGACGCGGTGGCGCCGACCATCGACGTGAGCTTCGATCCCGCCGGGGCCCGCCTCGTGTATCCCGGGGGCGAGCCGCTGCGCCACCTGTACGTCATCCGCAAGGGCTCGGTGAAGCTGCTGCGCGAGGGCCGGGCCCTGCAGCTGCTCGAGGAAGGGGAGGTCTTCGGCTACACCTCGCTCCTCCGGCACGAGGCGATGCTCGACGTCGTGGTGGAGGAGGACCTCGTCGCGTACCGGCTGCCCGAGCGAAGCTTCGCGCTGCTGCTCTCGGACGCGCGCTTCGCCCGGCACTTCGCGGCGCGGGCCGCGGAGCGCCTGCAGGCGAGCCTCTCGGGCGGCGAGGTCGCGAGCTACCGGCCGGATCTCGCGGTCGAGGTCGGGCAGATCGCGGTCCGGGCGCCCGTGTGGGTCACGCCCGACGCCCGGGCGGGCGAGGCGGCGCGGACGATGCGAAGGGAGCGGATCTCGTCCGTCCTCGTGCGAGGCGATCCGCCCGGGATCCTCACGGATCGCGACCTGCGCGGCCGCGTGCTCGCGGAGGGGCTCGGGCCCGGGACGCCCGTGGACCGGATCTGCACGAGGCCGCTCGGCACGATGCCGGCGACGACTCCGGTCTACGCGGCCTGGACGTATCTGCTGGACAAGGGCGTGCACCACCTCCCGATCACGCGCGACGGGGAGATCGTCGCCGTGATCACCTCGACCGATCTCATGCGGCACACGACCCCCGGACCGATCACGGTCCTGCGGCGCGTCGAGTGGCTCCCGTCGCGCGAGCACCTGCCCGGCTACGCGGGCAGGCTGGCGGAGATGGCCTCCTCGCTCCTGGCGAGCGGCCTCGACGCCGTCGCCATCGGGGGGTTCGTGGCGCGGCTCAACGAGGTGCTCCTGCGACGGATTCTCCAGTGGACGGAGGCCGATCAGGGCGCGCCCCCCGCGCCGTACGCCTGGATCGTGTTCGGGTCCGAGGGGCGGATGGAGCAGACGCTGCTCACGGATCAGGACAACGGGCTCGTCTACGCCGACGCGGGCGCCGGGAGGCGCGAGTGGTTCCGATCCTTCGCGGAGCGTGTCAACGCCGACCTGATGGCGGCGGGTTTCCCGGAGTGCCCCGGCCGCTACATGGCGCGCTGGTGGCATGGCCCGCTGTCGGAGTGGGAGGAGCGGTTTCGCGGCTGGATCGACGTGCCCGATCCGAAGGCGCTCCTCGTCGCGTCCATCTTCTTCGATTTCCGCCGGGCCGGCGGCGCGCTCGAGCTCGCGCCGCTCGACGCGATCCTCGCCGAGGCGAGGAGGAAGATCGTGTTCCTTCGCCTGCTCGCGAGCGCGTCGATGGAGCACCACCCTCCCGAGCGGCTCCTGCTCCGCGTCCGCGGCGACGCGTCGACCGTCGATCTCAAGACGCAGGGTCTGTCGCCCGTCGTCCTCCTCGCCCGCTGCTACGGGCTCGAGGCCGGCACGCGCGCGCGGAGCACCCTCGAGCGCCTCGAGGCCGCGGCGCGGGCCGGGCTCCTCGCCGAGGACGAGCGCGCGACGGTGGCGGGGGCCTTCCGCTTCGTGCTCGGGCTCCGCCTCCGGCGTGAGCTCGAGGCCCAGACCCGGGGCACGCCCGCGACGACGAGGCTGTCGCTCGGCCAGCTCAGCGCGATCGAGCGGACGCGGCTCAAGGAGGCGTTCCGCGACATCGAGCGCTGGCACGACGCGGCGAGGCACCACTACCACGTCGAGTCCTAGCCGCGCGCCACCGCTGCGCGAGCTCAGTGGGTCGACCGCCCCGGCCCCGTCTCCTGGCCGGGCGCGTCGGTGCGCGCGACGCGCAGGTGATCGTGTACGTCCTCGACGCCGAACACGCCCTCCACCAGCTCCTCGAGCCACCACTTCTCGCGGCGGCTGCGCACGGTCCCGGTGAGCGTCACCTCGCCGTTCTCGACCTTCACCTCCACGTCGCTCGCGTCGACCGGGCTGCGGGCGATCCGCTCGCACACGGCGTCCTGGATGCGGTCGTCGGCGCGCCTGTAGCCCTTCGGACCGTGCGGGCGTTTTCCGGTCGCCTCACGCGCCCGCTCTCCCATCCACGCGAGGGGGCCGCGATCTTCCCACTCGATGAGCCCGCGGGTGTCGGCGTCCGCGCTCCGTGCGTACGGGCCGCGCTCCACCCACGGCGGGTCGAGCTCCTCGCGCTCGCGCCAGCGCCCCGCCCGCGCCTCGCCGTACCCACGTTCCCCTGCCGCTCGCTCCCGCTCGTCCCAGCGTGGATCCTCCCAACCTCCGTAGCGTGTCATGGCTCGGCCTCCCGTCCGCGGCGCCGGCGCCGGAGACCCGGCGCCGGGCGCCACTCGGAAAAGGTACGCACCGACCCGCCGGTCACGTGGGCCGCCCGGACGCCGCAAGCCTGGCGCCGGGCACCGATATGGCGTTGCTCGTTCAACGGGGGCTGGGTGCCGCCTCGCCCGCCCGGCCGGAAGAGGCCGGAAAGGTCGACCCGTCACCGTTGGCCGGCTCCTTGCTGTGATCCGGGGGCGAACGGGCGCCGCCGGAAGTCTCCGGCGCATCCCCCTCCCCTTCCCTCGACCGGAGCGACCATGAGCCAGACCTGGCGCGAGTTGCTGATGACCGACCACGAGACCACCGAGCGCGTCTTCTCGGCGGCCGAGAAGGCCCTCGCGGCGCCAGAAGGCCCGTCGCCGGGGATGGTCGCGAACCTGCGCGAGTACCTCGTCGGCTACGTCGATCGCTGCCACAACCAGAAGGAGGAGCAGACCGTGTTCCCGCTGCTGCAGCGCGCCGGCCTGCCGGTCGAGGGCGGCCCGCTCGCGGTGATGCTGGCGGAGCACCGGCAGGCCAAGGCGCTCGTCGAGCGGATCGACGGCGCCGCCGCGGCCTTCGTGGCCGGGGACCGAGCGCGGCTGGACGACCTGCGCGACGCCTTCGGCGCGTACGCGGCGCTCTGCAAGGATCACTTCTGGAAGGAGAACGACATCCTCTACCCGCTCGCGGCGCGCATGCTCGACGAGGCGACGCAGGCCGGCATCGTCCCGGGCATCGAGGCGGTGGAGGCCGCGCTCGGGCCCGACACCCGCCGGCGCTACTACCGGATCGCGGACGAGCTCGTGCGGGCGGTGGAGCTCGAGGACCTCTCCTACGGCCTCGACCGCCAGGTGCTCGCCGCGATCCTCAACACGCTGCCGGTGGAGCTGTCCTTCGTGGACGAGGAGGACCGGGTCCGCTACTTCAGTCACGAGCGCGGCGAGAAGATCTTCCCGCGAAGCCGCGGCGCCATCGCGACCAACGTCCGCAACTGCCACCCGCAGAAGAGCGTCCACCTCGTGGAGAAGATCCTGGCGGACTTCAAGGCGGGCCGCCGCGAGGTGGCCGAGTTCTGGATCGACATGGGCCCGCGCAAGGTCCACATCCGCTACTGGCCGGTGCGCGACGAGGCCGGCCGCTATCTCGGCTGCCTCGAGACGGTGCAGGACGTCTCCGGCATCCAGCGGCTGACCGGGCAGCGCAGGCTGCTCGAAGAGGCGGCCTGAGCGGAGGCCGAGGCCGCCGCGGCCCGTAACCGATCCGCCGGCTCATCCGTGTCTCAGGGCGGAGGGACCTGGAGCCGAAGGTCCCTCCGGCCGTGCCGAGGTCCTCGAGCGGCACGGCGTCCACCCGACGACCGGAGAAGACGATGACGAGACGCATCGACCTCGAGCACGTGGCGCCCGGCGCGGCGCGCGCGATGCTCACGCTCGAGCAGTACGTGCGCGGTTCGGGCCTGGAGCACGAGCTCCTCGAGCTCGTGAAGCTCCGCGCCTCCTACCTGAATGGCTGCGCCTACTGCGTGGACATGCACACGAAGGACGCCCGCGCCCGCGGCGAGTCGGAGCAGCGGCTGTATGCGATCCCGGTGTGGCGCGAGACGCCGTTCTACACCGTCCGCGAACGCGCCGCGCTCTCGTGGACGGAGGCGGTGACGGAGCTCGGAAGGACCGGCGTGCCCGACGCGGTGTTCGACGACGTCCGGCGCCACTTCTCCGACGCCGAGCTCGTGAACCTGACGATGGCGGTGATCGCCATCAACGCGTGGAACCGCCTCGCCGTGAGCTTCCGCAAGGAGCCGGGGACCTACCAGCCGCGCGCGGCCGCGGCGGCGGCAGGCTGACGCGCCCGGGGATCACGGCCGCGCCTGGAACGAGGAGCTGTCAGATCGAGGCGCTCCTCCGGTCCACCTCTGCGAGGCCGATGCGGTCGGCGCTGGGCTGGCTCGCACCCGGCCTGCTCACGAACGAGGAGATCCCCATGGGTAAGCGAAGCGAGAAGACCACTCGACCTGCGGCGCCGAAGGCGCTCGGCACCGAGGAGCTCGGGAAGGTTTCCGGAGGGAGCCTGCACCCCGTCTTCCCCCCCGGCCAGTTCCCTTCGCCGGAGAAGCCCGGCTGGCACCCGGGCCACGACGAGGGCAAGCCCTAGCAGGGCGTCTCCGGACCCGCGACGCGCGGCCGCGCTCGTGACGTGATGCCACGTGACGGGCGGGCGGCGCGGCGCGGGTCGGGAGGTCACTCTCCGTAAGGCCCACCACCTCCGCCGAGGCGGCTCAAGTTTCGTTCGAGGTGGGCACGAGGGAGGGAGCCGTGACGGTACGCGAACGTTGCCTCTCGCTGCTGGGCGCCGTGCTGCTGGCAGGCACGCTCGCCTGTCCGGAGCGTCCGGGTCAGCCGCGAACAGGCGAGGTAGGACGCCAGGGGAGCACCGCGGCGAAGGCGGAGGAACGGCCGGACGACCCGGGCCGCGCCAGCCGGGACGGACCCTCGACTCCCGGCGGGACGGGCTCGGCCTCGCCGAGCGGCCCGCCCAGCTCGGTGGGGACCACGGGCGACTCGCGCAGCGTCGGGACGACGGGCGACACCGGTGCGCCGGGCGGGACCGACACGGCGCCGGAGAAGTCGGGCACGTCGCGCTGACCGCGGTCGCACCGACGTGGACGAGACTCCTGCGCCGCGGCCGACGTACGGTCAGCCGGCTTCAGCAACGCCGCAGAGCTTGCCGGGGAAGACCACTCGCAGCCGCGCGGCAGCCGAGCCGCGCTTGCGTGACCTCGAGATCGTCACCAGGCCGATCCGGCTACAGGTCGAGAGTGGCGCGGATTCCGAGCTGGAGCCAGCCGTGGAGGGTCTCGCTGGCGATCTCGCCGTCCAGCGAGCCGCCCTCGGACTTCACCTGCACCCGCTCGAACCGGCCGATCGAGGCGGAAGCGTACGGCCCGAGGCGGCCTCGCCCGAGCCGGACCACGTCGGCGCCGAGCTGCACGTTGAGCCACTCCCAGCCGCGGTACGTGACCGTGCCCGAGCCGCTCGGGTCTCGAGCGGAGTACGAGAGCGCTTCGTAGGCCGTCCCCACGGCCCCCCAGGTCGTCACCCGGCCCGAGCCGTCGAACAGCCAGAAGAGCTGGGCGCCCGCCCGGAGGACCCGGGCGTCCTCGCAGCGGGAGCCGGTGTCGGCGCAGGCGCCCGAGCCGAGCGGCGCGCTCGACGAGAGGGCGCCGGGAGCGTACTGGAGGAACGGGCCGACGCTCAGGCGAGGCGAGACGCCGAAGGTCAGCTCGGCGGTGATCGGCAGCGCGAAGCGGAGCTCGTCCGAGAGCGCGGCGGCAGAGGCGGTGCGGCCGTAGGGGACGCCGCCTCCCGCGCGGAGGCTCAGCGTGATGTCCGAACGCGCGCGCGCTGCGCCCGCCGGGACGGCGAGCGCGGCGGCGAGGAGGACCAGGGTGCGCATGCTCACGGCTCCTCGTAGAGGACGTGGGGGAGGCGGTCGGGGTCTGCGTACGCCGTCGAGCGGCCGATCCCCATGAGGACCCACAGCTTGCCCGCGGGCGTGAAGCCGAGCGCGAACTCCCCCTCCACCGCGGCGAGGGGGCGGACCGTCCAGCCGCCGGCGTCCCGGATCGCGACCCGCGGCGGGCTGCTCGTCGTGGCGATCGCGATCCGCGTCCCGTCCGGCGAGCTGGCCGCCCGGTAGGCGGGCCAGCTGTCCGTCGCCGCGAGCGCGGGCTCCGCGGCGGACCAGCTCGACCCCTCCCGCACGCTCACCCCGATGACCGCCGTTCCGCTCGTGTCGCTCCAGCGCCCGACCAGCACCACGCGGTCGACCGCGGGGAGCAGCACGGGGCCCCAGGCGGCCCCGGACGTCCCGGCCGTCGGGAGGGGCTCATCGGACCAGCCCCCGCTGCCGTGACGCAGGAGGAGCGTCGAGGCGCCCTGCATCAGGAACGCGGGCTCGTTCGCCGGATCCGTCGCGATGCGGCTCGTGGCGTAGGCGGTGTCCCAGGGCGCCGTGAAGACCTCCTCGGTCCAGGCGCCCTCGCGCCGGACGGCGTACGTCATGGGCAGGCTCGCGCCGAGGGCGGTGCAGCAGTCCTGCCAGAGCAGGTGCGGATCACCTCCCGCGTCGAGCGCGCTGGAGGAGGCCCCGGCGCCCAGGGCGAGGATCGTCCCGGCGCGCTCGTCCCGCCAACCTGCCGAGTCCTGCCAGCGATGGCGGACGTCCCAGTGTCGTGCGTCGGTCTCCTGCTCGTACAGAACGTGAAGCCGTCCCTGCGCGTCGAAGTGGACGCCGGGGCGCGCGGCCCGCACGCGGTCCGCGGTCGCGGGGAACCAGCGCTCCCAGCCGTCCGGCGTGGGCACGTGGACGGCGAGCGTGCTCCAGCCGTCGCCGGACACCACCGCGAACGCGCCCGACGGCGCGCGCGCGACCTCGTCCGCCTCGGGCAGCTCGATCACCGAGGCCTCGAGGACTCCCGCGAGCGCGGGATCGGGCACCAGCACCGACGCCGAGGCCGGCGTCGAGAGGAGGTCCCAGTCGTACCAGCTCGCGTCCGGGCTCTTCGCCTGGACGACGTACGTGTAGAATCCGGGCGGGGGCGCCGGCATCTCGAACGAGGTCGCGGGCGGGTCTGCCACCCCGAGCTCGACCTCGGCTGCGCCCAGCGGGCGCCGGGTCACCCTCACCTGGATCGGGGCCGCTCCGGCGTACGTCCAGCCGACGCGAACGACTCCGGCGTCGTGGACGGCGGTTGCGGCCAGGGCGAGCGGCCGCCCACCCGGGCTGCGCGCCTCGACGGGCTCGCTCTCGACGTCGCCCGCCAGGTACACGATGCGATAGGCGAGGCGCGCGCCGTCGCGCCACTGCGCCGTGTCGGCGTCGTCGTACCTCGTGGTCGCGGCGCTCGCGAGGAGGACCTGCTGCCAGGGGGAGGCCGGCCCCGTGGCCGGCTCGATGCGCCGCTCCACCCTCACGGCGGTGGCGCCCTGGGAGGTCCTCTGCCACCACACCGACACGGGCCCGGCGACGCTCCATCCGACCTGCGCGTTCGCGGCGGCCGCAACCGGGAGCTGGACGGCGGCCTGGTTCGTGGGAGTGGAGCGGACGCCGTTGTCCACGGCGACCGCGCGGAACGTGAGCCGTGCGCCGTCCTCGACCTGGGACAGCGCGAGCGTGCCGGCCGTGGCGCTGCCGCCGAACCAGTACCCCTGCGTCCAGGGCCCCTCCCCCGTGCGCATCTCGAGGACGATGCCGTCGGGGACGGCGCCCGGAGGGCGCGACCACTCGGCCTGGAGCTCCGGCCACCCCCACGCGGAGGACGAGAGCGCGACGCGCAGGTCCGATGGCGGGGCCGGGGCGGGCGGTCCTTCGACGTCGAACCCGCTGCAGCCGCACACCAGGATCGCCGCGGCCAGGGCGGCGGGTCGGCTCACGGAAGGAAGGCTCACCGAATCCCCCTGGGAGAGAGCGCGCAGGACAGCACGTACCGTCGGAGGAGTCGATGACCGCGCGCAAGATCGCGCACGCGAGGCGCGAGCCGCGGCGCCTCGCGCGACGGCGCGTGCCTCGGCGACTTCGAAGGCGACGGCGCCGACTGCCACGACACCGCGGTCGCGTCCGGGGGCGCGACGGGTCAGCGGCGCACGAGCAGCACCGTGCAGAACTCGCCTGGAGAGCGGCGGGCCACGACGCGGCAGCCGAGCCGCGCATAGGCGCGCTCGAGCTCGTCGGCCCAGCCGCGCAGGAGGCCGGACAGGAGGAGCCGGCCGCCCGGACGCGCGAGCGGGGCGATCCGCGCCGCCTCGTCGAGGAGGAGCTCGCCGCCGATGTTCGCGACGACGAGGTCGAAGCGCTCCCCCGCGAGGTCGCCGGCGCTTGCGCAGCGGTGCTCCAGCCGCTCGGCGGCGCCGTTCGCGGCGCCGTTGCGGCGCGCGCTCGCCACCGCGTCGGGGTTCACGTCCACGCACACGGCGCCGGCGGCGCCGAGGCGAAGGGCCGCGATCCCGAGGATGCCGCTCCCGCTCCCGAGGTCCAGCACCCGCAGCCCGGTGAGGGGCGCGACCGCGGCCAGCTCCTCCAGGCAGCTCACGGTGGTCGGATGCGTGCCGCCCCCGAACGCGCTCGTCTCGAGGACGAGATCCATGGGACCGCCCGCGCCCGCCGCCTGCGCGGGCGGAAAGATCCGGAAGGGATGACGGGCGGCGGTGCTCGACATCTCGCTCGGAGCTCTCCCTCGCGGCGCGGACTCCCTCTCCTACCGGAGCTCGCCCGACGACGCGGAGAGCTTGTTCATCAGCGGCTGCATGTCGGCGAGCGGAACACCGGAGCGGTTCATGTTCGAGGTGATGAACTGACCCATCGCCGTGGCGAGCTCGGTCGTGCCGGTCGCGCTCGGCATCGTCATCGTGCCGCCCATCATGCCGCCCATCCCGCCCATCGAGACCTGCGTCGAGCCCATCATGCCGTTCATCGTGCCGTCGGAGGCGTCCTGCATCATCGCGGTCACCATGCCCGAGGACGAGCCCGTCATGCCGAGCATCATCGCGTACTGCGACATCGCCGCGAGCGTCATGCCGTAGTTCTTCGTCTCCTGCGTCGCGTCGGCGCCCGACCCCGAGACGAGCGGGTCCATGGGGATCGTGTGCAAGATGTCGCCGCACGAGAAGTAGCTGCCCACGCTCGAGTTGGCAGAGTCGACGTTCGCCTCCGTCATGCCTCCGGGCATCCCCTGGGCCATCACCTGCGCCATCGACGTGAGCGGCGTCACCTGGACCATCGTCGAAGATCCCGCGGCGAAGCTGGGGACGGCGCACGTCATCACGTCGGCGGCGCCCATGGGCATCGTCGCGTTCGTCGCCTCGTCGGTGTAGGTGCCGCTCCGGAGCTTGACGAGCAGCGGACCCGAGTAGCTCCCGACCCGCATCGTGAAGCGACCCTGCGAGTCGGTATGGCCGGTCGCGAGCAGGGCCCCCTTCGCGCCGTTCGTCACCGCGAAGGCCGTGACCGTCCCGCTCGCCACCGGACCCTTCCTCGCGGTCCCGGCGAGCGTGCCGTCCGTCGTCGGCGTCCCGCCGCCCTCCCCTCCTCCGTCGCCGCTCGAATCGCCTCCTCCGCAGGCGGCGAGCAGCAGGCCCGCGGCGACGAGAGCAGTCGCCGCGAGCCTGGGCGTCCTGGGCCGCGGATCGAATGCGAACCGTTTCATCGCGTGCCTCCGCGCTGGTGCTTACCGCGCGGATGACGCGCCGGCCACGACCTCGCGAGTCGGGTCTCGCCCCCCCCCCCGGCGTCTGCGGCGCGCGGGCACCGCTCCACCGCTCGCACGCCTTCCCCCGCCTCACCCCGCGGAGCAGCTCAGGGAGATCGTCGCTCCGGCCGCCTGACCCCTTCGAGGAACGCGCTCACCGCCCTCCGGTACTCGGCCCCGTTCACCGCGAGGATGGAGTTGTGGTCCCCGCGCTCGAACACCTGCAGCGTGACTTGACCGCCCGCCGCGGCGGCGAGCCGCTCGCCGTGGGACACGTCGATGAGGCCGTCCCGGCGCGTGTGGAGGATCAGCACGGGCCCGCGGTACCGGCGCAGCTTGGCCCGCTGATCGAGCCGTCCGCTCACCTCCGCCACGAACGCCTCGGGCGAGACGCCCAGCTCGGCCGGGGCGACGCGGATCGAGAGCCGCTCGCTCACGTCCGCGATCCCGCTCTCGACGACCAGCCCCGCGGCCTGCGGGAAGCGGGACACCGCGTGCACCGCGAACAGCGAGCCCACCGACCGGCCGAAGAACACGATGCGGTCGGGCGCCACGCCGCTCGCCTCGACGATGCGCTCGACGTCGTCGAGCATCCTCCCGAGCTGCGGGGCGCCCGTGGACGCACCGTAGCCGCGGTACTCCGCGAGCAGCACGTTCCACCCGAGCGAGCCGAGCCACCGCGCGAAGTCCTCCCAGTCGCCGGCCACCTCCCCGTTGCCGTGGAAGTGGACGAGCGTCGGCGCGTCGGGTGCGACCTTCCGGAAGGCGCACGCGAGGGTCGCGCCGTCCACCGCCACCAGCATGGGCGAGGCGAGCCGCTCGCGGCGCGGGAAGAAGTAGCGCTCCGAGATCAGCGGATGGTCGAGGAGGGAAGCCGTCATCGCGAACGCACCGAGCAGCGTGGCCGCCGTCACGGCCTCCCTCGCTCTCGAGCGGGGCGGATCATGAGGGAGGTGTAGCGCCCCCCGCCGGCGCCCGCCGCCCCGGCTAGGAAACCTTCTGGTACTTCGCCGCCGGCGCGCCGCAGATCGGGCACTTGTCCGGCGGAGCGCCGAATTCGAGATCGCCGCAGACGGGACACAGGTAGACGTCCATCTGCGAGAGGTCCGCTCCGGCGCGGAGCGCGTCGAGCGCCTGCTTGAAGAGGCCCGCGTGTACCTGCTCGGCGCGGTTCGCGTAGTCCAGCATGACTCTCGCCTTGTGCCCCTCGGCCCTGGCCTGCTCCACCATCGGCGGGTACATCTGCGTGAACTCGTAGGTCTCGCCCGCGACGGCCTCCTCGAGGTTCTCGAGCGTGGTCTTCACGCCGCCCTTGTTCTGCAGGTGCGCGAGCGCGTGGAGCGTCTCGGCCTCGGCCGCCGCCCGGAAGAGCTTGGCGATCTGCGCGTAGCCCTCACGCTCCGCCTGGCGGGCGAAGGCGAGGTATTTCCGGTTCGCCTGGCTCTCGCCGGCGAACGCGGTGGCGAGGTTCTCGGTGGTGGTCGGCAAGGTGAGCCTCCAGCTGCGGCGGGTGAGCCGACCTTGTAGCCTCGCGACGGCGGCACGATCAAGCTCGACCCCGGCCCGGCGGCGACGCCTCCCCCACTTGCGCCGCCCAGCGCGTGAGCACACGCGGCGGCGCTCACCACACCCGTACGCGCTCGCCGGGCGCGAGGTAGAGGGCGTCCCCGGGCTGGACGTCGAAGGCGGCGTACCAGGGGTCGAGGTTCCGCACGGTCAGGGCGCGATAGCGGCCTGGGGCGTGTCCGTCGGTGAGGAGCTGCCGTCGCAGGGCGGCTTCACGCGGCTTCGTCTGCCAGGTCTGGGCGTAGGCGACGAAGAACTGCTGCTCGCCGTCGAGGCCGCCGACCCGGGGAGGTGTCTCCCCGCCGAGTGAGGCGCGCCACGCGTCGTGAGCGGCCGCCAGCCCGGCGAGGTCGGCGATGTTCTCACCCAGCGTGAGCTTCCCGTCGACCGCGGCATCCGGGAACGGCCGGTACGCGTCGTACTGGGCGGCGAGCTGCCGGCCCTCCGCCTGGAAACGCGCGAGATCGGCCGGCGACCACCAGCTCTCGAGCTCGCCGCGCGCGTCGAAGAGCGCGCCCTGGTCGTCGAAGCTGTGGCTGAGCTCGTGGCCGATGACGGAGCCGATGGACGCGTACTTCACCGCCGCCGTCGCCTGGCGATCGTAGAAGGGCGGCTCCAGGAACCCCGCCGGGAAGTTGAGCGCGTTGCGAACCGGGAGGTTCACCGCGTTCACGGTGTGCGGGAGCATGCACCACTCGCCGCGGTCGGGTGCCTTGCCGAGCTTGGCGAGCTGGCGGCGGTACTCGAAGAGCTCCGCGCGCTCCACGTTGCCGAGGAGGTCTCCCTTCACGATCTCGAGGCCGCCGTGATCGGTCCACCGGTCGGGGTAGCCGATGCCGACCTCGATCACCGCCAGCTTCTCCTTGGCGCGCGCCTTGGTGGTGGCCGTCATCCAGTCGAGCGCGTCGATGCGCCGGGCGAACGCCGCGCGGATGTTCCGCTCCATCGCCTGGATCTCGGCCTTCGCCTCGGGCGGGAAGTGCTTCTGGACGTAGAGGCGCCCGACGGCCTCGCCCAGCGCGAGGTCGACGACGCCGAGCCCGCGCTTCCAGCGGGCGCGCTGCTGCGGCGTGCCGGTGAGCGCCGTGCCGTGGAACGCGAACGACTCGGCGGCGAAGGCCTTCGACAGGAACGGCGCCGCGCGCTCGAGGGCGCGGGCCGCGAGATAGTCCTTCCAGGTGGCGAGCGGCGCGCTCTTCACGAGCGCCGCGAGCCCGGAGACGGCGGTGGGCTGCCAGACGATGAACCGGGGCTGCCCCTCGAGCCCCGCGGCGCCCAGGAACGCGCCCCAGTCCATTCCCGGCGCTTGCCGCTCGAGCTCCGCCCGCGTCCACGGGTGGTTCCCCTTCTGCACGTCGCCCGCGTCCTGCCGCGACCCGTGGGCCTTCGCGAGCTCGGTCTCGAACGCCAGCACGCGCTGCGCGCGCGCCGCGGCGTCCGGGAACCCGGCGAGCCCGAACATCTCCTCGAGGTGCGCGAGGTACTTCGCCCGGAGCGCGGCCTGCCGCGGCGAGCGGTCGAGGTAGTAGTCGCGGTCCGGCAGCCCGAGGCCGCCCTGCACGAGGTAGACGGTGTTGCGCGACGGCTCGTTCAGGTCCTGCTCGATCCAGACGCCCAGCGGACGCGGGGTCGTCAGGTCCGTGCAGTTGAAGATGTCCACGTCCGCGCGCACGGTCGCGCCGAGCTCCGCGGCCAGCGCCCGGGCGTCGGCGAGCGCCGCGATGCGGGCGAGCGCAGGGCGGAGCGGGTCCAGCCCCCTCGCCTCGATGCCGGCCTCGTCCATGAAGCTCGCGTAGAGGTCGCCGATCTTGCGCGCGTCGGAGCCGGCCGGCGCGTCGCCGCGCGCGGCCTCTTCCACGATCGCGCGGGTGCGCGCCTCCACCGTCTCGAAGACGCGCAGGGACGCGCCCGTGCTCGCCCGGTCCGGCGGGATCTCCGCCGTCCGCGTGAAGGTGCCGTTGGCGTAGGCGTAGAAGTCCATGCCCGGCTTCACGGCGGGGTCCATCGCGGCGAGGTCGACGCCGCGGGCGGAGGCGGGCTGCGCCGGCGGGACGGCCTCGGCGGGGACCGGCTTCTTGCCGGCGCAGGCGGCGAGCGCGGCGAGGGAGAGGACCAGGGCGGCGCGCAGGATCACGGGTGGCCTCGGGGATGCGCAGGGTCGATGGCCCGGCGGGTGCCCGCCGGGCGCGGGAGCGGATTCTGTCACCGCCCCGGCGCGAAAGCTGCGAATTCCGACGGGTCGCGTGTCACTCCGGAACCGCTCCGCCCTTCCTTCGTCGGCGTCACCCCGAGTGATGCGTCACCGAGGCCGACCGGCCAGGCCGATCGTTCAGGCACTTCGGCCGGAAGGGTGGACGGGATCGACCCACCTGACTTCCTCCGGCGGCTCGACGGCGGGGAGCTCGAGGTTCACGACGACGGGCGTCTGATCGCTCCGCACGACCACGCAGCTCAGCGGCTCGTCCGCGCTGGCGTTGATCTCCTGGTGGGGCACGAAGGGCGGCACGTAGATGAAGTCGCCGGGGCCTGCGTCGGCGACGAACTCCAGCCGGTCGCCCCACCGCATGCGGGCGTGCCCGCTCACGACGTAGATGACGCTCTCCAGCGCCCCGTGATGGTGGGCCCCCGTCCTCGCGTTCGGATGGATGACGGCCGTACCGGCCCAGAGCTTCTGCGCCCCGGCGCGGGCATGGTCGATCGCCGAGGCGCGGGTCATGCCGGCGGTCTGCGGGGTGTTCAGGTCGAGCTCGCCGGCGTGGACGATGCGCACCCCATGTTCGCGCCAGCTGGACGTGGCGGGTTCGGGCGTCATGATGGGTCCCTCCCGCGCTTGTCTTTGCCGCCGGAGCGCGCGGCCGCAACCGGCTGCACGCGCCTGGCGAGCCCACGGCGCCTACGGCCGCCGGGCCCCCCCGAACACGCTGGCGATCTCCTCGGGGCGAGGTCCACGCCAGAGAGGGTCACGGCGCAAGTCCCCCGGGCGTGGGCAGCCCGAGGACGTGCTCGCGCCGGGCAGTGCTGGCGTCCAGGCCAACCTGCCGGAGCGCGTCCTTGAGGTTCCACCAGGCTCGAACCAGCCGGCGCCAGCGCGCGGGAGTGCAGTCGCGGCGGGCGGCCGAGAGGGCGTGATGGTACGTCGTGCGAGCGAGCGTCACTCGCGCTTGCGAGGTCACCGAGCCTCCTTCCGGATGTGTGGGACGGGACGAGGTGTGCAGGTCCAAGACAATCTCGACGTTGGGTCCGCGAGGCGCAACGCCAGCGCGCCGCGCGGCTCCCGTGGTTCGGGAGGGGACCCGGGACCGGTCGGTCGTCCGGACGGGCTGGGGATCGAGCGTGAGGCGGCGAGTCGGCTCTCAGGCCCAGGGGCCCGACCGTCGACGCGCGCTTCGCTCCTTCGGGGAGATCGCACGCGGCCACGCCCGTATCACCACGGAGCGCCGATGAGCTCGAGCATCCTCAACGGTCCAACCCTGAAAGGAGGGGTCATGTTCAGGGACTCGAAGGCGTTCAGCAGTTTCGCCGTACCCGACGTGGAGAAGGCTCGTGCGTTCTACGGCGACACGCTCGGGCTGAAGACGTCCATGGAGAACGGGCTCCTGACGCTGCACCTCGCGGGTGACCGGCCCACGCTGGTCTACCCCAAGCCGGATCACGCGCCGGCGACCTACACGATCCTGAACTTCCCGGTGGATGACATCGACGAGGCCGTCGACGCGCTGTCCGCGCGGGGGATCCGGCTCGAGCGCTACGAGGGATTCGATCAGGACGAGAAGGGCATCTCCCGCCGCGAGGGTCCCTACATCGCGTGGTTCAAGGACCCCGCCGGCAACGTCCTGTCCGTGCTCCAGGAGAAGTGACGCGCGACCCGCGGCGACGTGTCGCTCATGGGCCGGGGCTCGGGACGTCGTCGGGCGGCTGCCCTTCCGTGCTCTACACGCGTCCCCCGGCAGGGCGTACGCTCATCGGCGCCCGCATCACCTCGGCAGCCTCTGGCCGACGGTCGCGAGCGACGCATGGCCGCGAACTCGGATGCCCTCGCCGCGCGGGAGGAGCCGCTCCCGCCCTACCGGCGCCTCGCGGCGGAGGTGATCGCCTCGCTCGGCAGCGACGCCCGCCGCGGCCTCTCCTCCGCCGAGGCCGGGGCCCGGCTCGGGCGCCACGGCCGCAACGAGCTGCCCGCGCCGCCGCCGGTCCCGGCCTGGCGCCGCTTCCTCGCGCAGTTCAGGGACGTCCTGACGGTCCTCCTCCTCGTCGCGACCGCGATCTCGCTCGTCGCCTGGTGGATCGAGCGCGAGTCGTCCATCCCCTACGAGGCGCTCACCATCCTCGCGATCGTGATCGTGAACGGCGTGCTCGGGTTCGTCCAGGAGGGCCGGGCCGAGCAGGCGGTCGCGGCCCTCCGGGCCATGTCCGCCCCGAACGCACGCGTGCTCAGGGACGGGGAGCAGCGCGTGGTGCCGACGGCGGAGCTCGTGCCGGGCGACGTCCTCCTGCTCGAGGAGGGTGACACTCTCCCCGCCGACGCGAGGGTGCTGCAGGCCATCGCGCTGCGCGTCGCCGAGGCGTCCCTGACCGGCGAGAGCACGCCCGTGTCCAAGGACGAGGGTCTCCTCGACCAGGAGGTCGCGATCGCCGACCGGCGCAACATGGTCTTCAGCGGGACCGCGATCGCCTCGGGCCGCGGCCGCGCGCTCGTCACGGCCACCGGCCCGGCGACCGAGATCGGGAGGATCGCCGGCTCGCTCGTGGCGACGAAGGACGTCGAGTCCCCGCTGCAGAAGGAGCTCGACCGGACCGGCAGGCTCCTCGGGCTCGCCGTGATCGGGATCGCCATCGTCGTCAGCGTGACCATCCTCCTCACGGAGGAGCTGCGGTCGCTGACCGACGCCGTGGACGTGCTCCTGCTCGCGGTGTCGCTGGCGGTCGCGGCGGTGCCGGAGGGTCTCACCGCGATCACCACGGTCGTGCTGTCGCTCGGGACGCAGCGCATGGCGCGGCGGAACGTCATCGTCCGCAAGCTCGCCGCGGTCGAGACCCTCGGCTCGACCACGACCATCTGCTCGGACAAGACCGGGACGCTGACCCGCAACGAGATGACGGTCCGCACCGTCGTCACGGCGAGCGGCGCGGCCGACCTGACCGGCACCGGCTACGAGCCGGCGGGCGAGCTGCGGCAGGACGGCGCGCCGGTCTCCGACCCTTCGCTGCTGGAGGAGATCGAGTGGCTCCTCGCCGCCGGCGACCTCGCGAGCAACGCGGAGCTCGCGCAGCGGGACGGCCGCTGGACGATCCAGGGCGACCCGACGGAGGGCGCGCTGCTCGTGGCGGCCCGCAAGGTCGGTGGGAAGGCCGCGCAGCACCGCCAACGGTTCACGCGCGTCGGCGAGGTGCCCTTCTCCGCGGAGCGGAAGCGCATGAGCACTGCGCACGTGGACGCCGAGGACGAGCAGCGCGTGCTCGTGGTCTCGAAGGGCGCGCCCGACATCCTCCTCGCGCGCTGCTCGGCCGAGCGGGTGGGCGGCGGCACGCGTCCGCTCGGGCGGGAGCGCCGCGAGCAGATCGCGCGGACCGTGGAGGGGCTGGGCTCCGCCGCGCTGCGGACGCTGGGGGTCGCCTATCGCACCCTCGGGCGCGAAGCCGTGACCGGCGAGCTCTCCGACGAGGTGGAGCAGGCGCTCGTGTGGCTCGGCGTGGTCGGGATGATCGACCCTCCCCGGCCCGAGGCCCGCGCCTCGGTGGACGAGGCGCGGCGGGCGGGCGTCCGGCCCATCCTGATCACCGGGGATCACCCGGCGACGGCCGCGGCGATCGCGGCCGAGCTCGGGATCTCGGAGAAGGGCGCCCGCTCGATCGGCGGAGCGCAGCTCGAAGACATGGACGACGCCGAGCTACGCGAGGCCGTCCGCGAGGTCTCGGTCTTCGCCCGGGTCGCGCCGGATCACAAGCTGCGCATCATCCACGCGCTCCACGCGAACGGCGAGATCGCCGCGATGACCGGGGACGGCGTGAACGACGCCCCGGCGCTCAAGGCCGCCGACATCGGGGTGGCGATGGGCATCACCGGCACGGACGTGGCGAAGGGCGCGTCCGACATGATCCTCACCGACGACAACTTCGCGTCGATCGTCTCGGCGATCGAGGAGGGGCGCTCGATCTTCGCCAACATCCAGCGCTTCCTCCGCTACCTGCTCTCGTCGAACGTCGGCGAGGTGCTGGTGATGTTCCTCGGGGTCGTGCTGGCCGGGACGATCGGCCTCACGCCGGAGGAGGGGTCGGTGCTCGTCGTCCCGCTCCTCGCCACCCAGATCCTGTGGATCAACCTCCTCACCGACTCGGGCCCGGCGCTCGCGCTGGGCGTCGAGCCGCCGGACCACGACGTCATGCTGCGGCCGCCGCGCGATCCCCGCAGCGGCGTGATCACCGGCCGGATGTGGGCGGACATCGCGCTCGTCGGCCTGGTGATGGCCGCCGGCACGCTCGGGGTGATGGACTGGGCGCTCCCCGGCGGGCTCGTGACCGGCGGCGAAGGGCGGAGCCTGCGCGACGCGCACACGCTCGCGTTCACGACGCTCGTGCTCTACCAGCTCTTCAACGCCCTCAACGCGCGGTCCGAAGACCGCAGCGCCTTCCACCGGCTCCTCGCGAACCGCTGGCTGTGGTTCGCGATCCTGCTCTCGGTCGCGCTGCAGGTCGCGGTGGTCTACGCGCCGTTCCTGCAGCGCGCGTTCCGCACCTCCCCCCTGTCGCCCGGCGACTGGCTCCTCTGCGCCGCCGTCGCGAGCACGGTCCTCTGGGCGATGGAGCTGAGGAAGCTCGCGACGCGGGGGCGCCGGACGTCGGCCGCACGCGCGTGATCGAGCGGTGTGCTACATCGGACCTCCATGGCACCCCTCATGGAACGCGAGCGCGTCGACTTCCTCGTGCTCGGCGGCGGCGTCGCCGGCCTGACCTTCGCGCTGCAGGCCGTGAAGCACGGCTCGGTCCTCGTCCTCACGAAGCGCCAGCGCTGGGAGGGCTCCACGCAGTACGCCCAGGGCGGCGTCGCCTCCGTGCTCGGCCCCGACGACGACTTCGACCTCCACATCCAGGACACGCTCGTGGCGGGCGCGGGGCTCTGCAAGCGCGACGCGGTGGAGGTCACCGTCCGCGAGGGACCCGACCGGATCCGCTGGCTCCTCTCGCTGGGGCTCGACCTCGACCGCGAGGGCGACCGGCTCCACCTCACGCGCGAGGGCGGGCACTCGCGCCGGCGCATCGCCCACGCGAAGGACGCCACCGGCCGCGAGGTGGAGCGCGCGCTCCTCGCTGCCTGCGCGGCCGCCGGCATCCGCATCGTCGAGGACCAGATCGCCATCGACCTCGTCACGAGCGGCAAGCTCGGGCTGGGCGGGCCGAACCGGGCGCTCGGGGCCTACGTGCTCGACCGCGCCACCGGCGCCATCGCGACGGTCTCGGCGGCGGTGACGGTCCTCGCCACCGGCGGCGCGGGGAAGGTCTACCTCTACACGCCGAACCCCGACGTCGCGACCGGCGACGGCATCGCCATGGCCTACCGGGCGGGCGCGGCGGTCGCGAACATGGAGTTCTTCCAGTTCCACCCCACCTGCCTCTACCACCCGCAGGCGAAGAGCTACCTCATCAGCGAGGCCTGCCGAGGCGAGGGCGGCATCCTGCGCAACGGGGCGGGCGAGGCGTTCATGTCGCGCTACGACCCGCGGCGGGAGCTGGCGCCGCGGGACGTGGTGGCGCGCTCCATCGACGCCGAGATGAAGCGCCGCGGCGACGACTGCGCCTTCCTCGACATGACGCACCTGCCGAAGAGCTTCCTCATCGAGCACTTCCCGAACATCTACGCGACCTGCAGGGAGTTCGGGATCGACCTGGCGGTGCAGCCCATCCCGGTGGTCCCCGCGGCGCACTACCTGTGCGGCGGCGTGGTCACGGACCTGCTCGGCCGCACCACCATCCCGCACCTCTACGCCATCGGCGAGGTCTCCTGCACCGGGCTCCACGGCGCCAACCGGCTCGCCTCCAACTCGCTGCTGGAGGGGCTGGTGTTCGGCTGGCGCGCGGCCGCCGCCGCGGCGGAGGAGCTCGGCGCGACGAGCGGCGAGGCAGCTGCCGTCCCCGGCTGGAACCCCGGGGACGCCCTCGCGCCGGACGAGGGCGTGGTGGTGGCGCACAACTGGGACGAGGTGCGCCGCCTGATGTGGAACTACGTCGGCATCGTGCGGACCGAGAAGCGGCTCGCGCGCGCCCATGGCCGGCTCGAGATGCTGCGGGCCGAGATCCGGGATTACTACTGGCAGTACCACGTGACGCCGGACCTGGTGGAGCTGCGCAACCTCGCCGACGTGGCGATGCTCATCGTGGCGTGCGCCCGCCAGCGCAAGGAATCACGGGGACTGCACTACGTCCTCGACACCCCGAGGGCCGACGACCGGTGGCTGCGGGATACGGTGCTGACGCGCGGCGATCTCGAGTGACGTGAGGGCCGCGGCGTCGCCGCTCGTGCGCTCAGCGTGCCCCGGCGAGCCGCGCCCTGAGCGCGCGCGCCTCCCGGAGCTCCGGGAGATCCGGATCCGCGGATCTCCAGAGCCGGAGGAGCGCCTCCGCCTCCTGCAGCGCCTCGTGCCGCCGCCCGAGCCGCTCGAGCGATCGCGCGGTGAACAGGAGGCTTCGCGGGTACACGAAGGCGTACTGCGGGAACTGCAGCGTGGGAGCGCGGAGCTCCCGCATCGCGCGCACGGTCTCCTCGTCGCGCCCGAGCTCCGAGAGGACCTCGCCGAGGAAGGACGACGCGAGCCGCCTGCTCATCGTCATCGAGCTGCCCCGGGCCGCGGCCTCGAGCCGCGCCACCGCCCGGACCCGATCGTCCCGTCGCCATGCCACGAGACCCTCGTGGAGCTCGCGGTCCGGGCCGGGCGGGAGACCGCGCGCGAGCTCCGCGCTGCGAGCGAGGTCGCCCGCGTACGCGAGCGGGAACGCCGCCAGGGCGCTGCCCCACCCGCGGGCTTCGAGCCGGAGCCGATCGCGGCCGGCCCCCGTGCGCGCGAGGGCCTCCAGCGCGAGCCGGTGGTAGCCCACCGGGTTCGCGGCGCGCTCCGCTGCCGGAATCCCCTCGAGGAGGCGCAGCAGGTCGCGGCGCTTCCCCTGCATCGCACGCACCTGGATCACCAGCGCGTATCCGCCGAGCCGCCAGTACGGGGGCACGTCCCCGGCGAGGAGCCGCTGCCCCTCGGCTTCGGCCTCCTCGAGCCGATGGGCGAGGAGCAGCACCTGGGCGCCGTCCTTGATCGCCGCGGGGCCCCCGCCCGCCGTGGCCGCGCTCCGGAGTGCCCGGAGCGCCTCGTCCCACTCCCCCCTCGCCAGGTGCGCCCGGCCCAGTGCGCCGAAGGTGACCGGGCCCGGCGCCGCGTCGACCGCGCGCCGCGCCGACGCCAGAGCTCCTCCGGGCACCCGAGAGCCTCGAGGGCATCGAGCAGGTGGTTCAAGGGCGGGCCCCACCCCGGCCGCGCGTCGACTGCACGCTGGAAGAGCGGAACGGCACGGTCCACGTCTCCGGCGTGGAAGAGGTGGTCGGCCGCGAGGTAGAGCACGTCTGCGTCCTCGGGGTAGGCGTCGACGGCGTCGCGGTAGATGCGCCAGGCCGTCGCGTTCTCGCCACGCGCGTGCGCCACCCACCCCTCGACGAGGAGCCGCTCCTTCGCCGGGAGGCGAGCCCGGCCGCGAGCCAGCGCCTGCGCCGGAGCGCACCGCGGGTGCGCTCCCGCGAGGCCAGCACGCGGTCGGCCTCGAGCAGCCGCTCGAGGAGGACCTCGGCGTTCCGCGGGCGATCGTCCAGGGCGGAGATCCCCGGCGGTCCGGCGGTGCTCGCCACCGGCTTCTCGCCGGCCGGCTCGTCGCTCTCCCCGAGGCTGCGCGCCACCCGGACCCCCCTGCCGCCACATCTAGCGGCCCTGCGTCCACGGATCACCGCCGCCGGCGGCTGGGACGGGCGAAGGCTCGCCGCCGGTCGGGACGGGCCGTGCGAGCGTGGCCCCGCCCGCCATGCGCCGCGGGGGGAGAGCCTCCGTAGGCCAGCTTTACGGCCGCCGTTCCGCGCGCACCGGGAGGCCCCGCCCCCCTCTACGAGGTGGCGCGGTCCGCCTTGGGCAGGGCGACCCGGAACACGCACCCGCCACCGGGATTGTCCTCCACCCAGATCTTCCCGCGGTGCAGCTCCACGATGTGCTTCGCGATGGCGAGGCCGAGCCCGGTCCCCTTCACGCCTTCCCGCTCCAGCCGCTCGAAGCGCGTGAAGATCCGCTGCTTGTCCTCGTCCCGGATCCCTTCCCCGCAGTCGGTCACGGCGACGACCCAGTGCTCGCCGGCGTCCTCGACGCCCACCGTGACCGTGCCACCCGCGCGGCCGTACTTGAGCGCGTTGGAGACGAGGTTGGCGAAGACCTCGCTGACGAGCGGGTTCGCGCGGACGGGCAGCTCGCCGAGCGAGGAGAGCGAGCTGCGCAGCCCGTCCTCCTGGAGCGTCTCCTGGAAGTCCGCGATCACGTCCTGCAGCACCCGTCGAAGATCGAGCGTGTCGAGCTCGAGCTGCTCCAGGGTCGAGATCTTCGCGTACTTCGCGGCGTGCTCGATCAGGTCCGTCAGCCGCGCGCAGCTCCGGCTCATCTTCTCGAGCAGCCGCGTGGCGGCCGGGCTCGCCTCGTTCTTCGCGAGGAGGTCGATGCCCATCCGGAGCGTGGCGGCGGGGCTGAGCAGATCGTGCCGCAGGATGTCGGCGAACAGGTCCTTCAGGCGGGTCGCCTCCTCGAGCTGCGTCGCGTAGCTCCGCAGCTCCTGCTCCGTACGCTTTCGCTGGGTGAGGTCGCGGATGATCCCCACGGCGGCGGTCGGCCTCCCCCGGGCGCCGAGCACGAGCGAGGTCGTCAGCCAGATGGGGAAGGACCGCCCGTCCTTGTGCCTCACCTCGACCTCCCCGGCCCAGCGTCCCGTCTGCTGGAGCGCGGGGAGGATGACGCGGCTCGCGAACTCCGGGTCGACGTTCATCGAGCTGACGTGCTTCCCCAGGAGCTCGTCCGGGGAGAACCCGTAGATCTCCTGCACGGCACGGTTCGAGTAGGCCACGTGGCCGTCGAGGTCCGCGATCTGCACGCCGTCAGGGGCCTCGTCGATCACGGACGCGAACAGGTGCAACCGGGCTCGCTCGCGGCCCAGGAGGAACACGACGAAGATCAGCGCGGCCACGAGGATCCGCATCCACACGTCGGACGGCGACGGCTGGAGCAGCTCCCGCACGAAGCCGCGGTCCCCGAGGAGGAGGCCGTCGGTCGCGGCGTCCACGACCCAGAACCCGACCAGCGCTGCGAGGGCGACGAGCGCGATCTTCCCGGCCCGCTTGCGCGGACGGTCGGAGAGCAACGCCGCCGTGGACAGGGGCATTGTCGCCTACGTTAACCCGGGGACGCACTCGCCGCGCACCCCCGTCCGCGTCCGCCCGATCCCCGGGCTGTCGGGTCGCCAGCTACACGGGCGGTGGGTCCACCGCGCGATCCCAGTTGCGATGGCCCGCCAGTCCGGCCAGCAACGCCTTCGTACCGGCGCCGAGCTGGCCCGCCGGCACGACGATCAGCGCCGGATCCTCTCCCTCGAACGGCAGACCCGCCTTCGCGAGGAGCCGCTGGCCCGCGCCGATCGCGAGGAGGGTCTTGCAGTGGCGATACTGGTCCTTCACGAACTCGACCGCGTGGCCCAGGGCGGAGAGCGCCGCGGCGCAGGCCTCGCCGTCCGGTACCACCACCGCGTCGAACAGGCAGGAGGGCATCGTCTCGAGCGTCGCGTCGGGGTCGAGCGCGTCGCCGGTCGAGCTCTCCACCGGGCCGAGCCGGGCTGCCACGAGCCGCGGCACCGCGCCGGCCTCGGTCAGGGCGCGGTGCACGGCGAGCGCACCCTCGCCGTCGACGCCCGCGGCCACCAGGATGGCGATCTTCCTTCCTCCCACGTCACCCCGGCCAGGTCGCGCGGTGAGGGAGAGCGCCGGCGATCTCGTCACCTCGGGCTTCGCGGCCCTCACCAGCACCGGCAAGGGCTCCGGCACCTCGATGCCGAGGCCGTCCGCGACCGCTCGAGCGAGCTCGTCGCTCACGTTCGCGAGCTGCGCGACCACCCGCTGCCGCACCGCCGGCGTCTGCACCTTCGTGAGCTCGAACCGGAAGGCTCGCACGATGTGCGCCTGCTCCACCTCGGACTGGCTCTCCCAGAACAGCGTGGCCTGCGTGTAGTGGTCGGCGAACTTCTCGGGCTTGCCGCGCACCTTGTCCTCGGGCGTGGGGTCCGGAAACGAGGTGAAGCCCGCCGCCGCGCCCTGCTGGAACGGGCAGCCGCCGGCGAGCGAGTTGGGCTCGTAGGCCACGCGCCCGCGGTGAATCGCCTGCCGGTGCATCCCGTCGCGCTGGACGTTGTGCACCTGCGCCACCGGCGCGTTGATGGGGATCTCGTGGAAGTTCGGCCCCCCCAGGCGGGAGATCTGCGTGTCGGCGTAGGAGTGGATGCGGCCCGCGAGCAGGGGATCGTTCGAGAAGTCGATCCCCGGGACCACGTGCGCCGCGCAGAAGGCGACCTGCTCCGTCTCGGCGAAGAAGTTGTCGGGGTTGCGGTCGAGGACGAGCCGCCCCACCGTGCGCACCGGCACGAGCTCCTCCGGGACGATCTTCGTCGGGTCGAGGACGTCGAAGGAGAACCGTCCGGCCTCCTCCTCGGTGAAGAGCTGGACGCCCAGCTCCCACTCCGGGAACTGCCCCGCCTCGATGGACTCCCACAGGTCGCGCCGGTGGTAGTCGGGATCGGCGCCGTTGATCTTCACGCACTCGTCCCAGTCGAGCGAGTGGGTGCCGCGCACCGGGTTCCAGTGGAACTTCACGAAGCGCGCTTCGCCTCTCGCGTTGACGAAGCGGAAGGTGTGCACCCCGAAGCCCTGCATCATCGAGAAGCTGCGGGGCAGCGCGCGGTCGCTCATGAGCCAGAGGAGCATGTGCGTCGACTCGGGCATGAGCGACACGAAGTCCCAGAACGTGTCGTGCGCGCTCGCCGCCTGCGGCATGCCGTGGTGCGGCTCCGGCTTCACCGCGTGCACCAGGTCGGGGAACTTGATGGCGTCCTGGATGAAGAACACGGGCATGTTGTTGCCGACGAGGTCGTAGTTCCCCTCGTCGGTGTAGAACTTCACCGCGAAGCCGCGCACGTCGCGCGGGAGATCCGCCGAGCCGCGCTCGCCCGCGACGGTCGAGAACCGCACGAAGACCGGCGTGCGCTTGCCCTTCTCCGAGAGAAACGAGGCCCGGGTGACGCCGGTGAGGGCCTCGGTGCACTCGAAGAACCCGTGCGCGGCCGAACCCCGCGCGTGCACGATGCGCTCGGGGATCCGCTCGTGATCGAAGTGGGTGATCTTCTCGCGGAGGATGAAGTCCTCCAGGAGCGTGGGCCCGCGCAGCCCCGCCTTGAGCGAGTTCTGGTTGTCGGCGATGGGGACGCCGTGATTGGTGGTGAGCCCCTGGCCGCTGGAGTCCACCCTCACACGGTCGAGCGGCAGGTTGCCTGGATTCACTCCGAGCTGATCCTGCGGCTTGCCCCTTCCCACCTTGAGCGACGAGGCGGTCTCGCTGAGCGTGCTGCCGGTCGCCGTCGCGTCCGTCGGCGCCACCTGCGCGCCCCGCGGCGGGGTTCGCGCGAGGGCGCCGTGCTCGGCCTTCTTGGTCGCGTTGAACGGCATGCTCGCGGCGAGCTCGTCCGTGGCGGCGAGCTTCGCGGCGGCCCGATCGATCGCTCTCGCCGCGGACGTGCCTCTCCGCGCCCCGCCGACCGTGGAGCGGGCGGACGCCTTGGCGGGGGACTTCTTCGGACGCGGAGCGGGCTTCTTCGGCTTGGAAGGCATGCGCAGGTGCTCCTCGGCGTGGACCGATCGGACGGGCGCGCTCCGATCCGGGGCCGCGAGGCGGCCTCCGAGAATCTCGGTCCGCCACCCGCGCCGCGGTAGGCCGGCTCGTACCGTGCGGCCTGCCGACGCTGGGGGCGGGACGGCGCCGCCCTCGGCCGAGCGCTCCTGGGCGTCCCGCGAGGTCGGGACCAAGGTTTCGCGGCTTCACCGGTGGTCGCGCGCGAGCGCGGCCTTCACAACACGCCGTCGATGGTCACGACGTCCACCAGTCCCGAGACCTGGTAGAGCGCGGGGATCACCTTCTCGGGCCGGTGGCGCCGTCTGAGCTCTCCGACCTTCTCGGTGCCGGCTCGGTAGCACGGCAGGTACATGCGCCCGTTGAGCGGGTGGCGGCCCCAGGCGCCCGAGAGCTTTCCGGCGCGCTCCTCGGAGCACAGGTACTCGCCCCGGAGCACCCGGGCGACCTCGTCCTGCGGCCGGCGCTCCTCCCACGTGAGCCAGGACGCCTGGTTCTTCGCGTCGTCCTGGAGGAGCGCCAGCAGGGAGCCGATCTGCAGGTCCGGGTCCTGCAGCTCGGAGACCTCCGTCGCGCCGAAGGCCATCAGGAGGGCGTGGTTGGCGAGCCCCTCGGACAAAGCCGCGCCCCGCGTGTTCATGGTCAGCACGGTCGCCTCGAAGCCGAGCTTCCCCTGGACGTGGAGCGCCTGGGCGAGCGCGAAGTTGGTCACGTGTCCGGGCACTACCTCGTGCGCGACGAGGTTCACGAGCTCGGGCACCGAGATCTCGAGCGCCGCGTTGATCTCGTAGGTCGCCTCGTAGCGCGGCGAGCCGTCCCGGTTGCGGGCCCGGCCGACGTAGTTCATCGAGCCCGAGAACCAGGCGTTCTCGACGAGCAGGAACTCGACGTTCGCGCGCGGGACGGCGTGGAGCGCGGCCGGCAGGTGCGGCACCACGTGCCTGCGGGTGCCCTCCTCGAGCTGGGAGATGAAGCCGTCGGCGAGGAGCTTGATCGCCTTGCGCGGGACCAGCCGCTCGCCGCGCCAGGCGTCGACCGCCTCGAGCAGCCGCGCCGGCTCGGCCGGCACCCCGAGCAGCTTCGCGAGGAGCTGCCGCTTCGGCTCGGGACGCGAGGGCGCGGGAGGCGTCCCGGTCGCGGCGACCACGCAGCGCTCGTAGGGCACCTCCTGCCCGCGCCCGCGCAGCTCCTCGGCGAGCTCCCACATGACGCGGAGGGACTCGCCCTGTCCGACGAGGAAGGCGCCGCGCAGCCCGCCGAGCTCGCGCCCCTGCGCGATCGCCTCGTCGATCGCCGCCGGCACGTCGACGGCCGCGAGGTAGGCTCCGACGGCGTCCTCGTCCGGCGACCGCGCGGCCACGCCGCCCGTCTCGCGCAGCCTCGCCGCTGCCCGGTGCGTGTAGGCCTCCGGGAGCGGCTCGTCCGAGAACCAGGAGTCTGCGATGAACCGCCCCGTACCGGAGGGGCTCATCACGTCGCCCCCCCAGAGCGTGTCGATCCCGAGGATCGCGGTGGCGAGGGTCCTCGCCAGCTTGGCCTCGTCGGGCATGTCTGCCGCCTCCGTGCGTTGCGGCGGACCATAGCATCGGGCGCGGGTCATGAAACGCCTGCTCCGGGGGGCGCGCGAGAGATCTGCGCCCACCGCTTCGGCTCCGGCGGAGGTAGCATCACGAGGTGCGCCCCCACCCGTTCGTACGCGTCTTCGCCCCTCGCGCGATCGCGGTGTTCGGGGCCGGCGAGCGCGAGTCGCCCGGCGATCTCATCCTCCGCAACGTGGTCGCGGGCGGCTTCGAGGGGCCGATCCACGTGGTCGGCGAGGCGGCTGAGCTCCCGGCCGGCGTGCGGCGCTGCGCTTCGCTCGCAGAGCTCGAGGGCGAGGTCGACCTCGCCATCGTGGCCGCACCCCCCGCGTCGATCCCCGAGATCGTGGGTGCGTGCGCGGAGCGCCACGTGGCCGGGGCCGTGATCGCGGCCTCGGCCTCGGGCTCGGTCGGACCCGGCGAGCCGGACCCGGACGCCGCCGCCGCGCTCCTCGCGGCGGCACGGGGCGGCGTGCGGCTCCTCGGCCCCAACAGCGTCGGGCTCGCCCGGCCGGACGCGAGGCTCAACGCGACCTTCACGAGCGGGAGCGCTTCCCCGGGCTCCATCGGGCTCGTCTCGCAGTCCGGCGCCCTCTGCGCCACCGCGCTCGACTGGGCGGCGGCCCACCGGATCGGGTTCTCGGCGGTGGTCTCGCTCGGGGACGCGCTCGACGTCGACTTCGGCGAGGTGCTCGAGTACCTGGCGCTCGACCCCGCGACGAAGAGCGTCCTCCTCTACGTCGAGACGCTCCGCGCCGCGCGTCCGTTCCTGAGCGGCCTGCGCCTCGCGGCGCGCCTGAAGCCCGTCGTGGTGGTGAAGGCGGGCCGGCACGGCGCGGGGGCGGACGGCGCGCCGCCGGCCTCTTCGGACGACGCCTTCGACGCGGCGCTCGCGCGGGCCGGCGCGGTGCGGGTCGAGTCGATGGACCGGATGTTCGCCGCGGCGCGGCTCCTCGCGACCCCCCGCCCCGTGAGCGGCAACCGGCTCGCCGTCGTGACGAACGCCCGCGGGCCCGGCCTGCTCGCCGCGGATCGCGCCGACGAGCTCGGGGTCGTCGTCGCGCCGCTCGCGGACGCGACGCGAACGGCGCTCGACGCGCTCGTCCCGGAGAGCGCCCGCTCGAATCCGCTGGACCTCCTCGGCGACGCCGATCCCGCGCGCTACCGGTCGGCGGTGGAGCTCTGCCTCGGCGACCCGAACGTCGACGCGGTGCTCGCGGTGCTCGCCCCGTACGCGCGCTCGCTCCCGGCGGAGACGGCCGACGCGGTCGTGGCGGCGAGCCGGGGCGGGTCGAAGCCGATCGTCGCCTGCTGGATGGGAGAGGAGCTCGTGCGGAGCGCCCGCGCGCGCTTCGTCGAGGCGCGCCTGCCGGACTTCTCCTCGCCCGAGGCCGCGGTGGACGCGTTCGCGCTCCTCGCGAGCCACGCGCGCAACCAGCGCCTGCTCCGCCAGGTGCCGGGACCGCTCGCCCCGGACGCGATCCCTCACGTGGATCGCGCGCGCGAGCTCGTCCGCGCGGCGCTCGCGCGCGGGCACGACCGGCTCACCGCCGCGGAGCTCCGCCGGCTGCTGGCGGCCGTCGGGATCCGCGACCGCGACGCGGCCGGCCAGCGGGTCACGGGGACCGAGCTGTTCGTCCGCGTCGGACGCGACGCGCTCTTCGGACCGGTGATCCGGTTCGGCCGGGCGAGCGCCTCGGGGCCCGGGGGCGAGGCCGTCGTCGCGCTCCCGCCCCTCGACACGGCCATCATCCAGACGCTCGTGCGCACGAGCCGCATCGCCTCCGTGTTCACCGCGCCGGGGGGAATGACCGCCCCGGAGGTGGCCGCCTTCGAGCGCACGCTCTGGGGGCTCTCCGCGATCGTGAGCGAGCTGCCGGAGCTGCGTGAGCTCGAGATCGCACCCGTCGTGGTCTCGGGGGACGAGGTCTACGCCTCCGGCGCGCGAGCCTCCGTCGCGCCCGCCGTGCCCGAGGCGGGACGCTACGGGCACATGGCGATCCACCCGTACCCGACCGACGTCGGCGAGCGCTGGCGGCTCCCCGGCGGCGACACGATCACGGTGCGCCCCATCCGCCCCGAGGACGCGGAGATGGAGGCGAGCTTCGTGCGCAACCTCTCCGAGAACGCTCGCCACTTCCGCTTCATGATCGCGCTCCGGGAGCTCACGCGGGAGATGCTCATCCGTTTCACCCAGATCGACTACGACCGCGAGCTCGCCCTCGTCGCCCTGGTCGAGCGGGAGGGCAAGGAGACCCAGATCGCGGTGGCGCGCTACGCCAGGACCGACCCGGAGACCGCCCACGTCGCGATCGTGGTCGCCGACGCGTGGCAGGGCCGGGGCATCGGCGCGCGGCTGTTCCGGATGCTCATCGCGGCGGCGCGGGCGCGCGGGATCACCCGCCTCGAGGGGGAGGTGCTGCACGAGAACACCTCCGCGCTCGCGCTGATGGAGCGGCTCGGGTTCTCGATCCGCCGGGACCCGGAGAGCCCCGACCTCTGCCTCATCGAGCTGGGCCTGGCGGGGAGGTAGGCGGGAGGGCCGCCGCCGTCAGCCAGGGTTCATGGGGCGGGCGCGCTCCCGCGCGGTCACCTCAGCTTCGCCTGGAGCTCCGCCAGCGCCGGGAAGAGGTCGGCGACGAGGCCGTAGTCGGCGATCTCGAAGATGGGCGCGTCGGGGTCCTTGTTCACCGCCACGATCACCTTCGCGCCCTTCATCCCGGCGACGTGCTGCATCGCGCCGGAGATCCCGGCCGCGACGTAGAGCTCGGGCGCGACGACCTTCCCGGTCTGCCCGACCTGCCAATCGTTCGGCACCCAGCCCGCGTCGACCGCGGCGCGGGTCGCGCCGACGGCGGCGCCGAGCGCGTCCGCGAGCGCCTCGACCGGCTCGAAGTCGCCCTTCGTGCCGCGACCGCCCGCCACGATCGCCCGCGCCTCGGTCAGCTCCGGGCGCGCGCTCTTCACCTCGACGAAGCCCACGTGGCGCGTCCGGAGGCTCGCGGCGTCGACCGCGACGGGCGCGCGCCGGATCTCCCCCTGCCCTCCCCTGCGCGCGGGGGCGAACTCCGTCGCGCGCACCGTGAACACCTTCACGGCCGTCGCGAGCTCCACCTCCGCGAGCACGTTCCCCGCCCACATCGGGCGCCGGAACGTGAGGGCGCTCCCGTCGCCGCCGAACCCCACGACGTCCGTCGCCATCCCGGCCTCGAGCCTCGCCGCCACGCGCGGGAGCACGTCCTTGGAGACCGCGGTCGCGGCGGCGCCGACGTGCGTCGCCCCCAGCGACCGCGCGAGGTCGGCGACGACCGGGGCCCACGCCTCCGCGAGCGGGTGCTCGAGCACGGGCGCGTCCGCGACGTGCACCTCCACGCCGTGCGCGGCGAGCTCCGCCGCGGCCGCCTCGAGCCCGCTCCCGAGGAGCGCCGCCGCCAGCCTTCCCCCGGTGCGCGCCGCCAGCTCCCGTCCGGCCTCGAGCGCGTGCAGGCTCGCCCTCCGGAGGGTGCCCGCGTGCTGCTCCGCAACGATGAGAACGTTCGCCATGTGCGTTCCCCCTCCCGCTAGACCACCTTGGCCTCGTCGCGGAGCTTCCGGACGAGCTCGTCCACGTCCGCGACCTTCACGCCGCCCTCGCGCGCGGGCGGCGTCACGAGCTTCCTCACGATCACCTTCGGCGCGAGGTCCACCCCCAGCGTCGCGGCCGGCAGCTCCCGGACCTCCTTCTTCTTCGCCTTCATGATCCCGGGGAGCGACGCGAACCGGGGCTTGTTGAGCCTGAGGTCCGTCGTGACGACCGCCGGGAGGCGCACCTCCAGGGTCTCGACGCCCCCGTCCACCTCGCGCACGACGGTCACGCGCGTGCCGTCGGCCGACACGGCGAGCCCGGGCACCCGCTTCTGCTCGGCCTCGCTCTCGAGGCTCTCGCTCTTCGAGGCGAACGTCGCCTGGCCGAGCCCGAGCCGCTCCGCGAGGTACTGGCCGGCCTGGTTCTGGTCGTCGTCGATCGACTGCTTCCCCAGGATGACGAGGTCGGGCTGCTCCTGCTCGAACAGCCTCGCCAGGATGGCGGACACGACCACGGGATCGAGCGGGCCGTCGTGCCGGACGAGGATGCCCCGGTCGGCCCCCATCGCGAGCGCGGCGCGGAGCTCGGTCACCGACCGCTCCCCGCCGATGGAGACGACGACGACCTCCCCGCCGTGCTTCTCCTTGAGCCGCAGCGCCTCCTCGACGGCGATCTCGTCGAAGGGGTTCATCTTGTAGTTCACGCCGTCGGTCACGATCCCCGTGCCGTCCGGCTTGACCTGGATCCTCGACTCCGGGTCCTCGACCCGCTTCGCGGTGACCAGCAGCTTCAGCGGCATGCCGTCCCTCCCTCGCAGTCGAGGCACGACTGTAGGCACCGGCGCGGCGCCGGGCGATGCCCGGCGCGACCGGTCGGCTGGCGCTTTTTGCCAGTCATCCCGGCGGCGCAGTAAGATCCGGGGTCCCGAAGCGGCCTCCAGAGCGATGCAAAAGCACACCGTCTCCATGCATTTCGTGGGCGCCGCCGTCGCCGGGCTCTCGGGAGAGGCGCGCGCGCGGGTGCTGGCGTCCGCCGGCATCCCCTCGGAGCTCCTCGCGGCATCCCACGCGCGGGTGCCCGCCGAGTCCTTCTCGGCCCTGTGGCTCGCCGTCAATCGCGAGCTCGACGACGAGTTCTTCGGCCTCGATCGGCGGCGGATGAAGTGCGGCAGCTTCGCCCTGCTGTGCCACGCGGTGCTGCACGCCGGGAGGCTCGACCGCGCGCTGCGGCGGATGCTGAGGGGGTTCGCGGCGTTCCTGGACGACGTCCAGGCGGAGCTGCGCGTGGACGGGCCGGACGCGGTCGTCGCGGTCACGAACCGCATCGAGGCCGCCCAGGCTCGCCGCTTCGCGGACGAGACCTTCCTCATCATGGTGCACGGGCTGATGTGCTGGCTGGCGGGGCGGCGGATCCCGCTCACGATGGCGGAGTTCGCGCACCCGCGGCCCACCCACGCGCAGGAGTACACCGTCATGTACTCGCAGCGGCTGCGGTTCGACGCGGAGCGCACGGCGGTCCGGTTCGACGCGCAGCTCCTCGCGTTGCCCGTCGTGCAGAACGCCACCGCCCTGAAGACGTTCCTGCGCACCGCGCCGCAGTCGGTGTTCCTCAAGTACACGAACGAGGACAGCTGGACGGCCCGGCTGCGCCGGCGCCTGCGCGGGAGCATCGGCCGCGAGGAGTGGCCCCGGCTCGAGGACGTGGCGCGCGAGTTCCACGTCGCGCCGACGACGCTCCGCCGCAGGCTCGACGCGGAGGGGACGAGCTACCAGGGCATCAAGGACGAGCTGCGCCGGGACGCGGCCGTCCATCACCTGTGCGGCAGCCGCCTGAGCGTCGCCGAGATCGCCGCCTCCCTCGGCTTCCAGGAGACGAGCGCGTTCCACCGCGCGTTCAAGCGCTGGAGCGGCGTGCAGCCCGGGGAGTACCGCAGGCGGCAGGCCGAGCTCGGGCCGGGGCGGGCGGACGACGCGCCGCCCCCGCCCGCCCTGGCGCGAGGCTGAGGGCCGCGGGCGGCGCAGCCATCAGAACTGGTCGTCCTCGATGGCGAGCACCGCGTCGGCGCCCGAGACCACGGTCCGCGAGAGGCCCGCGGCGCGCACGAGCACGTGATCGGCGTAGAAGCGCGCCGTGGACACCTTGGCGCGGAGGAAGGCCGCCTCCCCCCGCCCGGCCTCGAGGTGCCGGTGCGCGGCCAGCGCGGCGCGGGCCATCTGCCAGCCGCCGGCCACGGTCCCGAAGAGCTCGAGGAACGGCACGGCGCCGACCGAGGCGCGGCGGGCGTCCTTGCCGTAGGTGGCGACGATGAACTGCACGGCCTGCTCGAGCGCGGCGACGCCCAGCCGCAGCCGTGCCGCGATCGCCGTGAGCGGCTCGCTCTCCTCCAGCTCGAGCTGGGTCTCGACCTCGCGCATCTCGCCCATCACGCGGCGGATCGCGTCGCCTCCGTCGCGCGCCACCTTCCGGCCGACGAGGTCCACGGCCTGGATGCCGTTGGTGCCCTCGTAGATCGAGGTGATCCGGGCGTCGCGGAGGAGCTGCGCCGCGCCGGTCTCCTCGACGTAGCCCATGCCGCCGTGGACCTGGATCCCGAGGGAGGCGATCTCGATGGCGCTGTCGCTGCTCCAGGCCTTCACGATCGGGATCGTGAGCTCGACGAACGCCTGGCTCCGCGCGCGCCGCTCCGCGTCGGGGTGGCAGCGCGCCGCGTCCATCGCCGCCGCGGTGACGCACGCGACGGCGCGCATCGCCTCGGTCCGCGACTTCATGAGCAGGAGCATCCGGCGGACGTCGGGGTGGCGGAGGATCGGGACCTTCTCCTTGCTCCGCGCGCCGAGCTCCGTCCCCTGGAGCCGCTCGCGCGCGTAGGCGAGCGCGGCCTGGTAGGCGCGCTCCGCGAGGCCGACCGCCTCGAGGCCGACCGCGTACCGCGCCTCGTTCATGGTGATGAACATGTACTCGAGGCCGCGGTGCTCCTCGCCGACGAGCCACCCGACCGCGCCCTCCCTGTCGCCGAAGGCGAGGACGGCCGTGGGGCTCGCGTGGATGCCGAGCTTGTGCTCGATCGACACGCACCGAACGTCGTTCCGGGGGCCGAGGCTGCCGTCCGCGTTCACGAGGACCTTCGGCACGACGAACAGCGAGATCCCCTTGACGCCCTCGGGAGCGTCCGGCGTCCGGGCGAGGACGAGGTGGACGATGTTCTCGGTGAGGTCGTGGTCCCCGTACGTGATGAAGATCTTCTGCCCCTCGAGACGGTAGCTGCCGTCGCCCTGCCGCACCGCCCGGGTGCGCACCGCCGAGAGATCGGAGCCCGCCTGCGGCTCGGTGAGCACCATCGTGCCGGTCCACTCGCCCGAGGTGAGCTTCGGCAGGTACCTGCGCTTCAGCTCCTCCGAGCCCTTCAGCTCGAGCGCCGCGATGGCGCCGCGGGTGAGCATGGGGCAGAGCGTGAACGCCATGTTCGCGCCGTTCCACATCTCCTCGACGAGCGCCGAGACGAGGCGCGGGACCCCCTGCCCGCCGTACTCGGGGTCGCACGACAGGGCGTTCCAGCCCCCTTCGACGAACTGGCGATACGCCTCCCGCCAGCCGGTCGGCGTCACGACCTCGCCGTCCCGGGCGCGCGCGCCCTCGCGGTCGCCCACGGGGTTGAGGGGCGAGAGGACGCCGGCGGCGAGCTTCCCCGCCTCCGTGAGGATCGCCTCCGCCACCTCGAGGTTCACGTCGCCGCAGCCCGGGAGGCGGGAGACCTCGTCCAGCGGGGCGACCTCACGCAGGACGAACTGCATGTCGCGGAGCGGGGGGGTGTATTCCTTCACGGGGAACCTCCATCAGCCGGGGCAGGAACGTTCGACCGGGGGGACTTCACTGCGAGAGTCATGAGCCGCACGCTCATCCGCGCTCCCTCCTCCGTGCGGCCCGTCACATGCTGCGCCGGTACTGCCCGCCCACCTCGAAGAGCGCGGCCGTGATCTGCCCGAGCGAGCACACCCGCACCGCGTCCATCAGGACCTCGAAGACGTTGCGATCCTCGAGGACGGCCTGCCTCAGGCGGCGCAGCGCGAGCGGCGCCTCGTCCGCGTGGCGCGCGTGGAAGTCCCGGAGCCGGTCGAGCTGGGAGCGCTTCTCCTCCTCCGTCGAGCGCGCCAGCTCGACGTGGCCGGGGACCGGATCGCCGTGCGGGTTCCGGAAGGTGTTCACGCCCACGATCGGGTACTCGCCCGTGTGCTTCAGCAGCTCGTAGCGCATGCTCTCTTCCTGGATCCGGCCGCGCTGGTAGCCCGTCTCCATCGCGCCGAGCACGCCGCCGCGGTCCGCGAGCCGCTCGAACTCGGCGAGCACGGCCTCCTCCACGAGCTCCGTCAGCTCGTCGATCACGAACGCGCCCTGGTTCGGGTTCTCGTTCTTGGCGAGCCCCCACTCGCGGTTGATGACGAGCTGGATCGCCATGGCGCGGCGGACGCTCTCCTCCGTGGGCGTGGTGATCGCCTCGTCGTAGGCGTTGGTGTGGAGCGAGTTGCAGTTGTCGTAGATCGCGACGAGCGCCTGGAGCGTGGTGCGGATGTCGTTGAACGCGATCTCCTGCGCGTGCAGCGACCTCCCCGAGGTCTGGACGTGGTACTTCAGCTTCTGGCTGCGCTCGTTCGCGCCGTACCGGTCGCGCATCGCCACCGCCCAGATGCGGCGCGCCACGCGGCCGAGCACCGTGTACTCCGGGTCCATGCCGTTGCTGAAGAAGAAGCTCAGGTTCGGCGCGAACTCGTCGACGTGCATGCCGCGCGCGAGGTAGGCCTCGACGAACGTGAAGCCGTTCGCGAGCGTGAACGCGAGCTGGCTGATCGGGTTCGCCCCCGCCTCGGCGATGTGGTACCCGCTGATGCTCACCGAGTAGAAGTTGCGCACCTGGTTGCGCACGAAGTACTCGGCGACGTCGCCCATCACCTTGAGGCTGAACTCGGTCGAGAAGATGCAGGTGTTCTGGCCCTGATCCTCCTTGAGGATGTCGGCCTGCACCGTGCCGCGCACGCTCGAGAGCGTGCGGGCGCGGAGCTCCGCCGCCTCCCGCTCCGTCGGCGCCCGCCCGTGCTCGGCCGCGAACCGCTCGACCTGCTGGTCGACGGCGGTGTTCATGAACATCGCCAGGATCGCCGGCGCCGGGCCGTTGATCGTCATGCTGACCGACGTCGCCGGGTCGCAGAGATCGAACCCCGCGTACAGCACCTTCATGTCGTCGAGCGTCGCGATCGAGACGCCGGAGTTCCCGATCTTCCCGTAGATGTCCGGGCGCGGGTCCGGGTCGCAGCCGTACAGGGTCACCGAGTCGAACGCCGTGGAGAGCCGCCTCGCGGGCATGCCCTCCGAGACGAGCTTGAAGCGGCGGTTGGTCCGGAACGCGTCGCCCTCGCCGGCGAACATGCGGGTGGGGTCCTCGTTCTCGCGCTTGAACGGGAACGTGCCCGCCGTGTACGGGAACGCGCCGGGCACGTTCTCCAGCATGAGCCAGGAGAGCCGCTCGCCCTCGTCCTCGAACCGGGGCAGGACGACCTTGCGGATCCTCGTGCCGGAGAGGGAGGTGTGCACGAGCCGGGTCCGCACCTCCCGGTCGCGGATCTTCACGACGTGCTCGTCGCCCGCGTACGCCTTCACCAGCTCCGGCCAGCAGGCGAGCAGCCTCCGCGCGGCGGGATCGAGCTTGGCCTCGCGGGCCTGCGCGAGCGGCTCGAGCGCCTCGGCGGCGCCCGGCCGCGCCGGGTCCGCCGCGAGCGCCATGCGCTGCGCCGCGCGGAGCTGCTGCGCCTCTCGCGCGAGCGCCGCCTGCTCGCGGGCGCGGCGCTCGTAGCCGCGGACGGCGTCCGCGATCTCGGCGAGGTACCGGGCGCGCCCGCCCGGCACGATCGGGGTCCGGGGCGAGCTGTGGCGCGAGGAGACGGCCGGCAGCCGGCCCTCCCCTGCCGGGAGGCCCAGCTCCCGCAAGCGGGGGCGCAGCGCCTGGTAGAGCGCGGTGACGCCGTCGTCGTTGAAGCGGCTCGCGGTCGTGCCGAAGACCGGCATCGACTCCAGCGGCCGGTCGAACGCGCCGCGGTTGCGCTGCACCTGCTTCGAGACCTCGCGCAGCGCGTCGGCCGCGCCCCGGCGGTCGAACTTGTTGATGGCGACGAGCTCGGCGAAGTCGAGCATGTCGATCTTCTCGAGCTGGCTCGGCGCGCCGAACTCGGGGGTCATGACGTAGAGCGGCACGTCGACGAGGGACGCGATGGCGGCGTCGCCCTGGCCGATGCCGGGCGTCTCGACGACGACGAGGTCGAACCCGGCGACCTTCGCGGCCGCCACCACGTCCGGGAGCGCGCGGCTCACCTCGCTGCCGGTGTCCCGGGTGGCGAGGCTCCGGAAGTAGACGCGCGGGCCGCGCGACCACGGGCCGATGGCGTTCATGCGGATGCGGTCGCCGAGGAGCGCGCCGCCGCTCTTCCGGCGCGACGGGTCGATGCTGACGACCGCGATCCGCAGCGCGTCGTCCTGGTCGAGGCGCAGCCGCCGGATGAGCTCGTCCGTGAGGCTCGACTTCCCGGCGCCGCCCGTCCCGGTGACGCCCACCACCGGCACGCGGCGGGTGCGCGACTGCGCGTGGAGCGCCATGACGAGCTTCGCGTCGGCGGCGCCGTCCTCGAGGGCGGAGATGAGCCGCGCGAGCGCTCGCCACGCCGCGTCGCCATGGCCGGTGATCTCCTCGAGCGTCCTCGGGGCGAGCGGCGACGGGCCGGCGTCGCAGCGCGCCACGATCTCGCCCATCATCCCGGGCAGCCCCAGGCGCTGCCCGTCCTCGGGGCTGTAGATCCGCCCGACGCCGTACGCGTGCAGCTCCCGGATCTCCGCGGGCACGATGACCCCGCCGCCGCCGCCGAACACCTGGATGTCCTCGCCGCCGCGCGCCCGGAGCGAGTCGACCACGTACTTGAAGAACTCGAGGTGTCCGCCCTGGTACGAGCTGACGGCGACGCCCTGCGCGTCCTCCTGCAGGGCCGCCGTGACGATCTCGTCCACCGAGCGGTTGTGGCCGAGGTGGATCACCTCGGCCCCCTTGTCCATGAGGATCCGCCGCACGATGTTGATCGCCGCGTCGTGGCCGTCGAACAGCGCCGCGGCGGTGACGATGCGGACCTTGCGCCTCGGCCGAACCTCGAGGACGGGTGCGAGCTCGCGGGGCGCGCTGGTCATGGACTCGCCTTCAGCTCGGGGAAGTCGTCCTCGAAGAACTCGCGCTCGCCGCGCGCCGCGGGCGACTCGTGCCGCTGCCTCTCGAGCCGGGAGAGCTCGGTGCGGCGGATCTTCCCGGAGATGGTCTTCGGGAGGTCGGCGATCTCGATGCGACGGACCCTCTTGTAGGGGGCGAGCACCGCCCGGATGTGCTGGAAGATCGAGAGCGCCAGCTCCCGGCTCGGCTCGTAGCCGTCCCGCAGCACGACGAACGCCTTCGGCACGGTGAGGCGGCGCGGATCGGGGCTCGGCACGACCGCCGCCTCCGCGATCGCGTCGTGCTCGATGAGCGCGCTCTCGAGCTCGAAGGGGCTGATGCGGTAGTCGGACGACTTGAACACGTCGTCCATCCGGCCGACGTACGTGTAGTAGCCCTCGTCGTCCACCGAGGCGACGTCGCCGCAGTGGTAGTGGCCGTTGCGCAGCAGGTGCGCCGTCTTCGCCGGGTCGTCCCGGTAGCCGGACATGAGCCCGACCGGGCGCTCCTCGAGCGACAGGCAGATCTCGCCCTCGCGTGCGGGCCGCTCCCCGTCGCCGAGCAGCGCGACCCGGTAGCCGGGCATCGGCCGCCCCATCGATCCTGGCTTCACCTTCTGTCCGGGCGAGTTGCCGATCTGGCAGGTCGTCTCGGTCTGGCCGTAGCCGTCGCGGATGACGATGCCCCACGCCTTCTCGACCTGGTCGATCACCTCCGGGTTGAGCGGCTCGCCCGCGCCGACGAGCTCGCGGAGCCTCACGGGGTAGCTCGCCAGATCCTCCTGGATGAGCATCCGCCAGACGGTCGGCGGGGCGCACAGGGAGGTGACGCCGCAGCGCGTGACGACGTCGAGCGTCGCCTTCGCGTCGAACCGCGCCTGGTTGTAGATGAACACCGTCGCGCCCGCGTTCCACGGCGCGAAGACGTTGCTCCAGGCGTGCTTGGCCCAGCCCGGCGAGCTGATGTTGTAGTGCACGTCGCCGGGCATCAGCCCGATCCAGTACATGGTCGAGAGGTGACCGACCGGATAGCTCGTGTGCGTGTGGAGCACGAGCTTCGGCTTCGCCGTCGTGCCGGAGGTGAAGTAGAGGAGCAGCGGATCGTCCGCGGCGGTGGGCCCGTCCGGAGTGAACTCCGGCGCCGCGTCGCGAGCGCCGTCGTAGGCGATCCAGCCGGGGCGCTCGCGGCCGACGACGATCCGCGTGTAGTCGCCCGGGAGCGCGTCGAACTTGCCGGCGTCCGTGTCGCCGACGATCACGTGCCGGACCTTGCCTCGCTCGAAGCGGTCCTCGAGGTCGTCGGTGGTGAGGAGGGTCGTGGCGGGGATGATCACCGCGCCGAGCTTCATGCAGGCGAGCATGACCTCCCAGAGCGGAACGACGTTCCCGAGCATCATGAGGACCGCGTCGCCCCGCCGGACCCCATTCTCCCGGAGGAAGTTCGCGACCTGGGCCGACCGGCGGGAGAGCTCGGCGAAGGAGAGCTTCAGCTCGTCGCCGCCGCCGTCGACGAGCCAGAGCGCGGGGCGCTCGTTCCCCCTCGCCAGCAGGTCGAAGTGGTCGAGGGCCCAGTTGAACCGCTCCAGGCGCGGCCACCGGAAGTCCAGGTAGGCCTGCGCGTAGTCGGTCCGGTGGGCGAGGAGGAAGTCTCGCGCTTCGAGGAAGGGCCGTGACGGGCTCATCATGGACGCACCTCGGTCGAATCGGGGTGGATGCGTCCGTGACTGTACGCGGCGCCGCCGCGGGGCAGCGATGCCCGAGGCGGCCGCGGCAGCTGGCTGTTTTTGCCACACCCCAACCGCGGCGTCGGGGTCGCGGCCGTCCCGCTCGGCGTGGGCCCTGGCTCCTCCTCGTCAGGCGCCGGGCCTCGCGGCGTGCACGTTCACGGCGCCGACGTGGTACTTCCGCGCGACCCTCTCCTTGGACGTCCCCAGGAACGGGTCGAACCGCTCCCGGAGCTCGACCCCCTCGAACCCGACGTCCGCGAGCAGCCACAGGAGCTCTGCCTCCGGCAGAGCGCCGCCGATTCAACCCGACCAAAGCTCGACGTCGTGTCGGATGGCGTCCGGCAGCTCCGCCGCGACCGCGATGTCCGCGTAGAGGAAGCGCCCGCCGGGGCGGAGAACCCTCAGCACCTCCGAGAAGGCGCGGCGCTTGTCGGGGGCGAGGTTCAGCACTCCGTTCGAGATCACGACGTCGGCCGAGGCGTTCTCGACGGGGAGCTCGAGGAGGTCGCCGCTCCGGAGCTCGACGTTCGGGAGCCCGGCTTCGCAGGCTGCCGCCTCCGCCTTGGCGAGCATGGCTTCGGTCATGTCGATGCCGACGGCCCGCCCAGCGGGACCGGCGGCGCTCGCCGCGAGCAGCAGATCCATCCCCGCGCCGCACCCGATGTCGACCACCGTGGCGCCCGGAGGCACGGGCGCGATGCGCAGCGGGTTCCCGACGCCGGCGAACGATTCGACCGCGAGCGCCGGGAGTCGCGCGAGCGCCTGGGGCTCGTAGCGCAGGAACGTCTCGGCGTACTCGGCGCCGCGGTGGAAGTGGAACTCGCCGTCGGGCGCCGACGCCACCCGCGAGTAGACGGATCGTATCTCGACGCGCAGCCGCGCGGTGTCCAGATCGACGGGGCAGGTGATGGCCATGGCGCCCTCCGGCGACGTGTCGCCGGAGCGGGTATGGTCCGCGTCCCCGGCCGCGGCAACGCGCCGCTGCTCCTCGGTCCATCCGGGTGGCGTGAATCGATCTCCGCCGCCGGTCGACGGTGCAGCCGCTCGCCAGCGCGATCGCCCACCGGCTTCTCTACCCCCCCCCCCCGAGCCAGCACCGGCCGGCGGGGCGGCGTCGCCCCAGGGGCGTGCTCGCGGTAGACGCCCGTCAGCCCCATCCGGTAGAACGCGCCATGGCGACAGAGTCGACCAACTCCTCCCCGGGCGAGGAGCGCGGCGCGGTGCCCTCCGACGAGGGTCCGTACAAGGACGAGATCGTCATCTCGTGGCCGGAGCTGCATCGCGACACGCGGTACCTGTCACGCGTGCTGCACGAGCGCGGTGACTGGAAGGGCATCATCGCCATCACCCGCGGCGGCCTCGTGCCGGCGGCGCTCGTCGCCCGGGAGCTCGAGATCCGGCTCATCGACACGGTCTGCATCGTCAGCTATGGCGCGGGCGAGTCCGGCGGCGCGGAGCAGAAGCAGGGCGAGCTCCGCTGGCTGAAGACGGTCCCCGGCGACGGGGACGGCTGGCTCCTCATCGACGACCTCGTCGACACCGGACGCACCGCGCAGGCGGTCCGGGAGCGGCTCCCCAAGGCGCACTTCGCGACGCTCTACGCCAAGCCGCTCGGGCGTCCCGTGGTCGACACGTTCGTGAAGGAGTTCCGGCAGGAGAAGTGGATCTACTTCCCCTGGGACATCGACTACCGGTTCGTCTCGCCGATCCGGCAGAGGCGCGTGACGGAGTGAGGGACCGCCGGCAGTGAGCGCACCGCGCCTCGAGCTCCGTCAGGTCACGAAGCGCTATGGGGACGTCGTCGCCAACGACGACGTCGCCCTCTCCGTCGCGCCCGGGGAGATCCATGCGATCCTGGGCGAGAACGGCGCCGGCAAGTCGACGCTCATGAAGATCGTCTACGGCGCGGTCGCGCCGGACGCCGGCGAGCTCTTCTGGGACGGCGCGCCGGCCGCGATCCGAAACCCGCACGACGCGCGCGCCCTCGGCATCGCGATGGTGTTCCAGCACTTCTCGCTGTTCGACTCGCTGACCGTGGCCGAGAACGTCTGGCTCGGCCTGTCCCGCGCGGTGAGCCTGCGGGAGGTGATCGACGGGATTCGCGAGAAGGGGGCCGAGTACGGCCTCGACCTCGATCCCCACCGGCCGGTGCACGTGCTGTCCGTCGGCGAGCGCCAGCGCGTCGAGATCGTCCGGGCGCTCCTCGCCAACCCCCGGCTCCTGATCCTCGACGAGCCGACCGCGGTGCTCACGCCCCAGGCCGCCGAGAGGCTGTTCGAGACCCTGCGCAAGCTCGCCGCGACGGGGTGCTCCATCCTCTACATCAGCCACAAGCTCCACGAGATCCTGGCGCTGTGCCACCAGTGCACGGTCCTGCGCGGCGGCCGCGTCGTGGCGAGCTGCGATCCCTCGCGGGAGAGCACCGCCAGCCTCTCGCGCATGATGATCGGCGCCGAGCCGCCGCGGCTCGAGCGGCGCCCCGCGCAGCCCGGCGCGCTCGCGCTCTCGACGCGAGGGCTCGCCCTCGAGAGCCACGATCGGTTCGGGGTCGAGCTCGAGGACGTCTCGCTCGACGTCCACGCGGGCGAGATCGTCGGCATCGCCGGGGTGTCCGGGAACGGGCAGCAGGAGCTGCTCGCCGCGCTCTCCGGCGAGGACCCGCGCGCCGACGCCGGCGCGATCCAGCTCTTCGGGCAGCCCATCGGGCGGCTGGGCGCGGCCGCTCGCCGGCGGCGCGGCCTGCACTTCGTCCCCGAGGAGCGGCTCGGCCGGGGGGCGGTGCCGTCCCTCTCGCTGGCGAACAACATGCTGCTGACGCGCAAGGAGGCGCTGCGCGCGTTCGGCTGGATCGATCGTGCCGCGCTCCGCGACCAGGCGTCCGGAGTGCTCCGGCGGTACTGGGTGAAGGCCTCCGGGCCGGGCGCCGCGGCCCGGAGCCTCTCCGGCGGCAACCTCCAGAAGTACATCGTCGGGCGAGAGCTCGACGCCCTCCCGAAGGTGCTCGTCGTGGCGCAGCCGACCTGGGGCGTCGACGTCGGCGCGGCGTCGCAGATCCGGGCCGAGCTCGTCGCGCTCCGCGACGCGGGGTGCGCCGTGCTGGTCGTCTCCGAGGAGCTCGAGGAGCTGTTCGCGCTCGCCGATCGTCTCCACGTCATCGCGAAGGGGCGCCTCTCGCCGTCGCTCCCGACGGCCGCGGCCACCGTGGAGCAGATCGGGGAGTGGATGAGCGGGCTGTGGGACGGCGGCCCCGCGCGGACGGCCGCGCTCGCCGGAGACTCCCGATGATCCGCCTCGACGTCCGCCCGGTCCCCTCGCTCGCGATGAGCGTCCTGTCTCCCATCATCGCCCTCGCCGTGACCGTGGCCGCGGGCGGGGTGCTCTTCCTCGCGCTCGGCAAGGACCCGGTGCGCGTGCTCTCGATGTTCCTCGTAGAGCCCTTCAACGGCGTGCGCGCGCTCACCGAGCTGGGGCTGAAGTGCACCCCGCTCGTGCTGTGCGCGCTCGGCCTCGGGCTCTGCTTCCGCTCGAACGTGTGGAACATCGGCGCCGAGGGGCAGTTCCTGATGGGAGCGATCTCCGGCGGCGGGCTGGCGCTGTGGGTCACGACCGCCTCGGCGGCGCTCTCGCAGTGGGCGTTCTTCCCCCTGGTGGTGGTGGCGGGGGCCGCGGGCGGCGCGGCGTGGGCCGCGATCGTGGCCCTCCTGCGGGACCGCTTCAACGCCAACGAGATCCTCGTCAGCCTGATGCTCGTCTACGTCGCGGACCTCCTCCTCTCCTGGCTCGTGTTCGGGCCGTGGAAGGACCCGCACGGCTTCAACTTCCCGCAGACGGTGCAGTTCGCCGCGGCGACCGAGATCCCGCGCTTCGTGCGCGGCATGCGGCTGCACTGGGGGTTCGCGTTCGCGCTCGTCGCGGCCGTCCTCATGTGGCTGTTCATGTTCCGGACGCACCGCGGCATCCAGCTCCAGATCGGCGGCCCCGCCCCGGCGGCGGCGCGGTACGCGGGCTTCTCGTCCCGCGCGGCGGTCTGGACGACGCTCCTCGTCTCGGGCGCGCTCGCGGGGATCGCCGGCGCGTTCGAGGTCGCCGGCCCGATGGGCCAGCTCACGCCGCACGTCGCGAGCGGCTACGGGTTCACCGCGATCATCGTCGCGTTCGTGGGCCGCCTCCACCCGCTCGGCGCGGTGCTCGGGAGCGTCGTGCTCTCCGCGTTCGTGATCGGCGGGCAGCTCGCGCAGTCGCGGGTCGGCCTGCCCGCGTCGCTGAGCGGCGTGTTCCAGGGGATGCTGCTCCTCGCCCTGCTCGGCTGCGACACGCTCATCCACCACCGTCCGCGGCTCGCCGGGTGGACCTGGAGGGCCGCGCCGTGAACGAGGTCGCCCTGCTCGTCGCCGCGACGCTCGCCGCCGGCACGCCCCTCGCCATCGCGGGGCTCGGCCTCCTCCTCAACGAGCGCGCCGGCGTGCTGAACCTCGGCGCCGAGGGCATGCTGCTCATCTCCGCGGTCGCCGGCTTCGCGGCGACGTACCACGGCGGGAGCGAGTGGCTGGGCTTCGCGGCAGGCGCGGCCGCGGGCGCCGCCGTGGCGGCCGTCTTCGGCTGGCTCGTCGTGTGGCTCAACACGAACCAGTACGCGACCGGCCTCGCGGTGAGCCTCTTCGGCTCGGGGTTCTCCGCGTTCGTCGGGATCGACTACGTCGGCAAGCAGCTCGGCGAGCAGCCCGCCCACGCGGTGCCGGTCCTCGCCGGCCTGCCGTTCCTCGGCCCGGCGCTCTTCCGCCAGCACCCGGTGGTCTACGCGGCGATCGGCCTCGTCGCGGCCGCGGCCGTCCTGCTGTACCGGACGCGCGCGGGGCTCGTGCTGCGGGCCGTCGGCGAGTCGCCGCAGTCCGCGCACGCGCTCGGGTACGGCGTGCGCCGGATCCGGCTCGCGGCCGTCGTGACGGGCGGCGCGCTCTGCGGCGTCGCGGGGGCGTTCCTCTCCGTGGTCTACACGCCGCTCTGGGTCGAGGGCATGGTGGCCGGGCGCGGCTGGATCGCGCTCGCGCTGACGGTGTTCGCGACGTGGCGGCCGGGCCGGATCCTCCTCGGCGCCTACCTGTTCGGCGGGGTGACCATGCTCCAGCTCCACCTGCAGGCGCAGGGCGTCCAGATGCCGAGCCAGTTCATGGCGATGCTGCCCTACGTCGCCACCGTGGTCGTCCTCGTCCTGATCTCCCGGAATCCGCTCTGGATCCGGCTCAACATGCCCGCCTCGCTCGGGAAGCCGTTCTTCCCGGGCGCCTGACCCGCGGCACGGAGCGCCTCACCGCAGTCAACCACCGCACCTGAGAGGGGAACCCATGACCCGTTCGTTCACCCGCAAGCTCGCGCTCGGCGCCGCCGTCCTCGCGGCGACGCTCGCCGCCTGCGCCAAGAAGGAAGAGGCGCCGCCCGCGCCCGCCGCCGCCCCCGTGGCGAAGGCCGAGCCGCTCAAGGCCGCGTTCGTGTACGTCGGCCCGGTCGGCGACGCCGGCTGGAGCTTCTCGCACGACCTCGGCCGCCGGAACGCGCTCGCCAGGTTCGGCGACAAGGTCACCACCACCTTCGTCGAGAAGGTGCCCGAGGGCCCCGACGCCGAGCGCGTCATCCGCGACCTCGTCGCGCAGGGCAACAAGGTCGTCTTCGCCACCTCGTTCGGCTTCATGGACGCGATGGTGAAGGTCTCGAAGGACCACCCGGACGTCTACTTCGAGCACGCGACGGGCTACAAGACCGCGGAGAACCTCCGCGTCTACGAGGCGCGCTTCTACGAGGGCGCCTACCTCGCCGGCGTCGTCGCCGGCAAGATGACGAAGACGAACAGCCTCGGCTTCGTCGCGTCCTTCCCGATCCCCGAGGTGCTCCGGAACATCAACGCGTTCACGCTCGGCGCGCAGAGCGTCAACCCGAAGGTGAAGACGCGGGTGGTCTGGATCAACTCCTGGTTCGACCCGCCGAAGGAGACGGAGGCCGCGCAGTCGCTCCTGAACCAGGGCGCCGACGTGCTGCTCCAGAACACGGACTCGACGGCCGTCCTCCAGGCCGCGGAGCGCAACGGCAAGTTCGCGTTCGGCTGGGACAGCGACATGAGCGCGTTCGCGCCGAAGGCGCACCTCGGCTCGGTCGCGCTGAACTGGACCGTCTACTACGAGAAGTCGTTCGCCGAGATCCTCGAGAAGCGCTGGAAGACCGAGGTCACGAAGTGGGGCGTGAAGGAGGGCATGCTCGACTTCGTGAAGCCCGCCGCGTTCCTCCCCGAGGAGGCGAAGATGGCCCTCGAGGCCGCGCGCGACGGGCTCAAGACCGGCACGGTCGCGGTGTTCAAGGGCCCGATCGTCGACAACACGGGCAAGGAGGTCCTCGCGAAGGACGCAGTCGCCGACGACGCGTGGAAGGGCGCGATCAACTTCTACGTGAAGGGCGTCGAGGGGAAGGTTCCCTCGGGGATGTAGCCCCGGCCCATTCCGCCTGCCAACGGCCCCGTCCGGCGTCGCCGGGCGGGGCCCTTCCTTTCCGGCGAGACTTCGCGGCCGTCGGCAACGGAGCGGAGGGCTCGTATGGCGTGGCGCGCGATATCGCGGGGCGGCGCGCGGAGCCCGCGGCCGCGCCCCTGCGTCGCACGGTTGCGGTACCGAGTACCTCGGCAGGTGGACACGGGCTCGTCCTTCGACCCCGAGACGCGCGACGTAAACGGTCCTTTGCAGAGCCGGTATGGCGCAATGCCACGTCGACGCACACCGGCGCGCCGGGCTACAGCGTAGCAATGGCGGTGCGTCCCAAAGCTCGTTTGTCCGCGCACCTGGCGTTCCGGCGCGCCATCCTCGCGGACGCGGGCGAGGCGCTGTTCGCCGCGCTCCAGCTGCAGGTCGCCGGTTGCGGGCCCTGCGGGAGCCGCACCTGCACCGATCCAACGCATTTGATCGTGAGCGACCTCCGTGAGGCCTTGCGCGTCGACCGGGAGGCGCGACGTGCGGAGCGCGCCCGCGATCGGCGTCCTGCCGCCGGCGACGCCAGGCCCGCGCCGATGGCGCTCGTCCGGCTCGCGTGGCGGGTGAGCAAGCACCAGCCGCCCGAGCCGTGACCGCGAGCGATGCGCTCCCCATCGACACGCGTGCTCGTCCTCGGCGGCGGTGCGGCCGGGCTCGCGGCAGCGGCGCGGCTCTCCCGGCGCGTCGCCGTCGTGCTCATCGAGGCTCGGGAGAGGCTCGGTGGTCGCGTGGACACGCGGATCGACCCGGCGCTGGGAGTCGCGGTCGAGCGCGGCGCGGAGTTCGTCCATGGAAGGCCGGAGCGGACGCTCGCCCTGGCGCGCCGGGCCCACGCGCGACTCCGCGAGGTCCCGGACCGGCACCTGCGGCTCGTGAAGGGACGCCTGTCGGACGCGACGCGGACGTTCTCCGCTGCCCAGGAGCTCCTCGGGCTCGACGGCCGCGACGAGGAGCCGTTCGCGACCGTGCTGCGGCGCGCCCGGCGTGAGCGCCGGTTCCCGCCCGCGGCGATCGACATGGCCGGGGAGTTCGTGCGCGGGTTCTACCTCGCCGACCCGAGCCGCGCGTCGTCGCTCGCCCTGGCCGACATGACGCGCGCGCTCGACCAGGTCGGCGGAGACGTGGCGTACCGCGTCGACGGCGGCTACGCCCGGGTGCTCGCCCCGTTGAGGCGGCAGCTCGAGCGCTCCGGCGTCGACGTCCGGCTCTCGACGGTGGTGGACGAGATCCGCTGGCGCCGAGGCACCGTGGACGTCCGCGCGGCGGGCGCCGCGGGCGGGCGGCTCCCCTCCCTGAAGGGCGATCGGCTCATCGTCACGGTGCCCGTCCCCGCGCTCGGGCGATTGCGCTTCGCACCGGCACTCGCCGCGCATCGCCGGGCCGCGACCGCGCTGACGATGGGGCCGCTCGTCAAGGTGCTGCTCCGGTTCCGGCGGGCGCCGTGGGGATCGCGGCGCCTCGCGTTCCTGCACGTCCCGGGCGCTCCCGTCCCGGTCCTCTGGACGACCGCGCCGGCCCCCTCACCGGTGCTCGTCGGCTGGGCGGGTGGCCCGGACGGCCTGCGGCTCGCGGGCAAGCCGCGCACGACCATCCTCCGCGCGGCGATCGCCTCGGCGGCGCGGGGCCTGCGGAGGCGCCCGGCGGACCTGGAGGCGCAGCTCGACTCCGCGATCGTCGCCGACTGGACGAGCGATCCGTTCGCGCTCGGCGGTTACGCCGTGTTCCCGGTCGGCTCCGCGGAAGCACGGAGGGCCCTCGCGCGGAGCGTCGAAGGGACGCTGTTCTTCGCCGGGGAGGCCACCGCGGGTGGGGAGGCCGGGACGGTCGAAGGCGCGCTCCGGAGCGGCGAGCGCGCAGCGGGCGAGGTCATCGCGTCGCTCTGAGGACCACCCAGTGGATCACGGGCGACGCGGCCGCCCGCAGCGCCTCCGCGAAGGTTGGCGTCGGTCCGGGTGTGTCCCCTGTAGCCGCTCGAGCGCCGCCTGCGCGCTTTCGCGTCGAGCATGTCGACTCACCTCCTCGCGTCGGCTGACGGCACCGGCGCGATCCGCACCCAGGCGACCCGGGAGCGCACGTTCCGACCGATCGGCCCCGAAGGGAAGCGGCGCGTCCGCGTACGCCCGGCGCGCCGCTCCCCGGCGCGGGCCCATCCCGTCGCTGAAACCGGCGCCCTCCTCGTGCGTAGTGACCGTGGATCCCGCGGACCCGGCCACGTCAGGGCCCGCACGAACCTGCGTCCAGCACGCAGGAGGATGGCTCGGAGGTCCGCCGTGAGCACGCCCGTCGACATCGCCCCCGCGAACCAACCGCTCGAGACCGGCGGGCGCGGCGACCTTCTCGGCGCCCTCCGGCGAGAGCGGCTCGCCTCGAGCCTCACCGCGCTGTTCGGCTCCGAGGACGCGGCCCTCACCGAGGGTCTCCTCCGGCAGGGGCAATGGGTGACGGTTCGCGGCGGAGAGCGCCTCTTCCTCCAGGGTGAGCCGGGCGACAGCATGTACATCGTCGTCGGCGGCCGCCTGGTGGCGCTGCGCGAGGACGGCGCCGGGAGGCGCCGCGTCGTGGGCCGGATCCGGCCCGGCGAGAGTGTCGGAGAGATGGGGCTGCTCGCGGGCCAGGCGAGGTCCGCCACGGTGCAGGCGTCGCGCGACAGCGTCGTCGTCCGCATCTCGGCGGACGCGTTCCGTGAGGTCGCCGCCGAGCACCCTCGGCTGCTCGCGACCACTGCGCGCCTCGTCATCCGCCGGAGCACGGACCTCATGCACGGCGCCCCCTCGTCGGAGCGGCCGAAGAGCATCGCGATCGTTCCGCTGCGGCCGAGCGTCCGGTGCGCCGACTTCGTGGAGCGGCTCCGCAGGGCGCTGGAGCGCCGCGGGCCGACGCTGGTCGTGGACCGCGCGCGGGCCGACGCGGTGCTGGCGGCGAACGGCATCTCGCCCACGCGGGGAGACGACGCGCGCAGCCTGGTGCTGTCCCGGTGGCTCGACGAGCAGGAGCTCCGCCACGACGCGGTGCTCTACCCCACGGAGGGGATGGCCGATCCATGGACCGAGCAGTGCACCCGTCAGGCAGACGTCGTCCTCCTGCTCGCGCCGGCCGGCGAAGCGCCGGAGCTCGACGCCGACGAGCGCCGGCTCGCGCGCGGGGGCGGCGATGGACCTCGCCGCGAGCTCGTGCTCGTCCACCCTCGCGGCGCGAGCTCGCCCGACGGGACCGACCGGTGGCTCGCGCCGCGCGGCGTCGCGCGCCATCACCACGTCCGCTCGGGGAGCGACGACGACTTCCGGCGCCTCGCGCGCTACCTCGCCGGCGAGGCGGTGGGGCTCGTGCTCGGAGGCGGCGGCGCGCGCGGGTTCGCGCACCTCGGCGTCATCCGGGCGCTCCGCGAGGCGGGCATCCCGATCGACGCGGTCGGCGGCTCGAGCCAGGGCGCCATCGTGGCGGCCGCCGTCGCGATGGACTGGGACGACGAGACGATCGAGCGGGCGCACCGCGAGGGCTTCACGCGCAGCAATCCGCTCGGCGACTGGGCCCTCGTCCCGCACGTCGCGCTCGTGCGCGGCAAGCGCCTCGAGAGGGCGCTCGAGCGGTGGTTCGGCACCCGCGACGTCGCCGACACGTGGCGCTCCTTCTTCTGCACCTCGGCGAACCTCACGCGGGCGCGCGCCGAGATCCACCGGAGCGGCCCCCTCTGGAGAGCGCTCAGGGCCAGCGTCTCGCTCCCCGGCGTCCTTCCTCCCGTCGTGATGAGCGGCGACCTGCACGTCGACGGGGCCCTGCTCGACAACCTGCCCGTGGAGCCGATGCGCGAGAGCGGGGTCGGTCGCGTCGTCGCCGTCGACCTCTCGGTCAGGGACGAGGGGGGCATGATCGGCGGCGCGCTGCCTTCTACCGCCGACTTCCTCAAGGGCCGGCTCTTCACCGGAGGCGGGCACGTCGCCTCGCCGGGGATCGCCTCCATCCTCGTGAAGTCGGCGATGCTGTCGAGCACGCAGCGCGCCCGGGAGCTCGCGTCGAGCGTCGATCTCTTCCTCGAGCCGCAGCCGGCCGACATCGGCTTCCTGGAGTGGAAGGCGCTCGACCGCGGCATCGACCTCGGGTACCGCTACGCGAAGCGGGAGCTCGCGCGTCGAGACCTCCGGCGATGCGTCGAGGAGGATGCCCCCCTCGCCGCCGCGGTGGATGATGCGTGAGCGGAGGCGTCACTCTGCGCGGGCGGTCGGCGCCGCCGGACGCTCGCACGGCTCTGGACGGCGTATCGTCCCCGAGCGCCCTGCGCCTGATGCCCTCGGGAGTCAGTGGGCGGAGGCGGGCTCGCCCTCGCCGGGAAGCACGTCGCGCAGCCCCCCGACCGGAACGGAGAGCACCACGGCGTCGGCCACGGACTGGATCAGCCTGACGGGGATCTCGACGATCCCAGCGTGGAACATCGTCCGGGACGCGCCCAGCTCGTCCGCGATGTCCTTCCGCAACTTGACCCGCAACGACTCCAGGCTCCAGGTGTCGCTGTCCAGGAACAGGGCGGCGATCTCTCCGACCGCTCTCCCGTCCGAGCCGATGACCGTACGACCGCGCAGGTTCTCGTCGGAAAGACGCATACGCCGCCCCCTCTCGTGTCCGCCAATCCAATGTTAGGGCGGGAATGCGTGAACGGCCGGGTACCTCCGCGGCCAGCGCGCCTCACGCCAACCCACCGCACGTGGATCCGGCGCTAGCCCGGGCGGCCGCGAGCCGGTCCGGCGGTCTGCGGGAGCGGCAGAGCGCCCGGCGCTGCCTGACGCAAGGCGGTTCTACAGTCGACGCAGGTGGTGCCGCTCGCGTCGTCGGTCCAGGCCGTGTCCATCGGTCCCCAGGCACCGCAGCTGGGCTCTGCGTAGACGGCGGCCGATGGTGCAAAGTGAATCACGCGCATTTCATCCCCCGGGGCGCAAGGGCCCACACCGAGGGCAGTCGCGTCGTACTGGATGTCTAGCGCCGCGCCGCCGCTCGATCCGCGGTCAGGCGGGGCGCTGCGAGCCTCGGGCGGCGACGGCCTTCACCGCCTCGCCGAGGAGCTACCCACGGCCGCCGCGGGAGGTCAGGGACGGGGGACTTCGCCGGGCGGAGCCCGAGGCCCGGCGGGCGCGTCGCCCGCGTGTCTCGGGTGCCACATCCTCACGGCTGCGAGGAAGAACGCCAAGGCGAGCGGTCCGACGATGATCCCGGCCGCGCCGAACGTCGAGAGGCCGCCCAGCAGCGCGAGGAAGACCAGGGATACGTGCACGGACAGGCCTCGCCGCATGAGAACCGGCTTCAGCAGGTTGTCGACGGTGCCCACCACGCCGAGGGACCACAGGGCGAGGAGCCCGGCGGCGACGGTGTGCCCCGCTGCGAAGTGGAACGCCGCGACGGGGAGGACGACGAGGTTCGCGCCCACGAGCGGCACGAGGGCCGCCACGAAGGTCACGATCGCGAAGAACGCCGGCTGCGGGACGCCTGCCACGAGAAAACCCGCGAACGCGAGCGCCGCTTGTACCCCGGCCGTCGCGAGCGCAGAGACGACGACGGCGCCCACGGCCCCGTTGAAGGTCGCGAGCAGCTCGCGGAGCTGGCCGGGCTCGAGCGGCGTCATCTCGTCGAGCCACTCGATGAGCCGGTGCCCCTCGGCGAGCAGGAAGTAGACCGCGACCACCATCACGAGCGTGTTCACGACGAGCGTCCCGGTCGCGGAGATGAGCCCGCCGACGGCGGCGGCCCCACCGGCGCCCTCGAACGCCTCTCTCGCCCGCTCCAGCGCGAGCGGCATGTCGGCGGTCACGTCGGTCGCGATCTTGCGCAGCGGCTCCGGGAGCCGCGCCACGAGCCCGGAGACACCCTCGCTCTCCAGCGCGGCGCGCAGCCACCGCACTCCCGCAACGACCTGCCATACGAAGGCGGTGACGAGGTACGCGACCGGGCCGACGATCGCCGCGACGACCGCCGCGGAGAGCACGCCCGCCGACGCCGCTCGCCGGCCGCGGAGCGCGGCCGTCAGCCGGAGGTGCACGGGATCGAGGATCGCGGCGATCGTCGCAGCGAGCAGGATGGGCTTGGCGAATGGCGAAGCGACGTACAGGAACAGCACGAGGGCGGCGACCAGCAGCAGCAGCTGGAACCGTCGCGTCGTCGTCGGGTCGGCCATCGGCGCAGAGGAGAGCACGCCGCCCCGCCGCCTGTCGATTGCGATCCGGTGGCCGTGACGGCGGTCCTCGCGTGGATCGCGGTGTCGCCGGGCGCGCACGGGTCGTCGCCCCGAGCGTACCCGGCGGCGCGCTGCGTCACGACCGAGTGAAGCCGTCGTCGCGGGAGACTCGGACACGGAAAGGGACACCCGTCACCGGTCGAGTCACCGGGCGGCCCATCGAGAGGGTGTCACCCAGAGTCCGGGCATTGGACGAGGCACGCTTCGGCTGGCCCTTCCGGGCGGCCCCTTGCTGGAGGGCGTGGCGGTGACCGAGCCGAGACAGCGGCGGAGTATCAACGATCCGTGCGCGCCCTCCTCGTCCAAGCCCGGAGCCCGACGACCTACTGGAGCTTCGAGTCGACGCTGCCGATCATCCGGAGAGACGCCACCTACCCGCCGCTGGCGATCGCCACGGTCGCCGCGCTCTTGCCGGCCGGCTGGGAGTTGCGCCTCCGCGACCTCAACGTGGCCCCGCTCGACGACGCCGATCTGGCGTGGGCGGACGCCGTGCTCGTCTCCGGCTTGCTGGTGCAGGCGCCCTCGGTGCGGGAGGTGCTGCGCCGCGCCCGCGCGATGGGCCGGCGCACGGTGGTGGGCGGCGCCGCCGTGAGCTCCGCGCCCGAGCTCTTCGAGGAGGCGGACCACGTGTTCCTCGGCGAAGCCGAGGGGCGCCTCGATCTGCTCGTGCGCGTGCTCGAGTCGCCCGCGGGCGACTCGCCCCGCCTTCTGTCCCCTGAAGGCGACGAGCGCCCGGACCTCCGCCTCGCTCGCGTGCCGCGCTTCGATCTGCTCGAGCTCTCGCGCTACGGCAGCCACGCGCTCCAGTTCTCGCGCGGCTGCCCGTTCAGGTGCGAGTTCTGCGACATCATCGAGCTCTTCGGGCGCGTGCCGCGGGTGAAGACGCCCGAGCAGATCCTGGCCGAGCTCGATGCGCTGCTCGCGCTGGGAGCCCGCGGCACCCTGTTCTTCGTGGACGACAACTTCGTGGGCAACCGCCGCGCCGTCGCGAGCCTGCTCCCGGCGCTGCGCGCGTGGCAGGAGCGGAACGAGTTCCCCTTCGTCTTCTGCACCGAGGCGAGCGTCGACCTCGCGATGCATCCCGAGCTGGTGACCGCCATGGTCGACGCGGGCTTCGGGCAGGTCTTCCTCGGGCTGGAGACGCCCTCGCGCGCCGCGCTCGCGGAGGCGGGGAAGACGCAGAACCTGCGCATGCCGCAGGAGCGCGCCGTCGAGGAGCTGACGCGCGCCGGGCTGGAGGTGTACGCGGGCTTCATCATCGGCTTCGACAGCGATGGCCCGGACATCTTCGACCGGCAGCTCGCGTTCATCTCGAACCTCCCCATCGCGCGGGCCATGGTGAACGTGCTGATCGCGCTCCCGGGCACGCGGCTGTGGCGCCGGCTCGAACAGGAGGGACGCCTGCGCGGCGTGACGTCCGGCGACTCGTTCGAGCGTCCGAACTTCGTGCCCGCGCTGGACGAGCGGACGTTGCTCGCTGGGTACCGCCGCCTGCTCGCGTCCCTGTATTCACCGGACGCGTATCTTCGGCGTTGCGCGCTCCACCTCGAGCAGGCGCCGCTGCGGCGCGGCGCCGTCGCGCACAGCGTCGGCAACGGCTCCCTCGCGACGCTGGGTCGAGCGGTCTGGCGCCTCGGCATCCGCAGCCCTCGCAGGATGCTCTTCTGGAGGCTCGTGGCGCGCGCGCTGCGACGCGGCACTGCCGCCCTCCCGCGCGCGGTGATGTTCGCGATCGTCGGCGAGAGCCTCATCCGCTACACGGAAGAGGTCGTGCTCCCCCGCCTCGACGCCTCGCTCTCGGGGCTCGACCGCGCCCGCGCCGCCAGCCTCGTGCACCCCCGCGCCGAAGGCGGCGGCGTGATCACGGCCACCCAACCGCATAGCGTGTAGACGTGGGCGCCTGGTCCGCGCGCTGCTCGCCCGCCGGCACCTCCGCGCCGCGTTTCGCTCACCGTGCGTGAGGCCGGCGCCGGAGATCCACGAGCGCCTTGCCCGCCATGGCGAGCAGGAGCACGCTCGCCGCCGCGAGCAGGACGGCCACCGCGACGGCCGCGGCCTCCTGTGGGCCGCCCCGCGCTCCGCCCACCGTGCCTTGCAGCGCGCCGCGGACGTCGAGCAGCATCGCGCTCCCGACGAGGGCCACGGCTGCGGCCAGCGAGAACGCCATCGCGCTCCTCGTCTCCCGCGTCGGATTCCACACGACGTCCTCCTTCACGCGTGACGGGCCCGGCGACCCGGTGATCGGCCTCGCACCGCCACGTCACGTCATCTAGGTCACGCCGGCTTCTTCCGCGGCTGCGTCCGCACCCTGCGCAGCGCCTCGTCCGTGAGCGCGGTCAGCGCACCCGCCGCGGCGGTCAACGTCGTGGTCGCCACGTTGAGCAGCGTGCGCGCCAGCTCCAGGAACGCATCCCTGACGGCCTCGAGCTCGTCGAGCGCCGTCGGCTCGCGCTTCGTCCTCGTTGCCATGAGTCAGCCTCCCCCGCTCGTACATATAGCGAACGCCGGGGCGGCGGACCCGAGCGTTCAGGGCTGACACGAAGGAGCTTGCTTCCAGGGGCGCGCGCCCGCGCGCGCCCCTGAATGCAGCCGATCGAGAACGGCTGCAGGAGAACCCCGGTGTGGCCGAAGCGCCCGTCGATTCATATGATCAGCGCGGTCGCCGATCGGACGTCACGCGCGACCGACCGCCCCACCCGCGCCGAGCCATCGACTCCCCGCCTCTGGAACGCTCGCTTCGCCGGCGTCGACGAGAAGGGAGCGATGGACATGATCCGCACCGACGAATTGAGACCCCTCGTCGAAGCCTTGGACCGTCAGATGGAGCGGGCTCACGCGCGAGGAGAAGTGGCAGGCGCCGACACGACGGCGCTGCTCGGCTCGTGGGCGAAGCTCGTCGACTTCCTCGCGCTGGGGCCTCCGGCCGAGCTGCGGGCGTGCCCATTCTGCGGCGGCGTCGGCATGCGAGCCGCGACACGATGCGGCACCTGCTGGCGGCGCCTCGACCCACCCGCGGCCGTCCCGAGCGCGTGATGCCACTCCGCGCGGCCGTGGAGGGCCCACTTCGGGCCGCGGAGTCCGAGCGCGGGCTCTCGAGCGTCGCGGTTGCCTACCGGCGCGCGGAGCCCTACATGGCCGCGTCCAGCACGCTCATGGCGTCGGTGGCGGCGTTCACGGCGCTGGGTTACGCCCTCGACCGCTGGATGGGCCACACGGTGCAGTGGATGCTGGTCGCGGGCTCGGTCATCGGAATCGCGGTCGGGTTCATCGGCTTCTTCACGAGGGTGTTGCGCGCGGACGCTGCCGCGAGGCGCGAGCGTGCTTGCGCCTGTCGAGCGCCCCTGCCGCCCGCCCATCACCGGCCCGGCCGCAGAATGGGCCATCCTGAGCCCGACGATCGTCCCTGGGTAGCCTCCCGAGTCCCGGGTAGATGACGTAACGTCAGAGCGGTGAGCACCGAGGAGGGCACCGATGAACCGGCTCAGCGCGCTCGTCGTGAACCTGCTCGCGAGCGCGTGCGCGACCTCGACGACCGAGCGGATGCACCTGCCGCCGCTCGAGACCGTCCCGCACGTCGAGCTCCGGCGATACCTCGGCACCTGGTACGAGATCGCCGCCTTTCCACAGCGGTTCCAGCGCGGCTGCACCATGACGAGCGCGACGTACGCTCTGCGTGACGACGGCGACATCGAGGTCGTGAACCGGTGCCGGAAGGACTCGCCGGACGGTCCCGAGAAGGTGGCCAGGGGGCGCGCCCGCGTCGTCGATCGCACGACCAACGCTAAGCTCGAGGTGAGCTTCTTCCGGCCGTTCTGGGGCGACTACTGGATCGTCGGCCTGGGAGAGGACTACGACTTCGCCGTCGTCGGCCACCCCAGCCGCGACTACCTCTGGATCCTCTCCCGGAAGCCGGTCATGAGGCCCGAGCTGTACGAGTCCATCCTTCGCAGGCTCTCGGCCCAGGGGTATGACACCGCCCGGCTCGTACGGACCGTACACCGCGCCGCGTCCTCGTGAGGAGAATCGACATGGGCGGCAGGCTCGCACCCGGCCGGCGTATCCGGCCGCCGGCCGAGCGCGCGTAGGAACCGCCAGTGCGCCGCGATCGCCGCCCGCAGGGTCGGCTCCGAGTGGTAAGGGACCCCGTGGGCGAGGCACGTCGCCTCGACGGCCCCGGCGAGCGCCGGGTAGTGCACGTGGCACACGTCCGGCAGCAGGTGGTGCTCGACCTGGAAGTTCAGCCCGCCGATGTACCAGCCCAGGAGCCGGTTCGAGGGCGCGAAGTCCACGGTGGCCCGCACCTGGTGCTCCGCCCAGCCGGTCGCCATCCGCTGGTCGCCCGGAACGGCCGCGTGGAACCGTGCGGCGGGTACGGCGTGCGCGAGCTGGAACACCGTCGCCAGCACGATGCCGAGCACGAGCGAGCCGAGCAGGAACAGCACCGCGACCCATCCGCTGCGGAAGACCACGGCGGGCACGAGGATCGCCCAGGTGAGGAACACGGCCTTCCCGGCCACGAACGCGGCGAGCTCTCGCCCGCGCGGCCGCGGGTACGGGAGCCGCCCGATACGGCCGCGCACGAGGTCGACGACGTCGTCCACGAACCACCACTTCAGGCCGAGCACGCCGTAGAGAGGCCAGGCGTAGGCGTGCTGGTAGCGATGGAGGAAGCGCAGGCGCTGCGTCGCGGCGAGCCGCAGGAACGGCGCGCCGTCGATGTCCGCGTCCATCCCATCGATGTTGGCGTAGGTGTGGTGGTGGACGTTGTGCTTGAAGCGCCACAGGTACGAGCTCGCCCCCACGAAGTCGAGCGAGAGCCCCCACGCGCGGTTCACCCGCGCAGATCGCGCGTAGGCGCCGTGGTTCGCGTCGTGCATGACGGAGAACCCGATGCCCGCGGTGGCGAAGGCGATGGACACGGTGAGCGCCGCGGCGAGCCACGGCGACGACCCGCCGAAGACGAGCAGCAGCGCATACGACCCCGCGAACCAGCCGAGGATGGCGGCGGTCTTCGCGTGCATCGCGCGGTCGCCGGAGCGCGCGCGATCCATCGCCTCGAAGTACGCGGCGGCGCGCTGCTTCACGGCACGGTGAAGGCCGTCGTCGCGCGAGAACCGGACTCGGAAGGGGGCGCCGTCCATCCCGGGATCATGCGCGCCGCGCATCACCAGGGCGTCACCGGGAGTTCCAGATCCCTCGAGGGCCGCTCGCCACCCACGGGACAACCCTTCCTGCGCTCGCCTGCCCCGCGGCTAGAGCCCACGGAAGGCGCTAATCTTTCCGGAATGCTCCACGAGTTCCTGACGCAGCACCGCGACGCGATCATCGAGCGCGCGAGGGCGCGGGTCGCCGAGAGACGAGTGCCCCTCGCATCACCCGCCGAGCTGGCCCTGGGCGTCCCGATGTTCCTCTCGCAGCTGACGGACCTGTTGCGCGAGGAGCAGCGGGCCCCGCCGAGAGGGCCCACGGCGACCACCGACGAACGCGCGGAGGAAGCGGTCGGGGCCAGTGCCGACGAGCATGGTAACGACTTGCTTCGCGGAGGCCTGACCGTTGCACAGGTAGTGGAGGGGTACGGTGACCTCTGCCAGGCGATCACCGAGCACGCCGCTCGGACGAAGGCCGCCATCACCGTCGAGGAGTACCGTACCCTCAACCTGTGCATCGACGTGGCGACCGCGCGGGCGGTGACGGCGTTCTCCGACGCGCGCGATCGTCGCACGGAGAAGCAGGAGACCGAACGGCTGGGCATGCTCGCGCACGAGCTGCGGAACCTGCTGTCGAGCGCCATGCTGGCGTATCAGGCACTGAAGGGCGGGGCGGTGGGGATCGAGGGCAGCACGGGAGCACTCCTCGGACGCAGCTTGCGCGGCCTGCGGGACGTGATCGACCGCTCCCTGGCCGAGGTGCGCCTCGACGCCACGCTCCGGAACCCGGAGCGCGTCGTGCTGGCGCAGTTCATCGAGGAGCTCGAGGTCGGCGCCGCCCTGGACGCGAAGGAGCGGGGGCTGGAGCTGAGCGTGGCGCACGTCGACCGCGCCATCGCGGTTCATGCCGACCGCCAGCTGCTCGCTTCGGCCGTCGCGAACCTGGTGCAGAACGCGATCAAGTTCACCCGTCCAGGCGGCCGCGTCTCGCTGACCGTGCAGCAGGAGTCGGGGACGATGCTCATCCACGTCGAGGACCAGTGCGGCGGCCTGGCGGAGGGTCACGCCGAGACGATGTTCGGGCCGTTCGACAGGCGGCAGGCGAACCGGAGAGGCCTCGGGCTCGGGCTCAAGATCAGCCGGGACGCCGTGGAGGCGGACGGCGGCGAGATCCGCGTTCGTAACCTGCCCGGCAAGGGCTGTGTGTTCACGATCGCCCTGCCCGCGGCTGCCTAGCCCGGGCGCGCGCCGCTCGGTGCGCGTGCGGCCTGCGCCGGAGGCCACCCGCGGAGCCGATCGAGCGCCGCCCTGCGCGCCCTCCGCCTGTCCGAGCCCCTAGCGACCCGACCTCTTCGTCTGCCCCGCCTTCCGCCGCTGCTTGTTCACGGTGCGGGCCGCGATCTCCTTCGCGCGGCGCGGGCTCTTGCCGCGGGCCCTCGCGGACTGCTTGATGTGCTCGTACTGGCGCTTGCGCTTCGAGCTCTTCACTCCCCTCGGGGGCATGGGACGCCCTCCTTTCGTTCCGAAGGAAAGCTAGTCACCGTGTCAGGGCTGCACTCGATCACGAAGACAGCCATGACCGCAGCACCGCGTGGAGCTCGGGCCGGGAGAGCATCGCGACGTGGCTCATGCCGAAGCCCAGCCATGTGTCGGTGAAGGCGAGCGTCAGCCTCGGGTTGCGGTGGCGGCCGAGCGCGCTGTCGACCGGAACGAGCCCATCGCTCGACAACCGGCCTCCCGGCCGAGGCGTCCGGGTCCCCGCGATCGCGTAGCACCGGACGCCTTCGGGCAGCTTCAGCTCGCGGCGAACGTCGCCTCCAGGCGCGAAGCGTCCGCGGGCGTCGCGGTGCTCGTCGAGCACGTTGCCGAAGCGCAGGTCCGTCACGCCGGCGCTGCGGAGCTTCCCGAGGCGTGCGAGCGGTGCGCTGTACCGGCTGACCTCGAGGAGCACGTCGATCCAGTGCCCGCCGCGCTCGAGCGGTGCGCCGTGGTGCGGCGAGGCGATGCAGACGAGCTTCCGCAGCGTGCGGCGCCAGGCGTGACCCTCGGCCTCGCCGACGTAGCACGCGCTCCTGGCCACCAGGCCGCCCATGCTGTGCCCGACGATCGCGAGCTCGTCGACGGGTGCGGGCCACGCGCCGGCGAGCCGCTCGAGCAGCGCCGCGAGGGCGCGTCCGTTCGTCGCGACGTGCAGGCCGGTGTTGTAGTGGAGGTGGACCGGCGTGAACCCGAGCTCGCGCGCGAGCGCGGCGAGCTGGTCGGGCCCTGGCAGGCTCCACTGGCGATCGTGACGGCAGGAGCCGTGCGCGAGGACGAGCAGCTTGCGGCTGGCATCCGGATACGCCGCTCGCAGCGCCGCTCGCTCGAGCTCGAGCGCCCGGCCGTCGCGGCGAAGGCGCATCTCGATGGCGAGGGGGTTCCCGCTCTCCTCGAGGTGGTCGCCGAGGACGCCGTTCAGCACCGCCAGGACCGTGTCGTGCTCTCGCTCCGGTATGCCAGGCATCGAGGCCAGCCGGGCGAGCGCGAGGTCGAGCGTGGCGCCGACCATCCGCGTCACGCCGCGGACGCTCGCGTAGACGGGGGCCGAGAGGACCCGCGTCGGCGCAAGGAGCGGTCGGCCGAGGATGGCCGGCCCGCCGCCCACGACGTGCTGCATCGCCTCGACCAGATCGACGACGCGCGTGATCGCCTCGATGGCGAGCCGGCTCGCGCCGCGGAGCTGTTCGACCGTGTTGCGCGGGCGCTTCGTCACGTGGTCACGTGAGCTCACCTTCGCACGGGATGATCGTCCACGGGGGACCAGGACGAGGGGATTCGTCTCGGCGCGCGCTGGACGAGGAGCGGAGCAGCCGCTAGGTCCGCCCCTCGGGAGCCGCGCTGGCGGCGGCGGTGGGCGCCGCGTAGCTCTTGAGCTTGCGCTTGAGCGTCGCGAGGCCGATCCCGAGGTCGGCGGCGGCGCGGGTCCGGTTGCCGCCTGCGCTCTCGACCGCGGCGAGGATGTACTCGCGCTCGACCTCCTCGAGCGGCCGCGTGGTGCCGGTCGGCCGCGGGCGGGGCATGGCGACGCGGAGCTCCTCGGGCAGGTCCTCGACGTCGATCCGGTTCCCCGCCGCGAGGGCGACCGCGCGCTCGATCGCGTTCTGGACCTCGCGCACGTTGCCGGGCCACTCGTACCGGACGAGCTGGTCTGCGGCGCGGGGCGTGAAGCCCGTGAGCTTCCGCCCCATGCGCTTCGCCGTCTCGGCGAGGAAGACCCTGGCGAGCGGAAGGATGTCGTCGGGGCGCTCGCGCAGGGCGGGGACCCGCAGCTCGATCACGCGCAGCCGGTAGTAGAGGTCCTTCCGGAATCGGCCGGCCGCGACCTCGTCGGTGAGGTTGCGGTTGGTCGCCGCGACGACCCGGACGTCGACGGGTCGGGAGCGGCTCTCTCCGACGCGCCGGACCTCCTTCTCCTGGAGGGCGCGGAGCAGCTTCACCTGCATGCCCGCCGAGACCTCGCCGATCTCGTCCAGGAACAGGGTGCCCCCGCTCGCGGCCTCGAACATCCCAGCGCGCTCGCGGTCGGCGCCCGTGAACGCGCCGCGCGCGTGGCCGAAGAGCTCGCTCTCGAGCAGCGTCTCCACCACGGCGCCGCAGTTCACCGCCACGAACGGGCGCGACGCCCGCGGCGACTCCTCGTGGATGAGCCGCGCGATCCGCTCCTTGCCCACCCCGCTCTCGCCGGTGATGAGCGCGGTCGACTCGACCTTCGCGACCCGCTGCGCGAGGTCGAGGACCCGCCGCATCGCCTCGCTGCGCACGACGAGCCCCTTCCGCTCCTCGGCCCCGGGCGCGGCCCGCGCCAGCTCCTGACGGCGCGCGCGGAGGCGCCGCTCCGCGGTCCGCAGCGCCGCGGTCACGCCCTCGAGCGCGGAGTCGAGCTGGGCCTTGTCGTAGAAGGACAGGTGGGCCTCGATGCTCGGCCCCCAATCTTCCCTGAAGCGCCCTACGAGGTGGCAAACCGGATCGCCCTTCCCCCGGCAGCGATCCTCGACGCAGTAGACCTCGCGCTCGTTCGCGAGCGAGAGGTACCCGCTCGCGAACCCGGCCAGCGTCCAGCAGACCGGCTCGTCCGCCTGTCCGAGGTGCAGGAGGTGCTGCTCCGCCTCGTACGACTCGTGCCAGATCGCCTCGGCGAACGGCGCGGGCTCGGTCGCCGAGGGCGCGGGCGGCTGCTCGATGACGACGAGGCCCTGGAGCATGTGGAGCCGGCCTCCGGCGATCCGCCACTCGCTCTCGCTCGCCCAGGGGAACCCGTTGCGGAGGTTCTCCGCCATGCGCCGGCCGTGGGCGTAGCCGAAGCGCGTGAGGATCCCTCGCGCCGCCGTCAGGCCCAGGTCGTCGATGAGCTCCCTGCGGAGGATCCCGAGGGCCACCGCGTCGAACAGCAGCACGCGCTCGCCACCGAAGCGGATGACCCCTCCGCCCGGCTCGAAGGAGAGCAGCTCCCGCAGGTCGAGGTCGGTCGCGCGCACGGCAGGCTCCTGATCGAAGTGAGCTGCACTGGCTCATAACGAGCTGGCCTGGGACGCGCACGCGCCCCTCCGGCCCAGTGATCTCGGGCGCTTGCGTCTCCGCGGCGCCTGGCGCGCCCGCTGCAGTTCCGACCTGACGAAGCGAACGAAACCCAAACCCCCTACGAGCAGAGGAGCAGGACATGGCGAACGAGAGCTGGCAGGTCGACGGCGCGCATTCGGCGGTGAACCTCACCGTCCGGCACATGGTGATCTCGAAGGTGCGCGGTCGGTTCACGAAGTGGGACGCGAAGCTCGCGCTCGACACCGCCGACCTCGCGCGGTCCTCCGTCGAGGTCGAGATCGACGCCTCGAGCATCGACACGGGCGTCGGCGACCGCGACGCGCACCTCCGCTCGCCCGACTTCCTCGACGCGCAGAAGTACCCGAAGCTCCACTACCGGAGCCGCCGCGTCGAGGCCGTCGCGAAGGATCGCCTGCGTGTCGTCGGTGATCTCACCATCCGTGACGTCACCCGCGAGGTCGTGCTCGACGTCGAGTACGGCGGCCAGGGGAAGGACCCGTGGGGCAACCAGCGCGTCGGCTTCACCGCGACGGCGTCGCTCAACCGCAAGGACTTCGGGCTCACCTGGAACCAGGCTCTCGAGACGGGCGGCGTCCTCGTCGCCGACCGGGTGGACGTCGAGATCGAGCTGCAGGCGATCCGGCAGTCCGCGACGCAGGTCGCCTAGGGGAGCGCCGGTGAACCTCTGCCCCGAGCTCCGGCGCCTCCAGGCCGAGCACGCCCGCTGGCTCGCGGCCCTGGGACCCGTGGAACACGAGGGCCGCGCCGCGCGGCTGCTCGCCCTGTGGGAGGAGGAGATCCTCCCCCACTGCCGGCGGGAGGAGGAGGTCCTGCTGCCCGAGCTGGCGAGCCGGATCGCGGAGGCGGACGCGGTGATCGTCTTCACGCTGGGCGATCACCTCGCGCTCCGGCGCCTCGCCCGGGAGCTCCGCGCCGCGGCTCCGACGGCGGTGAGGGAGCTCGTGGCGGCGCTCGAGGAGAAGCTCGCCGAGCACCTGGCCTTCGAGGAGCGAACGCTCTTCCCGGCCCTGCAGGAGGAGCTCGGCTGCGATCGCCTCGCCGCGCTCGGGGCCGAGCTCGCGAACCACGACGGCGGCCGGCGGGGTGCGAAAGAGCCATCGCCGGCGCGGCCGAGACGAAAGGAGCCTCCGCCATGACGCCCACGACCTCTACCTCTCCACGGTCCGCCTCCACGGCCCGGGCGGCGCCCATGCCCGTCGTGTTCGTCGGCCACGGCAGCCCGATGAACGCGATCGAGGACAACGTCTGGAGCCGCGGCTTCCGCGAGCTGGGCCGGGCGCTGCCCCGCCCGAAGGCGATCCTCGCCGTCTCCGCGCACTGGTACGTCGAGGGGACCTTCATCACGGGGGGCGAGCGGCCCGAGACGATCCACGACTTCTACGGCTTCCCTGACGAGCTCTCCCGCGTCCAGTATCCGGCGCCGGGCCACCCCGAGCTCGCGAGGCGCGCCGTCCAGCTCGTCGGCGAGCGCCGGGCCTCGCTCAGCACGGAGTGGGGGCTCGACCACGGGACCTGGAGCGTGCTCGTGCACCTGCGCCCTGGCGCGGACGTGCCCGTGGTCCAGCTCAGCATCGACGCCCGGCTCGCGCCGGCTGAGCACCTCGCCATCGGCCGGGCGCTCGCGCCGCTCCGCGAGGAGGGCGTCCTCGTGCTGGGCAGCGGCAACGTCGTGCACAACCTCCGGCACGCCTTCGGCGCGTGGCAGCGGGGCGAGACGCGGACGCCGGAGTGGGCCAGGGAGCTCGATGAGGGCATCGCCCGCGCGCTCGAGCACCACGACGCGGACCACCTCGTCCGCGCGCTCGCGACCGAGGCCGGCCAGCGCTCCCACCCCACGCCCGAGCACTACCTGCCGCTCCTCTACGTCGCCGGGGCGAGCACCAGCGCCGACCCGGTCCGCTTCCCGATGGAGGGTTTCGACATGGCGTCGCTCTCGATGCGCTCGGTGGTCCTCGGATGAGCGACGGCTTTCCCCGACGGTGGGCGGCCGCGCGCGAGCGCGCACGTCGTCAGCGAGCCGCCAGGTGCCGCAAGCCCGCCGCGATCGCGGGGGCGATGCTCGCCGGGTCGTCGTAGAAGTGGAACTGGGACGCGGCGTCCGTCCACACGAGCTCCTTCGGACCCTGGAGCCCGGCGTAGAAGCGCCTCGCTCCGTCGGGGATGGCGGCCTTGTCGCCGTGCACGAGCAGCGTCGGCACCTTCACGTTCGGAGCGAGCGCGACGGCGTCGAGCTCCAGCCACTCGGGCCATGACTGGACCGCGAACCGGTTCGTCCACTCGGGGATCGCTCCGCGAGCCGGGTTCAGATAGTAGTCGAGGGCGTCCCCCTCCCAGTACATGGCGGCCGCCGGGTCGGTGTTGCTCGCGGCCGGCACGTACTCCGGCTCGCCCCCGCCGTCGTACCGCTCCTTCGCGGCGCGGCCCTTCGAGCTCCGCTCGCGAACGCCCCGCTCGCCGCCGTACATCGCCTCGACGAGCGGCCTGTCGTGCAGCCACGGCGCGACGAGCACCAGGGCGCGGACGCGCGGGTCCGCCGTCGCGACCTGCGCGGCGTAGCCCGAGCTGGCGCAGATACCCCACAGCGCCAGGCGCGCCGGATCCACGGCGGGGTGCTTCTCTAGGAAGGAGATCGCGCTCTGGAGGTCCTGTACCTTCCGCGCCGGCGACTCGTACTGACGCGGCTCCCCGCCGCTCTCCCCGAAGCCCCGGAAGTCGAACACGAGCGCGACGAGCCCCTCCGCGGCGAGGCGCCGGGCGTACTCCGCGGACATCTGCTCCTTGACGGTGATCCAGGAGCCCGTCACGACGACGGCGGACGCCCGCCCCCCGGCCGGAAGCCGCTCCGGCACGTAGAGCGTGCCGACGAGCGGCGTGCCGTGGCTCTCGAACCGGACGTGCTCCAGCCGTACGCCGGCCGGCGGCGCCCGCACCGACCGCTCCGCCTGCTCCTTCGCTCGCTCGGGGAGCGTCGCGTCTCCCGAGGAGGCGCCCGGCACCATGCGCATCACCGCCACGCGCCAGCCCCTCGGCGTCCTCACCACCTCGTGCTCGTACCGGCCCTCGAGGATCCACGCGTCCGGCGCGAGGCGATGCGTCGCGGAGAACCCGCTCCGCACCGTGGCGCGGTCGCCGTCCTGCTGGACGACGACGTCGCGCAACACGTGCTCGGTCGAGTCGAAGGCCGACAGCAGCGGCCGCCATCGCGACACGATCTGGCCCGGCGTGAGGCGCTCGGGTGACCCGTAGTCGAGGACGACGTCGTCCACGAAGCGCGTGATGAGCGACTCCCAGCGGCGGCGGTCCGCGTCGGAAAGGACGCCGCGCAGTACCTGCTCGATTCGCTGCGCCTCGGGCGGCGAGGTCATGGAGGGGATGCTAAGCGGCGCCGCGCCTGGTGCACCTGAACGTCTCGACCATGGGCTGGCCGCGCTCGCCCACCCGGCCCGTGCATCCCTCCTCGGGCGTACGGCCCGCGGACGGGACGTGAGCCCCCTGCCCCGCCGTCTCCTCGTTCCCCGCCTCGGCGACCGATCAGGCCGGGAGCGTGCGCAGGGCAGCGTCCAGATCGGCGATCAGATCCGCGGGCTCCTCGATCCCGACGGAGAGCCGGATCACGCCGTCGGTGATGCCGGCGCGCTGGCGGGCCTCGGGCGTCATGGACGCGTGCGTCATCGAGGCGGGGTGCGCGACCAGGCTCTCCACGCCGCCCAGGCTCTCCGCGAGCGTGAACCAGCGCAGGGTCCTCAGCACGTGGTCGACTCGCTCGCGCCGCCCGTCGGCCAGCTCGAAGCTCACCATGCCGCCGAAGCCGGTCTGCTGCCGCCGCGCGAGCGCGTGCTGCGGGTGGCTCGCGAGCCCCGGGTAGTGCACCTTCGCGACCGCCGGGTGCGCGGCGAGGAAGTCGGCGACGGCGCGGGCCCCGGCCTCGTGCGCGCGCATGCGGAGCAGCAGCGTCTTGAGGCCGCGCAGCACGAGGAAGCAATCGTGCGGGCTCTGCGAGGTGCCGAGCAGGTTGTTGACGCTCTGGATGCGCTGGACCAGCGCGCTCCTGCCGGGCGCGGCCACGACCGCGCCGCCCACCACGTCGCTGTGTCCGTTCAGGTACTTCGTGGTGGAGTGGACCACGAGCTCGGCGCCGTGCCGGAACGGCTGCTGGGACGCCGGGGAGAGGAACGTGTTGTCGACGACGGTGAGCGCGTCGTGGCGTCGCGCGAGCGCGGCGACCGCGGCGACGTCGGTCAGGCGCAGGAGCGGGTTCGAGGGCGTCTCGATCCAGACCATGCGCGTGTTCGGCCGGAAGGCCGCGGCGACCGAGTCGAGATCGGCGAGGTCGAGGTAGGTGACCTCGAGGCCGTAGGCGGCCTTCGCGTGCTCCAGCGCGCGGAAGGTGCCTCCGTAGCAGTCCACGGTGCAGAGGAGGTGGCTTCCGTGGGGGAGGAGGTTCAGCGCGACGATCACCGCGCTCATGCCGGTGCTGGTACAGGTGGCGCCCGAGCCGCCCTCGAGGATCGTGAGCGCCTCCTCGAGCGCCGCGCGCGTCGGGTTGCCGCTGCGCGTGTAGTCGTAGCCGGCGTTCGTGCACACGTCGCGGAACGCGAAGGTCGACGATTGATAGATCGGCGGCATCACCGCGCCGTAGGTGGGATCGGGCTGCACGCCGGCGTGGACGCACTGCGTGCCGGGGTGGGCGCCGGGCACGAGCGCCGCGCGATCCGCCCAGCCCGCCCTCGCGGGCGACCCCGGCGGCACGATGGTGAAGTGGTACGCGGGGTTCCCGGGGATGTTCGGGTCCAGATGAGCTTCGTCGGACATGCAACCTCCCCGCGGCGCTGCGGTCGTGCAGCGCGTACGCGATCGCTAGATGTATCTGGGCCACGGTCGTGCGGCAGACGCCGCATCCGCTATACCGGACGTGCGTCCTGGATGCAAGACGGGGTGGCGTCCTGGCCGAGCAGGCCGATCGTCAGCTCGTGCGGGGGCCCCCACCGAGCCGCGGCGGCCTAGGTCAGTTGAACACAGGGCCGGAGAAGATCACCCCACCGAAGATCAGGTACGCCAGCGCGAGGGTCCACACGACGTTGAACGCCTGCGCGAGGACGAAGGCTGCCGCCGGCCGGCCGCCCTGCATCGAGACGAGGTTCGACAGGCGCGTCTCGAGTCCGATGCAGACGAAGGCGAGCGCGAACAGCGCGGTGCGCAGCGACCCCAGGGTCGCCTTGGTCGCCTCGACCGTCGCCGCGTCGAGGGCGAACGAGAATACGAGCGACGCGACGAGGAACCCGAGGACGAACTTCGGAAAGCGATCCCAGATGACGCGTCCGCTCGTCCGCTCTCCGGAGGCCTTCCCGCGGCGCAGGGCCCACCACACCGACAGCGCGAACGCGGCGACGCCGAGCAGCACGTTCTGCGAGAACTTCACGATGACGCCGGTCTTCATCGCGCTCTCGCCGATGAGCGCCCCCGCGGCCACGACCGACCCGCTCGTGTCGAGCGTCCCGCCGAGCCACGCGCCCCCGACGATCTCGGGGATCCCGAGCGTCCGCACGGCCCACGGCATCAGCACCATCATGGGGACGGCGACGAGGAGCACGAGCGACGTGACGTAGGAGAGCTTCTTCTTGTCGCCCTGGATCGCACCGCAGGCGGCGATCGCGGCGGACACACCGCAGATCGACACGGCCGTCGAGAGCATCACCGCGAACTCGTCGTCCACGCGGAGCTTCCGCGCGACCCAGAAGCAGGCGTACCAGACGACCGACACGACCAGCACCGCCTGGAGGATTCCGAGCGCTCCCGCCTGCAGGATCTCGGTGAACAGGATGCTCGTGCCGAGGACCACGAGGCCGGCCTTGATGAAGTATTCCGTCCGGACCGCCTCGCGAAGCCAGGCCGGCACCCCGGTCACGTTGCCGATGAACAGGCCGATCGACAGGGCGAAGATGACGTACTCGAGCCCCCAGTAGCTCACGGTCGAGTTCCCGGCGAGCACGAGGGCGAGCGAGGCGAGCGCGTAGACGGCCGTGAACCCGAGCGCGTACCGGCGGACGCTTCCGCCGAGCAGCGCGACCCCGATCGCGGAGAGGAGCAGGAGCCCGAGGCCGACGACCGCCGTCGCCTTCAGGTTCTCGGCCGAGAAGACGCCGCTCACGTAGGCGCTCGCGTCCGAGAGGCCCTTCGCGACGGCCGCCGCCTTCTTCTTCAGACCCGGGTCCTTCGTCCCCCTCGCGACGTCGCCCAGCGCCTTCGCGGCCCCGCCGATCCTGGCGCGGTCTCCGGACCGCAGCGCGCCCTGGAGCGCCGCCGTCGCGGTCGCGACGTCCTGCGCGCCCTTCGCCGACGCGTCCGCGAGGAGCGCCTCGACGGCGGGCCGCTGTTCCGCTGCCTTGCTCGCGATCGCGGCATCCGTGGCCCACTTGAACCTGGGCGCCTCCGGGCGGACCCCGGCGAGCACGAGCCCGACCACGATCAGGCCGAGGAACGCCGCGAGCCAGTCCTCGTTCCTGAGGAAGCTGAGGCGCGCCGGCCGGACCGGGGCCTGACCGCGCGCCGGCGGGGCGAGGAGGTCGTTCGCAGCGGCGGGAGCCACGGTGCCGGCGACTTCGATTCGCCGCGCAGGATGGGAGGGGGCCATGGCGGCGGAGCATCCGCTATGACGGATGGCTCTGTCAAGCAGACCGTCCGCCATAGCGGATGGCGCTGAGCGCGGCTTCGCCACGGCGGGACGACCCAGACCCCGTCATTCGTCACATCGGCTCGCGCTGGACTCGGGACGAGGTGCCGACCGCGCGCCCGCGGTGGGCACGCACGAGGGAGCAGTACGAGCGAGGGAAAGCGGCCTACGAGGGCCGGAGGGGCGACGTCGCCGCGCGTCCGCCGCGTCGCCGGAAGGCGCTGCGGTCGGCTTTGCTCCCGTTCCGCCGACCGCGGTCACGTTGCCCACAAGCCCTGCTGAATGGCAGCTGGCGCGGCGCCGGCATGCCCCGTCCGCTCGGAGGCGCTCTCACGCCGGAAGCGGTCCATGTGCTCGCGCCCGTAGGTCTGTTCGGCGTGCAACAGGTTATGGGGCTTGCAGGCGACCCGGAGATTGTCGAGCGTCGAGAGACCCCCCAGGGCCTGCGGCTGGATGTGGTCGAGCTCCAGCTGCCAGCGGCTGTTGCAGCGCCGCCCGTCCGGAGCGACCCAAGCGCAGCGTCCGCCGTCGCGCTTCCAGACCTCGCGCCGCACTGCCGCCGGGATCGTGCTCGTGGGCGCGGCGGACTCGGCAGAGGGCCGTGGGTCCCCGTCCGCTTTCCGCTGCCGCTCCGGCGCGATCGCGCCCTTGCGCTTGCCGTGCTTCTCGACGGCGCAGCGGATGGCCTCGCGGAGCACCGCCGCGAGGTCGCCGTCCGGGATCTTGTGCGAGAGCAGCGCGGCGAGCGTCTCGAGGTCCTCCTTGCAGGACGCGTCGATGGTGACCCGCAGCGACCAGTCGCTCTCGCTCACCGCGCGGGTCTCCGCCCGCGCCTTCTGGCGAGGAACGTCGGGCAGCGCGGAGACCGTGGGCGGCAGCGACCCACCAGCCGCCGCCGGCGCGGGGATCGCCTCCTGCGGCTCGGCAGGTCCGGCATGGACTGTCGCCAGCGGCAGCGCCGGGGCGCTCGCGGCTGAGGCGCGGTCGGGCAGCTTGCGCAGGCCCGCCCGCTGAGCGGTGCGCGCCTGGAGCGAGGCGACGAGGTGATCCACCTCCGCCTTGGTGCGGTACGCGGCCCGGGCGACGAGGTCGGGCAGGTTCTCCTCGGTCAGCACCTGGCCGAGCAGCTGGACGGTGGACAAGCAAAGGCGGCCATTGCGCAGGGCGTCCTCGAGGCTGGGGAACCGGCGCAGCACCCGCATCGCCTGGATTCGTCGCCCGGCCGCGCCCTCGCGCAGGTGGAGCACCTCCAGGCAATACGCCCAGAGCGAGGGATAGCCGGCCTCCACGTAGGCGCGGCGGCGATCGAACTCCTCGAGGTGGAGGAGGAACTCGACCTGGACGTCGCGCTCCTCGCCGGCGAGCTCGCGCAGGCGCTGGGCGAGCAGGGTCGAGTCGAGGGCGGAAGGGGCGATCGCGGGCATGGTGCACCTCCTGTGCACCCTTCGTAACACGCGATTTCCGCACCTCCCGAGACGCACCAGGATCGCGCCTGCGCCGCTTTCCGGGCCCGCCCCTTCGCCGTCCACGCGGCGCGCCCGACGCGCACGGCGCGCCCTGCCTGCGCTCGCGAGGAGCGTGCTCTCGACGTGCCGAGGACGTCGAAGCGCGTTTCGCCTCGAACCTCGTCAAGAGGGCAACGTTCACCCACCGCAACTGGGACTCGCGTGGCTCGGCAAGCGCTGTCGCTGGAGATGGCAGGGACTCTAAGTGAATGACGCTAGACAGTTGCGCGACCTCGGACCTGCTCCGCCCGCTCCCCCAGCGCTCGCGTCGACGGCGACGAAGACCCGCCCGAGTGACGCGCGAGGCGCGCCCGGAACCGAGCGCTTCTCCCCTCGATGCCCGAGCCCCTCCGTCGACCGGCGGCACACGACCACCCCGCGCGCGTGCTGTCCCCGTGGATGTGATGAATGAAAGCGACCCCGACCCCGACCCCGACCTCGACGGGCGGGACTCCGGCGTCGAGCGCCAGCAGGGGCGTTCATCCGATGAGAGGAGAAGACGCTAGCCGTGCGGGGGCTCGTCGCCGCGACCGAGCTGCTGGAGATCCAGCTCCTCCCAGTCGAGCTCCTGCTCGATGCGCTGGAAGGCCGCGTCGCCGATGGTTCCGTCCGCCCGCAGCGCGAGGAGCCGCTGCCGCTCGGCCGAGGTCGCCGCGCGCGCGATGGTCGCGTCGCCGTCGAACGCGCGACCGTCACCCGGATCCGCCCCGCTCTGCGCGGCCGCGGCGCCGGCCAGCGCTGCTTCGGCGCGCCGGAGGAGCACCTCGTAGCGGCGTCGCAGCAGCTCCGCCATGTCGTCTCCGGGCACCTCGGCCGTGGCCGAGAGCCCGGCGCGCAAGGTCTCGACGCGGGCGAGTCTCACCTCGCGCTCCACCGAGCCGTCGTCCCTGAGCTGAAGCACGTTCATCAGCGGGCGCAGCGTCACGCCTTGAACGACGAGCGTCCCGAGCACGACGGAGAAGGCGGTGAAGAGGATCAGGTCGCGGTACGGGAATGCGGGCCCGCCGCCCCCGCCCGCCGGAAGGGCGAGCGCGGTCGCGAGGGTCACGATGCCCCGCATGCCGCACCACCCGACGACGGCCGCGGCCCGCTTCGAGAGGCCCACGGCGTCGCGCCGCCCCTCCCCGCCTTCCCGCGCGGGACGCCACAGCCAGCGGCTGAACGCCGCGGCGCCGGACACCCACGCGATACGCGAGAGGATCGTCGCGAGGCACACCGCCAGCGCGATGCCGCCGTAGCCGATCAGCGTGGGCGTGTCGATCCGGCCGAGGATCGCCTTCAGCTGGAACCCGACGAGGATGAACGCCAGCACGTTCAGCACGAACACGGCGAACTCCCACACCGCGTACGACGGGATCCGCACGCGTGCCGGGATGACGTCCGCGGCGCGCCGGGCGCTCGCCATCGCGAAGACCACGACGGTGAGGATCCCCGAGAGATGGAGCCGCTCCGCGAGGATCCAGACCGCGAACGTCCCGCAGAACTGGACGACCACCGCGATGGCCACGTCGTGGATCCGGGCCGTGAGCTGCATCACCACGCGCGACAGCACGAACCCGAGGACCACGCTGCCGGCGGTGACGACGAGGAGCAGCGGGGCCACGCTCGCCGGCGACAGCGCGCCCGCGAGCGTCACGCCGACGGCGAGGCGGTAGGTCAGCAGCGCGCTCGCGTCGTTGAAGAGGCTCTCGCCCTCGAGGATCACGAGGAGCCGATGCGGCGGACGGAGCTGCCTCAGCACGGCGGTCGCGGCCGCCGCGTCGGGCGGAGCGACGATGGCGCCGAGCGCGACGGCGACCGCCCAGGGCATGTCGGGCACGAGCAGGCGGACCACGACCGCCACGACGACGACGGTCAGCGCGACCGCCCCGACGGCGAGGCCGGCGACCGTCCGCCAGTTCGCTCGGAGGTCGCGCGGCGACGCGTCGAACGCGGCGTCCAGCAGCACCGGGGCGACGAAGAGCGTGAGCGCGAGCTCGGGATCCAGCACGAGCGTCGGCGTTCCGGGGACGAGGGCCAGGCAGGCACCGGCGAGCGCCACCATCGCCGGGTAGGGAGTCCCGAGGCGGCGGGACAGCGCGGTGAGGCCCGCGCCCGCGAGCAACAACGCGATGACGACCTCGAACACGTACATGCGGCGTAGAGCGTTGCGGCCCCGCGGCGCAGCCGCCATTCGCACTCCGCGCCCGCGAGGGGCGGTCGTCAGGATCGGGCGGCCGAGGCCGGGAGCCGCGGGCCCGACCGCCCGTGCTCGGCCGGCGGGATCGTGAAGGAATCCTGAAGAGCCCATCCCCTTCCCGCCCGTTCCGCCTTTCGTCGCGGCGGGGCGCCTCCCCGGCCTCGGCAGGGCCGACCCTGCGCAGGAGGACTCGTGAGGGCCGACGAGTGGAGCGGGAGTAGCAACGGCGACGCCGTTATGACGGCACCATGGACTGCGCGATCTCCGCCGCCGGGCGCGCGCTGGGCGCCGGAGATCCGCTCCTCGCCCTCAAGCGCGTCGCCCTGCGGGACGACCCGGCGGCCCTCGCGCTGCGCGGGATCGCGATGGCCCAGCTCGGGGACCTGCCGCGCGCGCGGGAGCTGCTGAGACGCGCGGCGCAGAGGTTCGGGCGGCACGAGACGCTCGCGCGGGCGCGCTGCCTCACGGCGGAGGCGGAGGTGGCGCTGGCGTCGCGCGATCTCGCCTGGCCACCGCGGGCGCTGACCGAGGCGCTCCGCACGTTCGCCGCCCGCGGGGATCGGGAGAACGCCGCCCACGCCAGACTGCTGCAGATCCGGCGCCTCCTGCTGCTCGGCCGGGTGGACGAGGCGGACGCCGCGCGCGCGACGCTCGACCTCGGCGCCGCACCCGCGCGGCTCGCGGCCATCGCCGCCCTGGTCGGCTTCGAGATCGCGCTGCGCCGCGGGCGAGCCGAGCAGGCGCGCGAGGCCCTCCGCCGCGCCCGGGACGCCGCGGCGCGGTCGGGCATCGGGGCGCTGCGCGCGGAGGTCGAGCAGGCGGGACGCACCCTCGCGCTGCCCGCTGCGCGCCTCCTCGCCGCGGGCGAGGCGCGGTCCCTGACCCTGGCCGAGGTCGAGGCGGTGCTCGCCTCACCGGACCTGGTGGTCGACGGATGCCGGCGGCTGGCACGCCGGGAAGCCCGGGTCGTGCGGCTCTCTCGGCGGCCGGCGCTGTTCGCGCTGCTCCAGGGGCTCGCGGAGGCGTGGCCCGGGGAGGCGAGGCGCGATGCCCTCATCGAGCGCGCGTTCGGCGCGCGCCGGACGAACCCGTCTCACCGGGCGCGTCTGCGGGTCGGGATGGGACGCCTCCGCCGCGAGCTTCGTCCGCTCGCCGGGATCCATGCCACCGGCGGCGGCTTCACCCTGATGCCACGCGAGGCGGGCACGGTTCGGCTGCTGGCACCGCCGATCGAGAGCTCCGACGCCGCCGTGCTGGCGCTGCTGGCCGACGGCGAGGCCTGGTCGACCTCGGCGCTGGCGCTGGCCCTGGGGTCCAGCCAGCGAACGGCGCAGCGGTCCCTGGTCGCCCTCGTGGAGGCCGGTCAGGTCCGCGCGCTGGGTCGCGGCCGCGCCCAGCGCTGGCTCTCCGCGCCAGTGGCCGGATTCGCGACGACCTTGTTGCTCCCCGCGTCCGACGGACTCGGTTAGGGAAGGAGAGCGGGGCGAGGCGATGGGCAAAGAGAGCGACACGGAACGGCGGGCCGAGATCGTGCGCGAGTACGGGCCCTTCCCCGGCGCACCTCGAGTGAACGGCGTCAGCTTCGACGGCAGCCTGGTCTGGGTCGCCGGCGGCGAGAAGCTGCAGGCCTTCGAGCCGGCGAGCGGCGAGAGCGTGCGCGCCCTGGACGTGGCCTGTGATGCCGGGACGGCCTTCGACGGCCGGCACCTCTTCCAGATCGCGGAGGGCCGTATCCAGAAGATCGATCCGGCGACCGGCGAGGTCCTGTCGACGATCCCCGCCCCCGGCGGTGGGCGCGACTCGGGGCTGGCCTGGGCCGAGGGTACGCTGTGGGTCGGGCAATACCTCGACCGGAAGATCCACCAGATCGATCCCGACACCGGCGCCGTCCTGCGCACGATCGAGTCGAGCCGCTTCGTCACCGGCGTCACCTGGGTGGCCGGTGAGCTCTGGCACGGGACCTGGGAGGGGGACGACGCCGAGATCCGCCAGGTCGACCCCGAGACCGGCGAGGTGCTGACCCGCCTGACGATGCCAGCGGGCACGCAGGTGAGCGGGCTGGAGTCGGACCAGGGGGACCTCTTCTACGCCGGCGGCGGCGGGAGCGGCCGCGTCCGCGCCGTGCGGAAGCCACGCCGCCGGCCAGGGCGCTAAGGCGGAGACCACTTGGCCTGATTCGCCACTGCGGCGCGCGCTGGCTGGCTGCGCCGGGCAGACTCGGCCCTGCGCTGCTCGACGTGCCTTTCAGGCACGCCTCCGCTGCTCGGCCCTCGTGTGCCCGGCTCGCCGACGCCATCGTGCGCCTCGCTACGCGACTCAGACCAAGCGGGCTCCGCTTTAGCCGCAGCGATGGCCTCGCGACGTGGTGGCGAGGAGCTGCGTTCGAGCGGCGCAGCGCACTTCAGCGCTCCGGGAAGGCCGGACGCGTCGGTCGCGTCGCGGCCCCCGGGCCAGGCCTCACTCCGTCACGACGGTCCCGGCCACGACCCCGGCGTTCGCGTCGCCGGCGCGGAAGCGGAACTTCACGCGCGCGACGCCGCCGTTCAGCTCGACCTGGTGCTCGTACTGGTACTCGCCGGGCGGCAGCGGCATCGTGACGCCGTCCCGGCGGGCGGTGGTGAACTCGCGCGCGATCTCCTGGAACAGGTACGCCACCTGGTCGCTGTTGGGGTTCGACACGAACCGGCCGTGCCCCGTCTCGGCGATCGCCGACAGCTCGGACGCCTTGATCGTGTTCCCGAGGCCGATGACGTGGACCTGGAGCTGGGGAAACGCGCGGAGCTTCTCGAGCAGTCCGTCGAGCGTCATGGGCGCCGTTCCGGCGCAGGAGAAGGTGCCGCCCGCCGCGGAAAGGCTGAACGCCGCCGCGGCGGAGTTGTCGAACCAGCTGTAATTGTCCCAGCCGTCGGTGAAGACCACCATCGCGAACTGGTCGGACGGACCCGGCGCCACGATCGCGTCGTACTGCTGCTTCATCCGGTCGACCATCCGCGCCGTCGCCGCGAAGAGCTTCGTCGCGTCCCCCGGAATGGGCGTGGGGATGTCGAGGACCGCCGCGTCCGGCAGGGCGGGCGACCCGTCGCAGACGTACTCGTCCTGGAACCAGTCGAGCAGCGCAGAGAACGTCCCGGTGTTCCAGGCCGTGAACTGATTGCGGATGGACACCTGCGTGTCGAGCGCCGCCTGCTTCATCGGCTCGAACGCCGGGGGCTGCCACTGCGTCATCGAATAGCTGGCGTCGAGCACCATCCCGACGCGCAGGTTCGCCGACAGCTTCGTGTCCCGGAAGTCGGGGACCGACTCGATGTCGACCTCCTGCCCGTTGACGAGCCTCCGAATCTGCGCCGTCGCAGGATCGACGGGTTTCCCGCCCGGGTCGCGCACGAGGAAGTCGAGCGCGACGGTGGTCTTCCCGGTCGTGGGCTGGAAGATCGCGACCGGCGCGCCCTGCAGCTCGACGTGCGGCCGCCGCGGCGGCCCCTGCAGAAAATCGCTCCCGCCGCACGCGGCGACCGAAACGGCGAGCGCGAACACCGTCCAGGAGGAAGGCTTATGCGGTTCGAGCGTCATTCTCGTGCCGTACCATGATCACGGGACGACGCAAGAAAACGATCCGAGGACCACGAAGCCCCGCCAGCGGCGGGCCGCGTGATCGTCTGCTCCCCTCCACAGGGGTTCGATGGAATCGACTCCTGCTGGCCAGCCCATCGAAGCACCTCGCCCTGCGCGCGTCGCGCTTAGTCCAGTGCCGACGAGGACGGTCATGGACGATCGCCGCATCGAGCTGCTCCAGCGCACGCCCATCTTCGGCGCGATCCAGGCACCGACGCTGGAGGTGCTTCTGCGGGGTACCGTGAACGTGGAGGTCGCGGGCGGTGCCCTCTTCTTCCGCGAAGGCGAGGCGGCCAACGCGATGTTCGTCCTGGAGTCGGGCCGGGTGTCGGTGGTGAAGCGCCGGGGAGGAGTCGACCACCACCTCCGCGTCCTGAGCGCCGGCGACTGCTTCGGCGAGATGGCTCTCATCGACATGTCCCCGCGCAGCGCGTCGGTGATCGCGCTCGAGGACTGCTCGGCCATCCGCCTGACGAACGCGGACCTCTATCGTGTGTACCAGTCCGACCTGGAGCAGTTCGCGCTCATCCAGATGAACCTCGCGAGGGAGCTCAGCCGGCGCCTACGCATCGCCAACGAGCGCCTGTTCGGCATCGAGGTGGAGCCCGAAAGCCGCGGTGATCCCGCGTCGAGCTTCACGGACATCTGAGCACGTCCTCGGCTGCACCTCGCGCGCGTGAACGAGGGCGTCGCCGAGTCGACGACGCCCTTCGGGATCTTCGCCCGCCGGGTGACGCCGCGTGGCGGTTACCCGGCGGCGACAGCTCAGGCCTCGGCCGTCACAGGACACACATGAACGTGAAGTCCCGGTTGGCGAGGGCGAAGCTTCCCGTCGTGGGGTTGTAGGACCAGCACGCGATCGCGACGCCAGCGGCGCTGAGGGTCGTGTTGATCGTGTCGCAATACTCCACGGCATTCACTGCGGGATTGATGATGTCGGCAACACAGTCGGGAGCGCTGCTCAGGGGCAAGCTGAACGTGATGACGTACTGCCCGGGCTGGGGGCTCGTGTACGTGAAGCCGCGCGCCCCGTTGGTGTAGGCGTTGTTCCCGATCACGGAGCCGTGAATCACCTCGGGGACGTTCAGCTGGATCGGGTCCTCGTTGGGCCGGCACTCTGCACCGGGGCTGATGGCGCGCAGGTCTCCGGTCGCCTTGTTGGCGCACTGATAGTACGTGGTGAAGCCCAGGGCGCGGCCGGGCATGAGCATCGCCGCCAACCCCAGCATGGACGCTACGCAGATCTTCCTCGTCATCTTCCGTCCCTCTCGTTCCGTCGAAACGAACCGCCGACTGCTTCCTTGGAGCCGTCCGTCTCTGCTGCTGCGCCCGCGCGTCGCCCGTCCTGACCTTCATCGGACCGGCTCTGGAAGCAGCTTCGGGATGGGCGACCGGCGGAGCCGCGAACATGGAGCGGTGCTGGTCGATCGGGCACGTCCCAGTCGAACCCGCCCGTTCCACGTACTCCGAAGGCGCGCGACCTCGCGGCCGTGGATCGTGAAGGTTTCCTGCACGGGCCATCCACGATCGACCCCTTTCGAGATCGCCGCCGCGCACGTAGGTTCCCGTCGACGATGACGAACCTCCTCATCCTCGGCGCCACCGGCGTCATCGAAGCCTCGGACCTCGATCACACGATCCTGCGCCCGGGCTGGTTCACGCGGGACGACGAGGTCTCGTACCAGATCACGCAGAAGGGCCAGCCGTTCCTGGGCCACGACGTGTCCCTGAACGGCCTCTCGGCCCTGATCGTGAAGCTGGCGCTCACGCCGCGGATGGAGAGCCGCCACAGCATCGGCGTGAGCCAGGGCTGAACGAAGCACGTGAAGGAGGACGCGATGCTGAAGCGCAAGCTGGGAAGGAGCGAACTCGAGGTCTCGGCCATCGGCCTCGGCTGCATGGGGATGAGCTTCGCCTACGGGACCCCGCCGGACAGGAAGGAGATGATCGCGCTGCTCCGGGCTGCGGTCGATCGCGGCGTCACCTTCTTCGACACGGCGGAGGCGTACGGGCCTTTCACGAACGAGGAGCTGGTCGGCGAGGCGCTCGCGCCCGTCCGCGACCGAGTCGTCATCGCGACCAAGTTCGGGATGAAGCTCGGGACGATCGGAGTGGACAGCCGGCCCGAGCACATCCGCGAGGTCGCCGAGGCGTCGCTACGGCGGCTCGCGGTCGGCACCATCGATCTCCTCTACCAGCACCGGGTCGATCCGGACGTTCCCATCGAGGACGTCGCGGGCACGGTGAAGGAGCTGATCCGCGAAGGCAAGGTGAAGCACTTCGGCATGTCGGAGGCGGGCGTGAAGACCATCCGCCGCGCGCACGCCGTCCAGCCGGTCACGGCGGTCCAGAGCGAGTACTCGCTGTGGTGGCGGAGGCCCGAGGAGGAGCTGCTCCCGACGCTCGAGGAGCTCGGCATCGGCTTCGTCCCGTTCAGCCCGCTCGGCAAGGGATTCCTGACGGGGAAGATCGACGCGGAGACGACGTTCGAGAAGAACGACTTCCGCAACCTCGTGCCCCGCTTCTCCCCGGAGGCGCGCAAGGCGAACCAGGCGCTGGTCGACCTGCTCGGCGGCATTGCGACGCGCAAGGAGGCGACCCCCGCGCAGATCGCGCTCGCGTGGCTCCTCGCGCAGAAGCCCTGGATCGTGCCCATCCCGGGGACGACCAAGCTCCACCGGCTCGAGGAGAACCTCGGCGCCACCGAGGTCGAGCTCACGCAGGACGACCTCCGCGCCATCGACGAAGCCGCATCGAAGATCCGCGTGGAGGGCGCGCGGTACCCGGAGGAGCTCGAGAAGAGGACGGGGCTCTAGCCGCTCTCGTCGCAGCGCCACAGGCGGCGAAGGGCTGCCGCGCGATCGCGCGATCGAGACGCTCCTGCGCCCGTAGCACCTGCGCCGTGCCACATCGAATGGAGGTCCCACCGTGAAGAACCAGATCACGAGGCTGCCGGACGAGCGGGAGCCGGCTTCACCCGAGAACACGAACCTGGGCCGGCGCGGCTTCATGTGGACGAGCGCCCTCGCCGCGGCAGGCGCGGGCGCCGCCGGGCTCTTCAGGCCCTCGACGGCGGAAGCCACCCCGGCCGTCGAGAAGGCGACCTTTGGACATGGCCCCTTCCCTGCCGAAGGGATGGCCCTCCACTCGTCCCAGGGGCCGCACGAGCGGCTGAAGTTCCAGCGGCGCGCGCTCGGGCCGAAGGACGTCGCGATCAAGCTCCAGTACTGCGGCATCTGCCACTCCGACATCCACCATGGGCGCGAGCACTGGCGGAAGGAGACGTTCCCGCTCGTCACCGGGCACGAGCTGGCCGGCGTGGTGGTCGCCGTCGGCTCGAGCGTCAGCAAGCTCGAGGTGGGCTCTCGCGTGGGCGTGGGCTGCATGGTGAACTCCTGCCGTCGCTGCGGTCCGTGCGAGGCCGGCATGGAGCAGTACTGCGAGAACGGCAACGTCCTCACCTACGGCTCGAAGGACCGCGACGGCTCGATCACGCAGGGCGGCTACTCGACGTTCAACGTCGTGGACGAGGACTTCGTCATCGCGATCCCCGACGCGATCGATCTCGCGCACGCGGGACCGATGCTGTGCGCCGGGATCACCGTCTACTCCCCGTTCCGCAGGTGGAGCGTCGGCCCCGGGAAGAAGGTCGGCGTGGTCGGGCTCGGCGGCCTCGGTCACATGGCGACGAAGATCGCCACCGCGCTGGGCGCCGAGGTGACGGTGCTCACGACGTCGAGGAGCAAGGTCGACGATGCGAGGCGGTTCGGCGCCAGGACGGTCATCGTGAACGACCCGGGAGCCGATCTCTCGAAGCACCGCCGGTCGCTGGACTTCATCCTCGACACCGTCCCGTACCAGCACGACCTCGAGCGCCTCCTCCCGCTGCTGAAGATCGACTCGACGCTGTGCATGGTCGGCGTCGGGAAGACCACCGAGCCGCACCAGATCGGCCCGTTCTCGCTCCTGAGGGATCGCACCTCGTTCGCGAGCTCGCAGATCGGCGGGATCCGGGAGACGCAGGAGCTCGTCCACTTCTGCGCGCTTCACGGCATCAGGCCCGAGATCACCCAGGTCCCCATGTCCAGGATCGACGACGCCTGGGCGAAGGTGGTCGACAAGGCGGCGCGCTACCGCTTCGTCATCGACGTGACGAGCGCCTGACACGACGCGGGCCGACCGAGGGTGACCTTCACGCACGGCCTCGGGACTCGCGGTCCAGGCGGCGTCTCCCGGGGGCCTGCACGGACCTGAGGAAGGCGTCGTGTTCGGAGCACGAGGCGTTACCGCGCTCGCAGGCGGCTACGGAGCGAGGTGCAGGATCGTTCCCTGTTCGAAAGCGGGCGGGGGCTCCCCAAGTCAGGGGTCAGGCTTGCGGCGTTGAGCTTTCCTGAATGGCCCATCCACTCACCGCCCGTTGCGCGGGCTCGGCGCGCGCGTAGGTTTGACCGCGCCCGGCTCGTGCAGGGCCGCAGCACGACGCAGAGGGAGAAACAGTCCATGTTCCATGCGAAGGCCTACTCCGCGGCGAGCGCGACCTCGCCGCTCGCCCCCACCCGGATCGCCCGTCGCGATCCCACCCCGCACGACGTCCAGATCGAGATCCTGTTCTGCGGGATCTGCCACTCCGATCTCCACACCGTCCGGAACGAATGGAGCAGCCTGATGGCCACGGTGTACCCGTGCGTTCCCGGCCACGAGATCGTCGGCCGCGTGGCGAGGGTCGGGTCCGCCGTGACGAAGTTCGCGCCCGGTGACCTCGCCGCCGTCGGCTGCCTCGTCGACTCCGACCGCACCTGCCCCGAGTGCCAGGCCGGCCTCGAGCAGTTCTGCCCCGGGCAGGTCCTCACCTACAACGCGCCCGACAAGCACCTCGGCGGCGTCACCTACGGGGGCTACTCGGACGGCATCGTCGTCGACGAGCGCTTCGTCCTGTCCGTCCCCTCGAACCTCGACCTCGCCGGCGTCGCGCCGCTGCTCTGCGCCGGCATCACGACCTGGTCGCCGCTGCGCCACTGGGAGATCACGGAGGGGAAGAAGGTCGGCGTCGTGGGCATCGGCGGGCTCGGCCACATGGGCGTGAAGTTCGCCCGCGCGCTCGGCGCCCACGTGGTCGCCTTCACGACCTCGCCCGGCAAGCAGGAGGACGCGCTCCGCCTCGGCGCGCACGAGGCCGTCGTGTCCCGTCATGCCGACGAGATGCGGAAGCACGCCGGCAGCTTCGACTTCATCCTCGACACCGTCTCCGCCGAGCACGACCTCGGCGCGTACGTCCAGCTCCTCCGCCGCGACGGCACCCTCACGCTCGTCGGCGCGCCGGAGAAGCCGTCCGCCCTCGCCGCCTTCGGGCTGATCTTGGGGCGCCGCAGCATCGCCGGCTCGCCCATCGGCGGCATCCCGGAGACGCAGGAGATGCTCGACTTCTGCGGCAAGCACGGCATCACCGCCGACGTCAAGGTGATCCCGATGCAGAAGGTGAACGAGGCCTACGAGCGGATGCTGCGGTCGGACGTGAAGTACCGCTTCTCGATCGACATGGCTTCCCTGAAGGCGGAGTAGTCCGTGGTGCTCGGCGCCATGGACGTGCTCGCAGTCATCGTGTCCCTCTCCGTCCGGACCGGCCGAGTGGTTCACCGGCTCGGTCCGGGTCGACCCGCTGTTCCAGGCGGCCGATCCGGCGCGCTCCTCCGGCGTCCAGGTGCTCCTCCACGGGACCTCCCCACCGCTGGACGCGCCCGACACCGGAGGTCACGATCAGGATCTGACCGAGCGGATGCGCGTGCCACGCGCTGCGGCCGCCGGGCTCGAACGCCGAGGGCCCGCCCGTCGCCTGAAGCTCGTATCGGTCGAGCGTCGCCGCGGCGGCCTGCTCTGGGTCCGGTATCGCGTGCGATGACTCGACCATGGCCTTCACGCCCCTCAACGCCCTGAACTCGTTCATCGCCGTCGCGCGGCATCGCAGCTTCGCCGCCGCCGCGAGGCACCTCGGGGTCTCCACCTCCGCGCTGAGCCAGTCCGTCCGGCAGCTGGAGGCGCGCCTCGGGGTCACGTTGCTCACGCGGACGTCGCGGACGGTGGCGCTCACGGACGCCGGGCAGCGCCTCCTCGAGAACGCGGGTGGGGCGGTCGACCAGGCGCTGGAGTCGCTCAAGACGGTGACGGTCCGGGCGGGCGAGGTCACCGGCCGTGTCCGGCTCTCCGTGCCGGCGTCGGCGGGTGCGCTCGTCCTGGCGCGACTCCTGCCGCGGTTCATCGAGCGCCATCCCAAGGTGGAGGTCGAGGTCCAGGTCGAGAACCGCTTCGTGAACATCATCGCCGAGGGCCTCGACGCCGGCATCCGCCTCAGCGAGGCCATCGAGCGCGACATGGTCCAGGTGCGGCTCACGGAACCCGGCCGCTTCGTCGTGGCCGGGGCCCCCTCCTACCTCGCGCGACGGGGGACGCCGCAGAAGCCGCAGGATCTCCTCCAGCACGACTGCATCTGCATCCGCACGTCCTTGCGCGGAGCGCGCTACGCGTGGGAGCTCGAGCGCGGAAGGAAGACGTGGCGCGTTCCCGTCGAGGGAACGGTGACGACGAACGACACCGCGCTGATGCGACTCCTCGGCGTGGCCGGCGTGGGCCTCCTCTACATGTTCGAGCCGGAGCTCGCCGACGAGCTCCGCCGGGGGAGCCTGCGCCTCGTCCTCGAGCCGTACGCGGCGGCCGTGCCGGGCTTCTTCCTGTACTTCCCGAGCCGCGCGCAGGTCTCTCCCGCGCTCCGGGCGTTCGTCGACGTCGCGCGAGAGATGGCCGGGGAGTCCAGGCGGGCGAGCTGAGCGGCGCGATGGCGACGAACGACGAAGCCTGGGGCGAAGGTGGTCTCGAAGGACGCTCGGTCCCGCTTCGTCGCCGACATGACGAACGCGACGCGAACGGCCCGGCGGGCCCAACCTCCGCGTCCGCCCGCCGATCGGGCCTCCCGCGCGGGCGGGCGGGGGCATCACCGATCGGCGCGACGTCCGGTGTGCGGACGATCCGCGGCCTGCGCGCCGCGCGCCGCTGCGGGCCGTGAGGCCGGTCCACAGCTTTGCGAAGGCGCGGGGTGCCGGGGCCGCCGCGCGGAGGGCGCATGCGGCTCGTCGTCTTCGGCCTGACGGTCAGCTCGTCGTGGGGGAACGGCCACGCCACGCTGTGGCGCGGCCTCGCGGCGGCGCTCGCGCGGCAGGGGCATCGGCTCGCCTTCTTCGAGCGCGACGTGCCGTGGTACGCACGGAGCCGCGACCTCGTCGCGCTGCCCGGCGGCGCGCTCCACCTGTACGGCCGCTGGGAGGACGTCCTGCCGGCTGCCCGTGCGGAGCTCGATCGCGCCGACGCCGTCCTCGTCACCTCCTACTGCCCGGACGGCCCCGCCGCGTCGGAGCTCATGCTCTCCTCCGGCGCGGCGGTCCGCGCGTTCTACGACATGGACACGCCGGTGACGCTCGCGCGCGCGCGGGCCGGCGAGCGGGTCGAGTACCTGCCGCCCGAGGGGCTGGGCGGGTTCGACCTCGTCCTCTCCTTCACCGGCGGCGAGGCGCTGACCCAGCTCGAGACCCTGCTCGGCGCGCGGCGGGCGGCGCCGCTGTACGGGAGCGTCGACCCTGCGGTCCACTGCCCCACCGCGCCGCGCCCCGAGTTTCGCGCCGATCTCTCCTACCTCGGCACGTACGCCTCGAACCGGCAGGCCGCGCTCGAGGCGCTCCTCCTCGAGCCGGCGCGGCGCCTCCCGCACCGCACCTTCGCGATCGCCGGGTCGCAGTACCCCGCCGACTTCCCCTGGCGCGAGAACGTCCTCTACTTGAACCACCTCCCGCCCGAGGACCACCCGGCCTTCTATGGATCGTCCCCGCTGACGCTCAACGTCACGCGCGCGCCGATGGCGGCGCTCGGCTGGTGCCCGTCGGGGCGCCTCTTCGAGGCGGCCGCGTGCGGCGTGGCCGTCCTCACGGACCCGTGGCCCGGCCTGGGCGACTTCTTCGAGCCTGGGCGCGAGATCCTCGTCGCGCGGAGCCCCGAGGAGGCGGTCGCGGCGGTGGAGCGGGCGCACGACGAGCTGGCGCGGATCGGCAGGGCCGCGCGTGAGCGGTGCCTGGCGGCGCACACGGCGGACGCGCGGGCGAGGGAGCTGGTCGGCTTGCTCGAGCGGGCCGGGGGAGAGAGGGCCGCGTGAGCATCTGGGGCCTCATCCCGGCGGCGGGCGCGGGCAGCCGCATCCAGCCGCTCGCGTTCTCGAAGGAGCTCCTGCCGGTCGGCACGCAGCTGCTGGACGGCCAGGATCGGCCGCGCGCCGTCTCCGAGTACCTCGTGGAGCGGATGCTGCGCGGCGGCGCGGACCGCCTCTGCTTCGTCATCTCGCCGGGGAAGAGCGACATCGTCGAGTACTTCGGCGGGCAGGTCGGCGCCGCGCACGTCTGCTACGTGGTGCAGCCGCGCCCGACCGGGCTGTGCGACGCGCTCTTCCGCGCGCTGCCGCTCGTCGCCCCGGGGGACGAGGTGCTGGTGGGCCTGCCGGACACCGTCTGGTGGCCGGACGACGGCTTCGTCCGGCTCGGCGGGGGTCTCCAGTTCCTGCTCTTCCCGGTGCAGCGCCCGGAGCTCTTCGACGCGGTGGCGGTGCAGGGCGACGGCACGGTGCGGCGCATCGAGGTGAAGTCGCCGGGGGCGTCCACGCACTGGATCTGGGGGGCGTTCAAGCTGACCGGCGCGATCCTCGCCGAGCTTCACGACCTCTGGCGCGCGCGCGACCGGCGCGACGAGTACGTCGGCACCCTCGTCAACGCGTGGCTCGCGGCCGGCGGCGTGGCGCGCGCGGTCCCCGCCGGGGAGCGCTACGTCGACGTTGGGACGCTGCACGGCTATCACGAGGCGATCGGGGCGCTTCGAGAGCGGCAGGAGCGGTCCGCGCCGCCGCCCGCTCCGGAGCCCGCCGCGCCGTAGCACGGGGACGCCGCCCCGCTGCGAGCGCCTCGGGCGCAGGGGGCGCCGCGCGGCCGATCCCGTAGTAGACGAACCCTGCGTCGCGGAGCTCCGCCGGGTCGAAGAGGTTCCGCCCGTCGAAGATCACCGGCGTCTTCATCAGCCGCCGCAGCCGCCCGAGGTCGGGCCGGCGGAACTGGCTCCACTCGGTCACGACGAAGAGCGCCTCCGCCCCCTCCGCGCAGTCGTAGGGGCCGTCGGCGTAGGAGACCTGCGACCCGGCCTTGCGGAAGTGGCGCATGGCGACCGGCTCCGCGACGGGATCGTGGCAGCGCACGCTGGCGCCCTTGCCGGTGAGCCCCTCGATGAGCGCGAGCGCGGGCGACTCGCGGATGTCGTCCGTCCCGGGCTTGAACGAGAGCCCCCACACCGCGAAAGACCGGCCGGCGAGCGAGCGAAAGTGGCGCACCGCCTTCTGCAGGAGCGCCGCCTTCTGCCGCTCGTTGATCCGCTCCACCGCCTTCAGGATCTCCAGGTCGACGCCGTGCTCGCGCCCGGTGGAGACGAGGGCGGAGACGTCCTTCGGGAAGCAGGAGCCGCCGTACCCCACCCCGGCGTGGAGAAACGCCGCCCCGATGCGCCGGTCGGCGCCCACCGCGTCGCGCACGAGGTTCACGTCCGCGCCCACGTGCTCGCAGAGGAGCGCGACGTCGTTCATGAACGAGATGCGCGTCGCGAGCATCGCGTTCGCGGCGTGCTTCGTGAGCTCCGCGGAGCGGTGGTCCATGAACAGGATGGGCGACTCGTCGGAGACGATGGGCGCGTACACCTCGCCCATCGTCCGCCGTGCCCGCGGCGAGCCGGTACCGATCACGATCCGATCCGGGTGCAGGAAGTCGTCGATGGCCGAGCCCTCGCGGAGGAACTCGGGGTTCGACACCACCTCGACGGCGGTGCCGGCCTCGCGCCTGACGAGCGCCGCCACCTCGTCGGCGGTGCCCACCGGCGCGGTGCTCTTCACCACGACCACCGCGTCGCTCCGGAGCGCGGGGGCCGCCTGCCGTGCGGCGGCGAGCAGGTACGAGAGATCCGCCGAGCCGTCCTCGCCCGCCGGCGTGCCGACCGCGAGGAACACCACCTCGGCGCCGGCGACCGCCTCGTAGTTGCTGGAGAAGGCGAGCCGCCTCTGGGCCACGTTGCGCTCCACGAGCTCGTCCAGCCCGGGCTCGTAGATGGGGCTCCGGCCCCGCCGAAGGAGCGCGATCTTCTCCTCGTCCGTGTCGATGCACGTGACGAGGTGTCCCGAATCGGCGAGGCAGGCCCCCGCGACCAGGCCGACGTACCCCGTGCCGATGACGCAGATCTTCACGCGAGGTAACCCTCCAGCTCCCGGACCCGGTGCGCCGCCGTGTGCTCGCGCAGCACGCGCGCGCGGGCCGCCTCGGCGATGCGGCGCCGCTCCGCCTCCGGCGTGCCGCGCACGAGCTCGAGCGCCTCCTCCGTGCTCTCGGCGAGCAGGATCTCCCGGCCGGGCTCGAAGAACGCGTCGATCCCCTCCCATACGTCGGACACGACCGGCGTCCCGCAGGCGGCGGACTCGAAGAGCCGCACCGAGGGAGACCAGCCGGCGCGCACCATGTCGGCGCGCGTCACGTTCAGCGCGAACCGCTGGGCGTTGTAGAACGAGACGTGCTGCGCCGGCGCGACGTGCTCCATGCGCGCGACGTTGGGCGGCCAGCGGAGGTCGCGCGGGTACTGCGGGCCGGCCACCACGAAGCGCCCCTCGCCCCAGCGGCGCGCCGGCTCGAGCAGGAGCCGCTCCAGCGCGGGCTGCCGGTCGGTGCTGTAGGTCCCGATGTAGCCGAGGTCCCAGCGCGCCTCGCGCGGCTCGGGGCGGTAGTGGCCGGCGTCCACCGCGCAGTGGAGCGGCACCGCGCGCTTCGCGCCGAACTCGCGCTCGATGCGGTGCAGCGTCGGCCCGCCGGTGAAGGAGAGGTACAGGTCGAAGCGCGGCACGAGGTCGCGCGTCAGGTACTCGCACGCGTCGGTCTCGAGCCGGGCGAGCGTGACCGGCGTGTCGATGTCGTAGAAGGCGGTGCGCCCCTTCGCCTCGGCGAGGACCCACCGCGCCGCCTCGATGCCGTCGGGGACGTACGAGCCGACGATCACGGCGTCGGCCCCGCGGAGCGCCGGGGCGAAGCGATCCTTCAGCTCGGGGAGGGAGCGGTAGATCTCGGTGCGCCCCCAGGGCGGCCGCGGGAGGTCGCGGTTGTCCGCGTACCACGGCAGGTCGCGCTCGAGGAAGGTGACCCGGTGGCCGCGCGCCGTCAGCTCGCGCACGAGGCCGCGGTAGGTCACCGCGTGGCCGTTCCCCCACGAAGAGGTGATGGAGAGCCCCAGCACCACGACGTCGAGCGGCTGCGGAGCGCTCGCGGCTCTCACGGCGCCCCCTGCACCGCGCCGGCGCCGCGGCGCTCCGGCGCCACTCCGAGCGCGGCCTCCACCTCGAGGGCGCGGCGGGAGTAGGTGTGCTCGGCGAGGACGCGGCGCCTCGCGGCGGCCCCGACGGCGCGGGCGCGCTCGCGCGAGAGCGCGCCGACGGCGGCGGCGACGTCGTCGCCGCTGCGCGCCACGATCACCTCGCGCCCCGGCTCGAGGAAGGTCTCGAGCCCCTCCCACGCGTCGCACACGATGCAGGCGCCCGCGCCCGCCGCCTCGAACACCCGCGTGGGCGGCGAGAAGCCGAAGCGGGCCATCGAGTCGCGGTTCACGTTCAGCACCGCGAGCGCCGAGGAATTGAGCGCGTTGTGGTCGGCGGTGGGGACGTGCCCGAGCCAGGACACGTTGGGCGGCAGCGGGAGGTCTCCCCACCCCGCCCCGCCGAGCACGAAGCGTCGCTGCGGCAGCCGCGCCGCGGGGTCGAGGAAGAACTCCCGGACGCGCGCCTCGCGATCCGGCAGCCGGTTCGCGAGCAGCGCGAGGTCGCAGGCGAGCCGCGCCTCGGGCATGGCCGGGTGGTGCGTCTCGGGGTCGAGCGCGTTGTAGACCGGCACGCAGCGCCGCGCGCCCAGCGCCTCGTACGCGGCCACGACCGGGGGCCCCCCTCCGTAGGTGAAGACGAGATCGTAGCGCGGGACCAGCGCGCGGAAGGGATCGCTCCGGTCGGCGTCGACGCGCTCGAGCGTGGCGGGCGCGTCCACGTCCCAGAAGACGACGCGGTTTCCCGGTCGCCGAAGCTCCAGGACACGCGCCTCGAGCAGCGCGTCGTGGACTCCTACGCCGCTCGCCTTCACCACCAGATCGGCGTGGCCCGCCTCTTCGAGGCAGGCTTCGAGCGATCCGGCATCGGACGGCCAGACGACCACCCGCGCCCACGGGGGGTCCTCGATGTCTCGATGCGACTGTCGGTCGTACGCGTCGGGCTCGTAGAACGTGACGCGGTGGCCGCGCGCGGCGAGCGCGCGCAGGAGCCCCCGATAGTAGGTGGCGGCGCCGTTCCAGTAGGCGCTGACGAGGCTCGAGCCGAAGAAGGCGATGTCCATCGGTGCGTGTGGGCGGACCGTCGGGTGGGCCGCGCCACGTGCAGGAAATGTAGGCGTTGCGTCAGCCCGGGCATCTCCGCCCGACCTCACGCCTTTCGCCCGTCACCGCCGCACGGTCGGAGACGCGGGCGACGAACCCGCTCGGTTGCCGATTGGGCGCGCGCCGCACAGCTTTTCCCGAGGACCGCACACATGCACGGAAAGCTGATCCTCGTCACCGGCGGTGCCGGTTTCATCGGGTCGCACCTCGCGGACCAGCTCCTCGAGCGCGGCTACCGCGTGCGCGCGCTCGACGATCTCTCGCCGCAGGTGCACGGGGAGAACGCCCGCCGGCCCGACTACCTCTCCGAGGGCGTCGAGCTCTTGCTCGGCGACGTGCGCGATCCGGACGCCGTGTCCCGCGCGCTGGAGGGCGTCGACGCCGTCGTCCACCTCGCGGCCCGCGTCGGGGTGGGCCAGTCCATGTACGAGGTGGAGCGCTACGTCTCGGTGAACGGCGTCGGTACGGCGGTCCTGCTCGAGGCGCTCATCAAGCGGCCGGTGGAGCGACTCGTGGTCGCATCCTCGATGTCGATCTACGGCGAGGGGCTCTACCGCGGTCCCGGGGGGGAGGTCGTGCAGGGCAGCGAGCGCACCGACGCGCAGCTCCGGGCGCGCTCGTGGGAGGTGCGCGGGCCCGGCGGCGAGCCGCTCTCGCCGGTGCCGACCCCCGAGACCAAGGCGCCGGCGCTCCCGTCGGTGTACGCGCTCACGAAGTACGACCAGGAGCGGCTCTGCCTGACGGTGGGGCGCGCGTACGGGATCCCCACCACGGCGCTCCGGTTCTTCAACGTCTACGGCACGCGCCAGGCGCTCTCGAACCCGTACACCGGCGTGCTCGCCATCTTCGCCGCGCGGCTGCTCAACCGCCGGCCGCCGCTCGTGAACGAGGACGGGCTGCAGCGCCGCGACTTCGTCCACGTGCAGGACGTGGCCCGCGCGTGCCTGCTCGCGCTGGAGGCGCCCGAGGCGGCGGGGCTCGCCCTGAACGTGGGGAGCGGCCGGAGCTTCACGGTGCGCGAGATCGCCGAGCGGCTCGCGACGGCGCTGGGCGAGGAGCGGATCGTCCCGGAGATCACCGGGAGGTACCGCGCCGGCGACATCCGCCACTGCTTCGCGGACGTCTCCCTCGCCCGCCGGGTGCTGGGGTACGAGCCGCAGGTCGCGTTCGACGAGGGGCTCACGGAGCTGTGCGGCTGGCTCGCGGGCCAGGTGGCGCACGACAAGGTGGCGGAGGCGAGCGCGATCCTCGCCGAGATGGGGTTGTCGCGATGAGGGGGCGCGGTCACGTGCTGATCACCGGCGGAGCCGGGTTCATCGGCTCGAACCTCGCCGACCGGCTGGCGCGCGCGGGGGAGCGCGTCCTGCTGCTGGACGATCTCTCCCGCCCGGGAGTGGCGCGGAACCTTGCCTGGCTGCAGGCGGAGCACGGCGACCGCATCGACCTCGAGCGGGCCGACGTACGCGACGCGGCGGCGGTGGCGCGCGCTGCGCGCGAGGCGACCTCGGTGTTTCACCTCGCGGCGCAGGTCGCGGTGACGACGAGCCTCGAGGACCCGGTCGGCGACTTCGAGGTGAACGCCCGCGGCACGCTCAACGTGCTGGAGGCGGTGCGCGGGCGGAGCGAGCCGCCGCCGCTCCTCTTCACCTCCACGAACAAGGTGTACGGCGCGCTCGAAGACCTCGCGCTCGTCCGGAACGGCGACCGCTACGGTCCGCCCGCGGGCTCCCCGTACGCGCGCGGGGTCTCCGAGGCGCGCCCGGTCGAGTTCCACAGCCCCTACGGCTGCTCGAAGGGCGCGGCGGATCAGTACGTGCTCGAGTGGGCGCGCACCTTCGGCGTGCCGGCGGTCGTCTTCCGCATGAGCTGCATCTACGGGCCGCACCAGCATGGGAACGAGGACCAGGGCTGGGTCGCCCACCTGCTCCGCGCCGCGCTGCGCGGCGACACCGTCACCATCTATGGCGACGGCCGGCAGGTGCGCGACGTGCTCTTCGTCGAGGACCTCGTGGACGCCTTCCTGCTCGCGCGCGGGGGCGCGCGGAAGCTCGCCGGCGAGGCGTTCAACGTGGGGGGCGGGCCCGACCACACCCTGTCCCTGCTCGAGCTCGTGGATCTCATCGAGGCCCTCGACGGCGAGCGGCCGAAGGTGACCTTCTCCGGCTGGCGGGTCGCCGATCAGCGCTGGTACGTGTCCGACACCAGCAAGCTGCGCGCCGTCACCGGCTGGGCCCCGCGGGTGCCGGTGGCGGAGGGGATCGGGCGGCTCCACGCGTGGCTCCGCGCGGCGTTCCCCGCGCCCGTCGGCGCCGCGCTCCCCGAGGCACAGCCGTGACCGTATCGTCCGCGCCTTCGCGGGCCACCCTGCCCGCGCGGATGCGCGCCGCGGTGATGACCGCACCCGGCCGCTTCGAGGTGCGAGAGGCGCCTCGGCCGGCGCCCGGGCAGGGCCAGGTGCTCGTGGCCGTCGACGGCTCGGGGATCTGCGGCTCGAACCTGCCCGTCTTCGAGGGGCGACCGTGGTTCGCCTACCCGCTCGCGCCGGGCGCGCCCGGGCACGAAGGATGGGGGCGCGTGGTCGCCGCCGGCCCGGGCGCGGAGGGCGCCTTCACCGCTGGGGCGCGCGTCGCCTTCCTCTCCGGCGCCGCCTTCGCGGAGTACGAGGCCGTGGACGCCGCCGCCGCGCTCGCGGTCCCCGCCGCGCTCGGGGATCTGCCGTTTCCCGGCGAGCCGGTCGCCTGTGGCGTGAACGTGTTCCGGCGCGCGCGGATCGTCCGCGGCGACGTAGTGGCCGTGGTGGGGATCGGCTTCATCGGCGCGGTGGTGGCCCGCCTCGCCGCAGCCGCGGGAGCGCGCGTCCTCGCCGTGGGCCGGCGCCCCTTCGCGCTCGATCTCGCCGGGGCGCTCGGGGCGGAGCCGGTGCCGTGGGGCGAGCGCGGCGCGGTCGTCGAGGAGATCCGCCGGCGCACCGGCGGCGCGCTGTGCGACGTCGCGGTCGAGGCGGTGGGCCTGCAGGCGCCCCTCGATCTCGCCTCGGACCTCGTCCGCGAGAGCGGCCGGCTCGTCGTCGCGGGGTTCCACCAGGATGGGCTCCGCACCGTGGACCTGTGCGCCTGGAACTGGAAGGGGCTCGACGTCGTGAACGGCCACGAGCGGCGGCGCGAGGTGATGATGGACGCGATGCGAGGCGCGGCCGAGGCCGTCGCCGACGGCACCCTCGACCTCGCCCGGCTCGTCACGCACGCCTTCCCGCTGGAGGCGATCGGAGAGGCGTTCGCGGCGCTGCGTGATCGGCCGGACGGGTTCCTGAAGGGGGTCGTGAGACCATGAGCACCGCGCCCGCACGGGCGGCAGCGACGCGCCCGCGGCTCGGCTTCCTCGGCGTCGGCTGGATCGGCCGCCACCGCATGGAGGCGGTGGCGAAGAGCGGCGCCGCCGAGGTGGCGGCGGTCGCCGATCCCGTCGGGGACGCGGCGCGGGAGGCGGCGCAGTCCGCGCCCGGCTGCGCGGTCGCGGCGTCGCTCGACGAGCTCCTCGCCCTTCCGCTCGACGGGATCGTCATCGCCACGCCGAGCGCGCTCCACGTGGAGCAGGCGGTGCGCGCGCTCGAGCGCGGCCTCGCGGTGTTCTGCCAGAAGCCGCTCGGGCGTACCGCGGCGGAGGCCCGGCGCGCGGTCGACGCCGCGCGCGCGGCCGATCGGCTCCTCGCCGTCGATCTCTCCTACCGCCACGTGCGCGGCGTCCCTGAGGTGCGGCGCCTCGTGCAGGAGGGGGCCCTCGGGCGCGTCCACGCGGTGAACCTGGCCTTCCACAACGCCTACGGCCCGGACAAGGCCTGGTTCTACGACGTCCGCCAGTCGGGCGGCGGCTGCGTGATGGACCTCGGCATCCACCTCGTCGACCTCTCCCTGTGGGTGCTGGGGTTCCCGAAGGTGCTCGACGTCGCGAGCCGCGTCACCTCGAAGGGCGCCCCGCTCGCCGGCCGCGACGCCGTGGAGGACTGCGCGCAGGCGCTCCTCCTGCTCGAGGGCGGCACCGCCGCGCAGCTCGCCTGCTCGTGGCGCATCTCCGCCGGGCGCGCCTGCGCCATCGAGGCCGCGTTCTACGGCACCGAAGGCGGCGCTGCACTGCGCAACGTGGACGGCTCGTTCTACGACTTCACGGTCGAGCGCTACCGCGGCACGGCGCGCGAGGTGCTCGCCACGCCGCCCGACGCCTGGGGGGGACGCGCCGCCGTGGCCTTCGCCGAGGCGCTCGCCGCCGGGCGCGGCTTCGACGCCGAGGTGGAGGGGCTCGTCCGCGTCGCGGAGGCGCTGGACGCGATCTATGAGCGGGCACGATGAGGCACCCCGGGGCGCGGCCCGCGGGCCGCGCGTCCTCCTGACGGCGGACACCGTGGGCGGCGTCTTCGCCTACGCGGCGGAGCTCTGCGCCGCGCTCGCGCAGCGCGGCTGCGCCGTCGCGCTCGCGACGCAGGGGCGCCCGCTCTCCGCGGACCAGCGGGCGGAGCTGGCGCGTGTTCCCGGCCTCGAGGTGCACGAGGGGACGGGCAAGCTCGAGTGGATGCAGGATCCCTGGGACGACGTCGCGCGGGAGGGAGAGCGGCTCCTCTCGATCGCGCGGCGGTTCCGGCCGGACGTCGTGCACCTCAACGGCTACGCGCACGGCGCGCTGCCGTTCGGGGTGCCGAAGGTGGTCGTGGCCCACTCCTGCGTCCTCTCCTGGTTCGAGGCGGTGCGCCACGCGCCCGCGCCGCCGTCGTTCGACCGCTACCGCCTCGAGGTGCGCCGCGGGCTCGACGGCGCCGACGCGGTGGTGGCGCCGACGCGGGCCATGCTCCGCGCCCTCGAGCGCCACCACGGCAAGGTCCGGCGCGGGCTCGTCATCGCGAACGGCCGCGCCCCCGAGCGCTACCCGCCGCGCCCGAAGGAGCCGTTCGTGCTCTGCGCCGCGCGGCTGTGGGACGAGGCGAAGGGGGCAGCCACGCTCGACGCGGCCGCAGGCCGCCTCGCCTGGCCGGTGCTGCTCGCAGGCGATGAGATGAGCCCGGACCTCGCCCACCCCGGCGCCTCGGCGCCGCGCCACGCGCGCCCCCTGGGACGGCTCGCGCCCGACGCGCTCGCCGTGTGGTACGGCCGCGCCTCGATCTATGCGCTCCCCGCACGGTACGAGCCCTTCGGCCTCTCCGCGCTGGAGGCGGCGCTCGCCGGCTGCGCCCTGGTGCTCGGCGACGTCCCGAGCCTCCGTGAGGTCTGGCTCGGCGCCGCGGCCTTCGTCCCGCCCGGGGACGTGGAGGCGCTCGCCTCGACGCTCGCGGGGATCGTCCACGACGCGCCGGCGCGCGCCGAGCTCGGGCGCCAGGCGCGGCGGCGCGCCTTGCTCTTCGGGCGCGAGCGGATGGCGGAGCGCTACCTCGCGACGTACGGCGGCCTGCTCGCGCGGGCGGAGGAGGGGGCGGTCCCGTGCGCGTCGTGACGTTCTGCCACTCGCTCCTCTCCGACTGGAACCACGGGAACGCCCACTTCCTGCGGGGCGTCGCGACCGAGCTCGTCGCGCGCGGCCACGCGGTGCGCGCCTTCGAGCCAGCCGGAGCCTGGTCGCTCCTGAACCTGGTCGCCGACGCCGGCCAGGCGGCGGTCGAGGACGCGCGCCGCGCCTACCCGACGCTCGACGTCGCGCGCTACGACCCCGCCACGCTCGACGTCGACGCGGCGGTGGACGGGGCGGACCTCGTCCTCGTGCACGAGTGGAACGACCCCGAGGTGGTGCGTCGCGTCGGCGATCACCGCCGGCGCTCGCGCCGGCCGTACCTGCTCCTCTTCCACGACACGCACCACCGCGCCGTCACCGCCCCCGAGGAGATGGCGGCCTACGACCTCTCCGGCTACGACGGCGTGCTCGCCTTCGGCGAGGCGCTGCGCGAGGTCTACGTCGCGCGCGGCTGGGCGCGGCGCGCCTTCACCTGGCACGAGGCGGCGGACGTGCGGGTGTTCCGGCCGCTGGAGGCGCCGCCGGAGGGCGACCTCGTCTTCGTGGGGAACTGGGGGGACGACGAGCGGACGCGCGAGCTCGCCGAGTTCCTGCTCGAGCCGGTGAAGGCGCTCCGCCTGCGCGCGCGCGTGCACGGCGTGCGCTACCCGCCGGAGGGGCTCGCCGCGCTCTCGCAGGCCGGCGCGGCGTACGGCCGGTACCTGCCGAACCACCGCGTCCCAGAGGTGTTCGCGCGCCACCGCGTGACGGTGCACGTGCCGCGCGGCCCGTACGCCCGGGCCCTGCGCGGCATCCCCACCATCCGCCCGTTCGAGGCGCTCGCCTGCGGGATCCCGCTCGCCTCCGCGCCGTGGGAGGACGCCGAGGGGCTCTTCGCCCCGGGCGAGGACTTCCTCGTCGCCCGCACCGGCGACGAGATGCGCGCCCACCTGCGCGCCGTGCTCGAGGATCCCGCGCTCGCGGCCTCGCTCCGCGCGCGCGGCCTCGCGGCCATCCGCGCGCGCCACACCTGCGCGCACCGGGTCGACCAGCTGCTCTCCATCCATGCGCGCCTCGCGGGCGAGGCCCTGGCCCACGCCCCCGACCCGGGGAGGCAAAGATGAACCGAAGCTCGCTGTCGCGTCAGGAGATCGAGGCGCGGGTCCAGGCGCTCGGACCCTGGTTCCACAACCTCGACCTCGACGGCGTGAAGACGGCGCCGCAGCACTTCCTGGGCGACTACCCGGCCGTCGCCTGGGAGCGGGTGTCGCACGTGCTGCCCGAGCGGCTCGACGGCCGGACGGTGCTGGACATCGGCTGCAACGCCGGCTTCTTCTCGCTGGAAATGGCCCGCCGCGGCGCGGCCCGCGTGGTGGGGGTGGACTCGGATCCCCGCTACCTCGCGCAGGCGCGGCTCGCCGCGGAGGTGAGCGGCCTCGACGTCGAGTGGCGCGAGCTCTCCGTCTACGACGTCGCTCGGCTCGGCGAGAAGTTCGACGTGGTGCTGTTCATGGGCGTGCTCTACCACCTCCGCCACCCGCTGCTCGCGCTCGACCTCGTGCGCGAGCACGTCGCCCGCGACACGCTCGTCTTCCAGTCGATGATCCGCGGCGCGCAGGGACGGCTGCAGGTGGCGCCGGACTACCCGTTCTCCGAGACGGAGATCTTCGACCACCCCTCGTGGCCGAAGCTGCACTTCGTCGAGCACGAGTACGCCGGCGACTGGACCAACTGGTGGGTGCCGAACCGGCCCTGTGTCGAGGCGATGCTGCGGAGCGCGGGGTTCGCGCCCGAGCCCGTCCCGAGCAGCGAGATCTACGTGTGCCGCGTGACGGAGCGCACGGCGCGCGCCGGGGCGGTCTACCCGGCGGAGGGGATGCGGCCGTGATCGAGGCGGTGATGCTCTGGAACGAGCCGAACAACCTCTCTCACTGGAACTTCCACCTCGATCCCGAGTGGAGGACGTTCTCGGCGATGGCGCGGGTCGCCGGCGCCGCGGTGCGCGCGGTCGCGCCTGGGCTCACGCGCGTCCTGGGCGGCACCTCGCCCATCGACCCGGCCTTCTTCGCGCTCCTCGCCTCGCACGGCGCGCTCGAGGAGGTGGACGCCGTCGCGGTGCACGGGTTCCCGCTCGACTGGAACCACTGGCAGATCCACGAGTGGCCGGCGCGGCTCGAGGAGGTGCGCGTCGTCGTCCCCCTCCCCGTCTGGATCTCCGAGGTGGGCGTCTCCTCCTTCGGCGCCGAGGAGGTGCAGGAGTGGGGGCTCCGCCGGACGGCGGCGCTCGTCCTCGGCAAGGCGCCGCGCGTGCACTGGTACAGCCTCATGGACCTCCCGCGCGCCTGGCCCGCCACGACGCGTCACCGCGAGGCGGAGGGCTCGTCCTATTACCGGCACTTCTACATGGGGCTCATCCGCGAGGACGGCACGCCCAAGCCGGCGCTGCGCGCCTTCGGCGACTTCGTCCCCGACCTCGGCCTGTGCCAGTGGTTCCACTTCGAGGATCACCGCCTCGAGGCGGCGGTGCGCTGGATGAAGGAGCTCGGGGTGCGGAAGCTCCGCACCGGCCTCTCCTGGGCGGACTCCTTTTGCCCGAACGCGCTCGCCTGGTTCGACCGGCAGATGAAGGCGCTCGAGCCCTTCGACGTGACGCTCACCTACTGCTTCACGCCGGAGCATCGCGGCCTGGAGGCGCACCACACCTCTCCGCCGCAGCGGATCGAGGAGTACGCCGAGTTCTGCGCGACCATGACCCGGCGCTATGCCTGATCCGGGGCGCTCCGAGCCGGCGGCGCAGGGTCGTCCCCGCGCCCCCGCAGACCGATGCGGGCGCGCCCGCCGAGGCGGCTCGCCCTAGCGCCCGCGCCCGCGCCCGCCTCCGCGCGACCCGCCGCGCGAGGACGACCCGCCGCGGGACTTCGAGCCCGCGGCCGACGACCGGCGCGCCGCGCCGCCGCGCCGCCCCGAGCTCCGCGCCGCCGTCCGTGCCGGCGCCTTCCGCGCGGCGCGCCCCGCGGTCGCGCGCTTCGCGCCTCCGCGCGAGGATGCGGCGCTGCGACCCCCCACCTTCGGCGTCCGGCCTCCCGCCTTCCGGCTGCGGGCCGCCCCCGCCTTCCGCGTCCCGGCTCCGGCTCCCGCCTTCCGGTCGCGGGCCGCGCCCGCGCGCGACCCCGCCGGCCGCGCGCCGGCCCGGCCTCGGCTGCCACCGCGCGCCGATTTCCGGGAGGCCTTGCTCTCCCCGCGCGATCGCGCCGCGGCGGTCTCACGCGCGACCAGCTTGTTGAAGTTGCTCCGCTCCCCGCCGCGGGTCGTGTCCTGGTAGATGAAGGCGAGCCCGGACTCGTCGAACTTCCGGAACCACTCGTCCCACCCGATCCGCGCGAGCTTCCCCTCGCCGGACCAGCCCGGGAAGTCGATCCGGATCATCCCGGTCTCCTCCCCGGCGCGCTCGGTCCCCCGCACCTCGGCGGGCCACCCGCCGCGCTCCTCGACCCAGCGGCGGATCTCCTCGTGATCGGTCGTCGTCTTGTTCGCCATTCCCGCACCCTCGCGCGCGCAGCGCGCGCCACGGGCACCGCGCGCGCGGCGCCCTCGCCAGACGCTAGGTACGGCGGCCGCTCCCTGCACCGGGAGCGCCGTCCCTACTCGATCCGCTCCACGAGGGCGGCGACGTGGCGCGCGAACGGCGGCACGTCCAGCGGGAGCGGGCCGGACGCGTCCCGCTCCTCGACCGCGATCACCTCGCCGGAGACGTCCTCGACCCAGGTGACGCGCCAGCGGCCGGGCGCAATCCCGGCGAGCGTCAGGCGCGCCCCTTTCACGCGCCCCCCGTAGCCGGGACGGGGAGCGAGGAGCCACACCGCGGCGGCCCGCTCGCCTCCGAGCGCGAGCGCCCGCAGGCCGGGCGCGCGCCGCACCGCGGGTTCGGGCGCGGGCGCGAGCGGCCCCCGCGCCTCCGCGCGGCGCAGGAACGCCGCGAGCGTGCGGAAGTGGCGCGCCCGCGCCGGCGTCATCGGCTCGTCCGAGTCCTCGGTGAAGGGCGGCGCGGAGTGGGAGAGCACCCCGGCGCCGGCGAAGGTCGCCGCCCAGATCCCGACGTGCGTGTGGTCGTGCTCGGGCTTCGCATCGCCGCCCCAGCCGAACTCGCCGATCAGCACCGGCTTCCCGTAGCGCGCCGTGTCGCGCGTCGTCTCGACGAGCGCCTCGGCGAGGTCGTGCACGTCGTGCACGTCCGGGCCGTAGCGGTGCCACTGGACGATGTCGCAGGCGGCGGACGCCCACCAGGCGCGCTCGTCCTCCTCCACGTTCCAGTGGAGCCCCACCGGGCCCGCGGTGACCGGGTGGCCGTACGGGTCCTCCGCGCGCCAGGTGCGCGCGAGGTCCTCCGCCCAGGGGATCCAGTGATCCTCCGGGATGGCGCCGTCCCACTCCGGCTCGTTCAGGAGGTCGATCGCGAGCAGGGCGGGCGACGCGCCCCAGCGTGCGAGCACGTAGCGGAGCCGCGCGCGCGCCGCCTCGCGGGCGCGGGGGTCGAGGAAGAAGTCGGTGTTCCCCGCCGCGGGCCCGCCGCGCGCGGCGGAGTAAGGGTTCTCCTCCCACCCCTTCCACGCGTCGCCGGGCGTGAACCCGATCGCGAAGACGGAGAGGACGACCTTCACGCCGTGCGCCTCCGCCGCCGCGAAGATCGCGTCGTAGCGCGCCGCCGCGGCCTCGTCGAACGCGCCGAGCACGGGCTCGAGGCAGCCGGGGTTCGGCATCGTGCCCGCCCGGCCGCATGCGGTGAAGACGAACACGCGCAGCGCGTTCATCCCGTCCGCCGCCATGCGCGCGACGTAGTCCGCGGGGGAGAGGCCGTCCGACCAGGTGGGGTCGTAGACGTTGAAGCGGTTCTCGCCGAGCGGGCGGAAGGGGCGGCCGTCCTCGGTCCGGAGCGTGCCGCCCGAGACGATCACCTGCCCCGCCAGCCCGCGGTCCTCCGCCATCACCTCGCCGCGCGCCACCTCGGCGGCGGCCGCGCCCTCGCCGGAGCGGGCCACCCAGCGGTGGCGCCCCGGCTCGCGGGGCCGGAACCGCGCCGCCCAGCCCCCCGGGACCGGGAACGCCGGCACGTGGATTCGCGCGCCGGAGGGGGCGAGCACCTCGGCGCGCACCGGCGCGCCGGCGGGGACGGCGAGCCGCAGCTCGACCACGCCGTTCACGGCGGCCTCGCGGCCGCCGGCAGCGTCCGCGCCCGGCCGGACCGGCGCCCGCGCGCAGCCGAGCGCGAGCGCGGCGGCGAGCATCGCGGCCGCGGCGGAGCGCGGCCCGGTGCAGTGGAGACGTCGTGTCGTCACGCCGCTCACGCCGCCATGGGCAGGAGCCCGCGCGCCTGCTTCTCGACGAGGCTCGCGTAGTAGCCGCCGCGCGCGAGGAGGTCCGCGTGCCGGCCCTCCTCGACGATGCGCCCCTCGCGCAGCACCACGATCCGGTCGGCGTCGACGACGGTGGACAGCCGGTGCGCGATGACGAGCGTGGTCCGGCCGCGCGTGGCGCGGTCGAGCGCCTGCTGGACGAGCTGCTCCGACTCGGCGTCCAGCGCGGAGGTGGGCTCGTCGAGGATCACGATCGGCGGCGCCTTGAGGAGCGTGCGGGCGATGGCGACGCGCTGCCGCTCGCCGACCGACAGGCGGCTGCCCCGCTCGCCGACGACGGTGTCGTACCCGTCGGGCAGACGCTCGATGAACTCGTGCGCGTTGGCGTCGCGGGCCGCCTGCTCGATCTCGGCGCGCGAGGCGCCCGGCCGGCCGTACGCGATGTTGGCGAGCACCGACTCGTTGAAGAGGAGGGAGTCCTGGAAGACGACCGCGATCTGCTTGCGGAGCGAGACCTGCTTCAGCCGGCGCACGTCGATGCCGTCCACGCGCACGACGCCCTCGGTGGGATCGTAGAACCGCTGCACGAGCGCCACGAGGGTGGACTTGCCCGAGCCCGAGGGGCCCACGATGGCGAGCCGCTCGCCCGCGCGCACGCGCAGGTCGATCCCGTCGAGGAGCGGCGGACCCTCCGGCTCGTAGGCGAAGCGGACGCCGCTCCACTCGACGTCTCCGCGCAGCCCGATCACCTCGCGCGCGTCCGGCGCGTCGCCGAGGTGGTCGTGCGCGTCGAGGATGCCGTACACCTCCTCCGCGGAGACGCGCGCGGTGTTGACGGTCTTGTAGATGCCGGAGAGGCCGAGCACCGGGCCGAAGAGGCCGCCCACGTACCCGAGGAAGGCGACGAGCGTGCCGACCGTCACCTCGCCGCGCGCGACGAGCACGCCGCCGAGGGCGAGCGCCGCGACGCGCGCCGCGATCTGCACGAGGTTCTGGGCCGCGCCCACGCCCGAGTCGACCCCCACGCCGCGGATGACCACCTCGTTCGCCGAGTTGACCTCGTCGAGGAAGCGCTTCTTCTCGGCGGCCTCCATCGTGAAGCTCTTCACCGTCACGATCCCGGAGAGCACCTCGTTGAACCGCGAGTAGATGCGCGCCCAGCGCTGGAGCAGGCTCCGCTCGCGGCGCGTCTGCATGGGGGCGGCGAGCCGCGCGATGAGCGCGGGCGCCGGAGCGAAGACGAGGACGAGCAGCGCGAGACGCCACTCGAGCCGCGCCATCACCGCGACGGAGAGCGCGAGGTAGACGGCGGCGGGCACCGCGTTGAAGGCGATCTCGGAGAGCGCGCCCACGAGCCCCTGGATGGAGCGATCGAGCCTCGTCATCACCGCGCCGACCCCCTCCGCTCGGTGGAAGGTGAGGGGCAGCCGGTGCAGCCGCTCGACGGTCGCCTCGGTCAGCCTGAAGTGGATGCCGATCCGCGTGCGCCAGGTGAGCCAGTTGGAGACGCCCTGCAGCGCCTCGCGCAGCAGGCCCAGCACGACGAGGGCGAGGACGCCCTCCGCGAACCCGCGCGCCGCGTGGCCACCGGCGAGCCCGTCGAAGACGTGGCGGAGCGCCAGCGGCTCGGCGGCGTTCAGCGCCGCCAGCGCGATGGCGATGGCGAGGATGGCGGAGATGGCGCCGCGGGCGGGGTCGAGAAACTCGGTCGCACGCCGCAGGCCCGCACGGCGCCTCGGAGGGTGAGGGGCGGTCACCGGTCCGGAACGCCCCGGGTGCCGCCGGTCATTCCCTCCGGGCCCCTCCCGCCGGCCCGCCGGGCGGCGCCGCGGCCGGGGGCGGGTCATCCGGGACGCCCTGCTCCTGGACGCGCTCCATCTCGTTGAGGACGGCCTCCGGCCTCACGTCGCGCTCCAGCTCCGCGAGGTCCTCTGCCTGGGCGTCCTCGATCCCCATGCGCGCCGCGATCGCCGCGACCAGCCGCACCAGGCGCGTCACCTCGTGCTCGGAGAGCAGGCTGATCTGCAGATCCAGGTCCGCGCGCTTCTCCGCCACCGCCGCCATGCGGTTCTGCATGATGAGCACGAAGGTGGAGAGGAAGATCGCCTCGACGGAGGCGGCGGTGGCGAGCTTCACGAAGTCGCGGTCGAACCGGGGTACGCCGGGCACGAGCCCTGCGTTCACCGCGATCCAGAGCGCGACGACGGCGAGGTGGATCCAGACGAAGGTCATGGACCCCGAGAAGCGCCCGATCGCCGCCGCGACCCGGTCGCGCCGCCGCTCGCTCTGCTCCTCCTCGCGCCGGCGGGCGAGCAGCACCGAGATGTTCCGCGCGACGACGCCCGCCAGCCCCGGGCGCTCTCCCGCACCCCCTCGCTCGCCCGCCGCCACGCGCATGTGCCCGTGCGAAGGTTGGCCACGCGCGGGCGCCGGCGCGCCCCCGGCGGACGAGCCGCCCGACGTCGCCCCGAGGTGCGGGCCCGCGGCGGCCGCCTCGGACCCCGGCCTGGCGGAGCCGGCCGAGGCAAACGTTCGCCGGCCTACTTCGCAGCGACCACGCCGGTCGGGACGGGCCGAGCCCGGCGTGGGAGGATCACCTCGAAGACCGTGAGGTCGCTCTCCGGCGTGCGGACGGAGATGTCTCCCCCGTGAGCGCGGACGATCTCCCGCGCGATGAACAGCCCCAGGCCGAGTCCTCTCTCGCGGGTGGCGCTCGAAGCGGTCCGCCTGAACGGCTCGAACAGTGTCGGGAGCACGTCGCTGGAGATGGTCCCGAAGTTCCGGACCCGTGCCCGAACCAGCCCGCCGTCCGTACCCTCCAGCTCGACCGTCGTCGTCGTCCCCCTCGTTCCGTGCTGCACCGCGTTCGCAGCGAGGTTCGATAGAACCTGTGCAAGGCGGTCCGGGTCCCATTCACCGGACAGGTCCCCGGACCCGCGGACCTCGATGGTGGCGTGCGGGTTCGCTGCCTCGATCTCCTGGAGCACCGGGCGGGCGATGTCGTCGAGGTGGGCAGGACGAAGCTGCAGCTCGATCCCGCTGCCCTGCCGCACGCGCGCGAAGTCGAGCAGCTGCTCGATCATCCGGGCCATCCGCTCGGCGGAGTTCAGGATGCGGCCGGCAGGACGAAGCGCCGCCGGATCTTGTGAACCTCGCACGATGGCGTCTGCCGAGAGCTTGATGGCAGCGAGCGGCGTCCGGAGATCGTGACCGAGGATGCTCGCGAACAGCTCGCCGAGCTGGACCGCGCGCTCGAGCTCGTGGTGCAGGTCGCGGATCTGATACTGCCGGCGTCGCGCTCGAACCGCCGAGCGGACCGCGCTCAGGAACAGGGGAACCGGCAACGGTCGTTGCAGGAGCATGACGTTCGCGCGCTCCAGGAGCGCAACCGCCGGATGCGCGTGAGGCGCCCGCCTCGACAGCGGGAACGTCAAGAGCAGGATCGGCAGGTCCGACCAGTGCTCCTGCGCGTCGAGCGCCGACAGCAACGGCTCCGTGCCGCCGTCGTTCAGCCCTTCCTGAGCGACGACGACGGCCCCTGCCCCGCGCCTCATCTCCTGGACGAGCCGGTCGACGTCCTGGCAGCTCGTGCACTGCAGCGACTCACCGGCCGCGAGCTGCTCGGACATCATGTCCGCGTCCCTGCCCGTGGGGGCGAGGATCAGGACGCGCCGTTCCGTCGCGTCATCGCTCAGAGGAGCCACGCTTTGCTCGCAGCGCGTCGGGATCGAGGATCTGCGGTATCCCGGAGAAGATTCCCTGGAACTTGAGGAGCGGCTCGCCGACGACCACGCCGGATGGCTCGAAGCGCAGCTCGCGGATCGTCCGCTCGTGACCCCCGGTCCGCTTCTTCACGACCGAGAGCGCCTGCCGGACCTCGCCGGCGACCTCGAAGTACCGGAACAGCAAGACGGTGTCCGCGATGTAGCTGATGTTGAACGGCGACTCCGAGGAGGCAACGAACCCGTGCTGCGCCAGCGTGAGCAGCGTGGCGACGCCCTTCTCCGAGAGATACGCGAGCAGCTCGTGAAGATGCGCTGCGAGGAACCGCTCCCCGGGCATCGCGTTGATGTAGCCGTTCAAGCTGTCGAGCACGACGATGCGATGATCCTCCTCGACCAGCTGCCGGACGCTGTCGGACAGCTGCCCCGGACTCATCTCGGCCGGGTCGACGGCGCGCACCTCCACGGTTCCGGCTTCGACGTGGCTCCGCAGCGGTATACCGAGCCCGGTCGTCCGGATGAGCAGGTTCGTCGGGCTCTCGTCGAAGCACAGGATCGCACCCTTCTCGCCGCGCGACGCGGCACGGGCCACGAACTGCGCCGCGATCGTCGACTTACCCGTTCCCGCGGGGCCGACGAGGACGGTGCTCGTGCCCCGGTCGAGGCCGCCCCCGAGGAGCCTGTCGAGCTCCGCGATCCCGCTGAGGACCTCGCTGCTCGAGTGCATCGTGCGGTGTTGCGAGGCGACGAGCCGCGGGAAGACGTGCACGCCTCCTGCGCCGATCTCCATGTCGTGGTAGCCGCCGACGCTCTGTGACGCCCTCAGCTTCCGGACGCGGAGCCGACGTCGATCGCCACCGTAGTCGGGGGAGAGCTGCTCGAGCTCCAGGACCCCGCTGACCAGTGTCTCGGCGACGACTCCCTGCCCAGGTTCGGTGTCGACGTCGATGAGGAGCCCGGTGCAGTTCCTGCCGGCGATCTGGTCGCCCAGCCTCAGCAGCGCGCGACGGTAACGGAACGAGTCGTCCGCGAGCAGGCGGATCTCCGACAGGGAGTCGAGGACCAACCGGCTCGGCTGAACGCGATCGACCTGCGCCAGGATCTCCTTCGAGATCTCCTCCAGCTCCACCTCGTGAGGGCTGAACACCGTGTACGCGCCGCGCTGCTGCTCTGCTTCTCCCCGCCGACGCATGTCATGGACTTCGACGCCGTCCGTGCTCCAGCCGAACGAGCTCGCGAGCGCGTCGACCTGCCCCCTCGTCTCCGACAGGCCCAGGTACAGGCACTTCTCGCCGCGTCTCGCGCCCTCGAGCAGGAACTGCAGGCCGATCGTGGTCTTCCCCGTCCCAGGTGCGCCTTTCAGCAGATACAAGGAGTTTCGTATCAACCCACCGTTCAGGATCGGGTCGAGACCGCGCACGCCGGTCTGGACACGCTCGTTTTCCATGATGGTGCGCCTCCGTAGTAGCTACGCGCGGGTCGCGACGCCCCCCAAGGTGGCGTCGGGAGCCTACCAAACGTAGCGGGGACTCCCCCGACGGAAGAGTCCCACCGAAGAAGGGTCTGCCCGCCGCCCCGGCCGGCGTAGTCCCCCGGCGGGTACGCCGGCCCGGCACGGCCTCCGCACATATCTTCCTGCCAAGGAGGGGTGCGACCATGATCGTGCGTCTGCTCGGGCTCGCGTCGGTGGCGGACGCGGCGTGGCAGCTCGTGGACCGCAAGGGCTGGGTCCGTTTCTGGGGAAGGTCGCTCGTCAAGCTGCGCAAGCCCACTGCGAAGGCGAAGGCGCTCGCGGCGGGTGAGCTGCTGCTCGGCGCGTGGCTCGTCCTCGGCCGGGCGCGCCGCCGGGGCACCGGGACGGCAGCGAAGTTCCGCCTGGCGGAAGGTCATCCGATCACCGCGGCCTGATCAGGTCTCGGCTCCCGGGAGCTCGGCCTCGAGCACGAACTCGACGAACGCGCGGGCCGCCCTGGACAGGTACGCTCCCGCCTTCCAGGCGATCCCCGCCTCGATGAAGACGGCTGGCCTGAGCGACAGCGGGATCACGCGAGGTTCGGACTCGGCCGCCATCCGCAGGACGGTCGTGATTCCCCCGCCGCGCGAGGCCGCGTCGAGGAGCAGCGGGACCAGGTCGGACTCGAGCGCAATCTGCGCCTTCAGGCCGCGCGCCTCGATCGCGGCGAGCACGAGGTCCCGCTGGAAGAACCCCGGTCCGAACAGGAGGAGCGGCTCCTTCGCGAGCTGCTCGACGGAGAGGCTCCGGCGGCCCGCGAGCGGGTGTCCTCGGGCGACGCACGCGACGACCTCGTCCCGGAGCAAGCGACGGTAGACCAGGTCCTCGCGTACGCCGTCGCGAGCCACGATCCCGACATCGACGGCGCCCGCCGCGATCCGGTGCTCGATGGTGCGCGCCCCGCCCGTCTCGACGGCGAGGCGGAGGCGCGGGTGGCGAACTCGGAAGGCCGAGAGCACGCCGGGGAAGGCGTACGTCGCGAGCATCGCCGGGAGCGCCACGACCAGCTCACCGCGCACGAGTCCTTGCCGTTCCTGCATCTCCAGCTCGAGTCCCCGAACGCGGCTCAGGATCTCCTCCGCGTGCGCCAGGAACGCACGCCCGTCGGGAGTGAGCGTGACCTGGCGCCCTCCTCGGTTGAGGAGCCTGACGCCCAGCTCCGCCTCCAGGTTCCGGATCGCGGAGCTGAGGGCGGGCTGCGCCACGCGGATCGCGTCGGCGGCGCGCGTGAAGCCGCCCCGGCGGACGATCTCGACGAAGTACGTGCCGGAGGTCCATGGCGTCTCCATCGCGCTACGTTATCGCATGGATACAAACGATATATTGGCGCGATGCACGGCCGGGCGCCTAGGTTGGCGTCGGGAGGCGCGGGATGGCGGAGACGTTCAAGGATCACTTCTCCGGGGTCGCTGCGAGCTACCAGGCCTTTCGGCCCGGATACCCGCCGGCGCTCTTCGACTGGCTCGCCTCGGCTGCGCCCCGCCGGGAGCGCGCGGTCGATCTCGGCTGCGGAACCGGTCAGGCGTCCGTCGCGCTCGCTCGGCATTTCGACCAGGTGATCGCGCTCGACCCGAGCGCAGCGCAGATCGCCCACGCCGCCGCGCACCCGAGGGTGACCTACCGGGTCGCGCCGGCGGAGGCGACGGAGCTCCCGAGCGCGAGCGCCGATCTCGTCGTGGCGGCGCAAGCCCTGCACTGGTTCGCTCCAGCGCGGCTGCATCCCGAGCTGGCGCGCATCGCGCGTCCGGGCGCGATCTTCGCCGCGTTCACGTACGCCCTCTGCCGTGTCGATCCCGCCGTGGACGCGGTCGTCGAAGGGCTGTACCGCGCCACGCTCGGCCCATTCTGGCCGCCGGAGCGCGCCCACGTCGACGCGGGGTACCGGACGTTGCCGTTCCCCTGGCCGGAGCTCGCCGCGCCGCCCCTCGCGATCGAGGAGTCCTGGAGCCTCGACCGGTTCGTCGGGTACCTGGGCACCTGGTCCGCGGTGAGCGCCTATCGCCGGAAGAACGGCGAAGACCCCGTGGCGCTCGTCACGCCGGCGCTGCGAGAGGCGTGGGCCTCCGGGCGAAGCGAATCATCACCTGGCATCTCTTCGTTCGCGCGGGACGCCTCTCGACGTCATCGAGCGGAGGAACCACCGAATGAAGAGCACCCTCGCCCCCGGCGTGTCGCTGACGTTCAGATACCAGGTGCCAGAGACCAAGACCGTCCCCCACGTCTTTCCGGAGTCTCCGCGGTTCGTCGAGATGCCCCAGGTCTTCGCGACGGCGTTCATGGTCGGGCTCTTGGAGTGGGCGTGCATCGAAGCGATGCAGCCGCACCTCGATGGCGGCGAGCAGTCGGTCGGCACGGGCATCTGGGTCACCCACGGCGCGGCGACGCCGCCCGGATTCACGGTCACCGTCGACGTCGCGGTGACCAAGGTGGAGGGCCGGCGGCTCACGTTCTCGGTGCGTGCGCACGACGGGGTCGACGCGATCTGCGAGGGCACGCACGAGCGGTTCGTCATCGATCGCGCGCGGTTCGACCGCAAGATCCAGGAGAAGCTCGCCGCCTCGACCTCCTGCTGACCCGAGCCTCCATCCGGCGCCCGCGCCGTATCCTGAAGAGCTCGATCCGAGTCGAGTCAGTGGCTCGTGGCGATCTCGCGATACCCGCGGCCGCGCGAGCCGGCGTGCGCGCGCAGCTCGAGTCCGAGCACGGGCTCTCGCCCAACTCTTCAAGCGTGCGAGCGCGCCACCTCCGCGAAAGCTCTCCGGACGTCCGCCGCCGGCCGGCCGGCGCGGAGGAGCGCGGCCATCGCCCGCATCGGCCCATCCACGTGCCGGAAGAACGTCCGGTACCCCGCGCAGAGGTAGTTGAGCCCGGGCTCGCCGTCCGGCGTCTCGGCGAACCGGTCCTTGGGGCAGCCGCCGTGGCAGGCGAACCGGACGTCGCAGCGGCGGCAGTAGTCCGGGAGGGTGTCGCGCTTGTCGCTCCCGAACCTGCGCTGCCGGTCCGACGCCACGAGCTCGGCGAGCGGCGTCTCCCGCACGTCGCCGAGGCGGTGCGCGCCGTCGACGAAGTGATCGCACGAGTAGACGTCGCCGCGGTGCTCGAGCACGACGGCGTCGCCGCACGTCTCCGCGAACACGCAGAGCGAAGAGCGGCCCAGGACCCACGACTCGAGCGCCACGTCGAACGCCTGCACGAACACGTCGCCGACGTCCTCGCGGATCCACTCGTCGAAGATCTCGACGAGGAACCGGCCGTAGTCCTCGGCGCGCACGGAGCGCGCGGTCACCGCGCCCGCGCCCTTCGCCTCGTCCCGCTCGACGATGGGGATGAGCTGGATGAACGGCGACACCTCCTCCTTCAGGAAGCGGTACACGTCCACCGGGTACGCCGCGTTCGCGGCGTGCACCGCGGCGAGCGCGTTGAGGCGGACGCCGCGGGCGCGCAGGAGCCGCACGCCGCGCATCACGCGATCGAAGGTCGGACCGCCGCCCCTGTCCACCCGGAAGGCGTCGTGCAGCGCGCGCGGGCCGTCGATGGAGACTCCGACGAGGAAGTCGTGCTCGGCGAGGAACGCGCACCACTCGTCGTCGAGCAGCGTGGCGTTCGTCTGGAGCACGTGCTCGACCGTGGTGCCGGGGCGCCGGTACCGCTGCTCGACCGCGATCGACCGCCGGAAGAAGTCGAGGCCCATCAGCGTCGGCTCGCCACCCTGCCACGCGATGGTGACGGCGCCGTCCCGCCCCGCCTCGAGCCGCTGCCGCACGAAGGCCTCGAGGACCTCGTCGGACATCCGGAACGTCGAGCCCGGATGGAGCCGCTCCTTCTCGAGGTAGAAGCAGTACTTGCAGTCGAGGTTGCAGCTCGCACCCGCCGGCTTGGCGAGGACATGGAACGCCGCTGTCGCGGGCGCGGCCATCAGTCGAACCGGATCTGCTCCTCGAGCCGCTCCGCCGCGGTCGGCTCCGCCGCCTCGCCGAGCTCGAGGTGGACGCGCTGGATGATCCCCGTGAACCGGAACGGGAGGCGATCGCGGTAGCCGCCCCACACCGGCGAGAGCGAGTCCTGCCCCACGTCGAAGCACTCCCCGAACCTGCCGGTCACCTGCTTCTCGACCCGCCCCTCGCCGACGACGCGGCCGTCGCAGAGGAGCCGCACCGTCGCGCCGCCTCCCCGCTTGCGCGGATCGTCGCACCGGAACTCGAGGCGCAGCTCCACGCGGCCGGCCGGGAGCGGCGCGTCGGAGACGACGTCGTACCGATCGTAGTCGAAGCGGTTGTAGTGGTAGCGGAGCCGGCCGCCGTCGACGAACAGCGTCCACCCAGAGCAGTCCCCGCCCATGCAGGCGAGGACGCCTTCCGCGCCGCCCTCCGGGAGCTCGGCCATGACCGTGAGGACGTGGTCCACGTTCGCCGTCCGCGGCGCGCTGCCCTCCGGCAGCCGCACGAGGCCGGGATCGAGCACCAGCCGGGTCCGCCCGGTGAAGAACCCGGGGCGCAGCGACGGATCGGACCGCTCCACGAAGCGGTCGTCGAGCGGCAGCACCCCGTGCTTCGCGGCCTCGGCGAGGAACAGGTCCCGCAGCTCGCGCAGCTTCTCCGGATGGCGCGCCGCGAGGTCCTCGGCCTGGCTGAAGTCGTCGCGCAGGTCGTACAGCTCCCAGCGGTCCTCGGCGAAGTCGGCGCTGCCGCTCGTCTCCCACGGGAGCCGTCCGTGGCGGCAGGCCGCGAACCAGCCGTCGCGGTACATGCCGCGATTGCCGAGCATCTCGAAGTACTGCGTCTCCTTGCGGGTGGGCGCGTCCGCGTTCAGCCGGTCGAACGTGTAGGCCATGCTGACGCCCTCGATCGGCTTCTGCGTCACGCCGTCGACCATCGCCGGCTCCGCGATCCCGGCCACCTCGAGCAGGGTCGGCACCACGTCCACGACGTGGTGGAACTGGAACCGCTTCGCGCCGCGATCCGCGATCCACGCGGGCCAGCTCACGACGAGGCCGTTGCGCGTCCCGCCGAAGTGCGAGGCGACCTGCTTCACCCACTGGTACGGAGTGTCGCCCGCCCACGCCCAGCCCACGGCGTAGTGCGGCCAGGTCCCGGGGAGCCCGATCTCGTCGATGCGCGCGAGGGTCTGCGCGAGCGGCGGCTCGACGCCGCTCATCGACGCCGTCTCGTTGATCGTGCCGTGGAGGCTCCCCTCCGCGCTCGAGCCGTTGTCGCCGAGGATGTAGAGGAAGAGCGTGTTCTCGAGCTCGCCGAGCGCCTCGAGCGCCTCGACGAGGCGGCCGACCTCGAAGTCGGTGTGCTCCTGGAAGTCGGCGAAGTTCTCCATCTGGCGCGCGAAGAGCCGCCGCTCCTCCGGACCGAAGGAGTCCCAGGCCGGCAGCTCCGCGGGGCGCGGCGTCAGGCGCGTTGCGGGGGGGATGACGCCGAGCTCGAGCTGGCGCGCGTGGACGAGCTCGCGGCAGCGGTCCCAGCCCATGTCGAACCGCCCCGCGTTGCGGCCGCGCCACGCGAGCGGCGGCTGGTGCGGGCCGTGGACGGCGCCGGGCGCGAAGTGCACGAACAGCGGTCGCTCCGGCGCGATCGCCTTCTGGCGGCGCATCCAGGCGATGCAGTCGTCCGCGAGGTCCGTGGTGAGGTGATACCCCTCCTCCGGTGTCCTCGGCGGCGCGACGGGCGTCGTGTCGCGATACAGCGCGGGATAGAACTGATCCGTCTCGCCGCCGACGAACCCGTAGAAGTAGTCGAAGCCACGCCGGCTCGGCCAGTGGTCGAACGGCCCGGCCGCGCTCGTGTGACCATCGGGCACGTTGTGGTTCTTGCCCCACCAGCCCGTCGCCCAGCCGTTCTGCGACAGGATCTCCGAGATCATCGCGCAGCTCCGCGGGATCATCCCCGAGTAGCCGGGATAGCCGGTCGCCATCTCGGCCACGACACCCGTCGCGGCGGAGTGGTGGTTCCGGCCGGTGAGCAGCGCCGCGCGCGTCGGCGCGCACAGCGCCGTCGTGTGGAACGCGCAGTACTGCAGCCCTTCGCGAGCGAGCCGCTCCGCCGTCGGCATCCGGCAGAGCCCCCCGTACGCGCTCGACACCGCCCAGCCGGCGTCGTCGAGCAGCACGATCACCACGTTCGCCGCGTGCGGCGGCGCCTGCTCGGGCGCCGGGTAGTCGGGGCGCGAGTCCTCGTGCGTGAGGCCGATCTTCGCGCCGGCGAAGCGGTGCTCCGGCTTCGGGTAGACCTCGCGCTCCACGTGCCTCGGAAAGCCGTTCTTCTCAGCCGCCATGCTCGCACTCCCCGCCGGCTCCCGCCGTGCCGAGAAGATAGGTTGGAGCGAGCGCCCATGCGAACGACCACGCTGCCCAGGGATACGCTCGCCGGCCTGCTCAACGCGGTGGTGAGCGTGCCCGACGGGCTCGCCTCGGCGGCGCTCGCGGGCGTGAACCCCGTGTACGGCCTGTACACGAGCATCGCGGCGCCCCTCGGCGGGAGCCCGATCGTGAGCGCCCAGCTGATGCAGATCGCGACGACGAGCGCCGCCGCGCTCGTCGCCGGTCAGGCGGTCGCAGCCCAACCCGCAGAGCGCCGCGCGGAGGCGATCTTCCTCCTCGCCATCGTCGCCGGGCTGTTCCTCGCGGTCTTCGGCCTCCTCCGGCTCGGCCGTCTCGCCCGCTTCGTCTCTCACGCGGTGATGACCGGCTTCCTCGCCGGCGTCGCGGTGGTGCTGATCCTGGATCAGCTCGCGCCCCTCGTCGGGTTCGCCGCTCGGGGACGCAACCCCGTGGGCGAGCTCGCGAACCTCGTCGCCAACGTCGACCGGTTCGACCTTCGCACCGTCGTGGTCGGCGTGCTGGCGCTCGCCCTCGCGTCGGGGCTCGGCCGCACGCGGCTCGCGACGTGGTCGTCCCTCGTCGCGCTCCTCGTGCCGACGATCCTGGTCCTCGTCGCGGGGTGGGAGAGCGTGAGGCAGGTCGAGGACGTCAGCCCGATCCCGCGCGGCCTTCCGCTCCCCGCGCTCCCGCGCCTCGATCTCGTCTCCGCAGAGCTGATCGCCTCGGCGTTCGCGCTCGCGGTCGTCATCGCGGTCCAGGGTGTGGGCGTCAGCCAGACGGTGGAGAACCCCGACGGCCGCCCCGTCGATGCGTCGCGCGACCTGCTCGCACAGGGGGCGGCCAACGTGGCGAGCGGGCTGCTCTCCGGGATCCCCGCGGGTGGCTCGGTCGGGCAGACCGCGCTCAACGTCGCCGTCGGCGCTCGGAGCCGCTGGGCGGGGATCCTGTCGGGCGTGTGGATGCTCGTGATCGTGCTGCTCGTGCCCGGGCTGGTCGGCCTGGTCCCGATGGCCGCGCTCGCCGCCCTCATGATCGTCGCGGGTCTCGGCGCGCTCGACCTGCGCGAGGCGCGGTCGATCTGGGCGACGAGCCGCGCGGCGCGCTGGGCGATCACGGTGACCTTCGCCGCGACGCTCGTGCTGTCGGTGCCGGCTGCGGTCGGGGTCGGTGTGCTCCTGTCGATCATCCTGCACCTCGCGTCCGAGAGCGACGTCACGGTGCGGGCGCTGGTGCGGCTCCCCGACGGCCGGTTCGCGGAGGAGCAGCCGCCGCCGCGCCTCCCCAGCGAGGAGGTCACCGTGGTGCACGTGCAAGGCAGCCTCTTCTTCGCCGGCGCGCGGCGCCTCGAGGAGGCGCTCCCGAGCCCCGCGGGCGCGGTCCGCCCGGTGGTGGTGCTGCGGCTCCGGGGAAGGACGCGCATCGGCGCGACGCTCATCGAGGTGCTCGATTCGTACGCCGACGAGCTCGAGGCGGTCGGCGGTCGCCTCTACCTGAGCGGCGTGGAGGGCGCCGTCCGGGATCAGCTCCGGCGCACCGGGAAGCTCGATCTCGAGCGCGTGGTGCGCGTCGTTCCGGCGACGACGATCCTCGGCGAGTCGACGGCGCAGGCCCTCGCGTCGGCGAGCGCATGGCTCGGGCGGAGCCGCGCCCGGCGGCCGCGCGCGGGCAGAGCAGCGTCGAGCCCGCCAGGCCGGCGGTGACCGCGAGCCCGCGCGGGCACCCGCGGCGCTCGAGCGCGAGCGCCGGCGCCGCGGCGCCGCCATCTCAGTGAAAGAGGGACTTCACCAGGATGATGAGCGCCCCCGTCGCCGTCGCGATGGCTCCGCTGCCGATCGCGAGCGGCCAGGTCTGCTGAGCGACCCGTCCCACGCGCACTCCGAACAGATAGAGGAGCGCCAGGTCCGTCCACTGCCCGACGTCGATCGCGGTCTCGACGGGGAGGAACCCGAGCGCCGAGATGAGCAGCACGACCGTCGGGGGCTGCGCACCGAGCATCACCGGCGCGACGACGCGCCAGATGCCGCGGAGCTCTTCGCGAGAGAGCGGCCGGCGATGCGCCAGCATCTCGGCGATCCATTCGGAGTAGGCCTCCGCGAGGGCGATGCCGAAGATCGCCCCGAAGAGCGTCACGGACGCGCGGAGCGGGGTCGGCGGGTGCTCCTCCATCGCGACGAGGAGGGCGAGCACGGTGAGCAGGCCGTAGATCGCTTTCGCGGCGAACGGCGCGATCCACGGCTGCGTGTGGGCGTGAGGGGGCTCCGTGGGAAGCGTCCGCGCCCCTGGCCTCCTGAGCCTGCTCCGGTTCACGAGCCGCAACGGTGCGCACGGTGGTGGCGAGCGCGCGAGTCATCGACCGGCCACTCACGCGCCATGTCGGCCGTCGGTCCTTCTGCCTTGCGAAGCTTGCCTAGGTGGTCCGACGGCGCGGGATCCAGGGCCCCGCGTCCCCCCGGGCGCGCTTGCGCAGCACCTTGGCGACCGGGAACAGCACGCCGAGCGCCACGAGCGACGAGGTCACCACCATCACGAGCGTCCGCGGATCGTGGAAGCTCTCGGAGGCGACCACCGTCGCCGCCGCGATGTTGCGCTGCGCGGTGGCGAGCCCGAGCACGCCGCGGCTCTCGTCGCTCGGACCGCCGAACCCGTAGCCGACGACGAACGCCAACGCGACCAGCAGCAGCGCCGCGAGGATCGCGCCCGTCCCGAACACGTCGAGGATCGCGCGCAGGTTCAGGACCACGACCGTCGCGACCATCACGACGAGCGAGGCGCTGGACAGCTTGCCGAGCGCCGGCCTGACGCGCGCCGCCCAGCGGGGCGAGCGCCCGCGTACGAGGAAGCCGACCGTCATCGGCACGAGCATCGTCAGCTCCAGCGGCCGCGCGATGGCGACGGCGTCGACGTTCGCGGCGTCCGGTGCGGCGATCGGCACGAACACCGTCATGAAGACGACGGTGGCGGGGAGGAGGAGCAGGAGCAGCGTCGCGCTCAGCGCGACGTCGTGCTCGGCGTGCTCGGTCAGCTTGACGAGGAACGGCGCCCCTGCCGCCATGCCGATGAGGATCAGGCCGATCTCGAGCGAGCGATCGAGTGACAGGTATCCGGCCACGCCCACGGCGATCACCGGGACGAAGACGAAGTTCGGGACGAGCACGCGAAGGACGATCCGCACGTCGCGGAGCGGCGCGACGATCTCGCCCAGCGAGTGTCCCAGCCCGAGCGACAGCATGCTGGCGGCGGCGAAGACATAGACCGTCGCCCCCGAAAGGCGTGAGAGGAGCTCGGTCATTCGCCGATGAGGTGCGCACCGGCGCGGGGCCGGACAAGGCGTGGCCGGCGCCGCGCCCGTCCGCCGGACGGCGTCGTGCGGCTCGGCGCGCCGCCGGCGTCGAGCGACCGCGGCGCGACGGTCGAGTTGCTCCGCTCACGGACCGTGGCCGCGCGCGATGGACCGCCTGGTCCTGGGCGAGCTGCCATCCGTGACCTTGACGGACCCATCCGCCGCGCGCGGTGATCGCGTCGCGCAGCGCCGCGGCGCGTTGACGGAACGCTCGAGCTCGGGCCAGCTCTACCGGCGTACGCGGCGCCTTCGACGGCGGCGCCTCGAGCGTGCCTCTGAACGGTCAGCACGGGACGCCCGCAAGTATCCGGCGATCTGTGTGCGCTCCACCGGGGTCGCCCGCATGGTTTGCCGCTCGGGCTCTACGGCGGGCAATCACCCGGGTCCAGCCAGATCAGGCGCGGTCGCAGCAGCGTCTCGGCGCCGGCCTCGCCCGGATCCGCCCCTCGAGCCGTTCCGGGCTTGATGTAGTTTCGCTGGATGAGGTTGATGACCTCGTTCGCCGGAACGTCCGCTTCTGCGATCTCGAAGCACGGTGCCTTCTTCCCCGCCGGACACCGGCGCGCGAGATAGAAGGCGTACAGCTTGTCGCCGCCGGGTACGCCGAACGCCGCAGCCGACCGCGCCAGGTCGAGCTGCGACAAGTTCTTGACCCCTTCCATGACCGCCTGTCGGTTCACCGACATGCTCACGTAGGTCGCGTTTCCGGTGGCCGTCGCGAGCGCGCCCACGACGGCGACGGCCTTCGGAGATGGATCGAGGCTGAACTGAGGGCTGATCCGGTACGTGTCGGTGTCGAGCGTATCCCCGAGACAGTTCATCGGCCGCTCGAGGCAGTGCTGGCCGATGAGGTCGACGTCGAGGTACGGGACGATGAAAGGCGTGAACGGCTTGGCGCAGCCCGGCGAGCTGCCCCAGTCGGCGATGACCGCGGGGACGAGTGCGTCGAGGGCCGGCCGCAGCGGCTGCTCCGAGATCGCGCTCCGCGCGTCGTACGCAGGGGTCGCGTAAGGACGGATGGCGTCCGGCGCCTTCATGTCGCGCACGCGGAGAACCGCCAAGGGAAGCTCCTGCCGCCAGAGGTCCCCGGCCACCTCGTCCTTCGGCAGGGCATAGCGGACGATGGTCAGGAGGTCATCGGCCGAGGAGTGCAGGCCGAGGCGCACGAGCTCGGGTGCGACGGGCTCCACGAAGACGTGCTGCGCCGGGATGTCCGCACCGTCGTGCAACGCCGCGTTCACGGCCTCCTGCATCGACTCGTCGGGCGTGACGACGATGAACCGCTCCTGGTCCCAGGGGGGCTCGCCGCGCCCAGCCATCACGATGTGGTTGTTCGCGTCACCGATGCTGGAGAAGACGACCACGCGCGATGGATCCGGCGCCGTGTCGAACAGCAGGTCCACCATCGGGGAGAATCTCTCGTCCAGCCACTGGTACACCTCGTCGGACGTGTCGATCGCGCCCGCCCTGGTGAACACGTACGACTGGACGCCGAAGTACGCGCCCTCGGGCGGAAGCTTCGCCAGGATGACGATCGCCTCTCGCTCGGCGAGGCGGTAGGTCGCCGCGTATCGGCGCGGCACGGGCCCGAACAGCGTCCGCGTGGTCGCGTCGACGTACTCGTCGCGCCACAGCGGGAGGACGGGCAGGATGTACGGGGCCGTCGGGTTGTTGCCCAGGCAATTGCCCATGACGTCGATCGCCCACTGACAATCGTCGATCCCGAACGTCTTCCAGTACCCGCGTGCCACCTCGTACCCGCGGTGCTCGAGCACCTTCGTGACGGCGTGCACCTTCCGCTCCAGCGCGCGCGGGAGATCGTTGACGTGGGACGGCGCGCCCCACGCGCCGGCGGACACGAACAAGGTCGTGGCGAACGCCGCGAGCTTCAGCGACCGTGCTGCCATATTCCCTCCCTTGGCGAAGACCGTCGCCGCTCTTCCTGCCGAGGCTCCGACCACACGGATCACGCGTCCCCGCTCCGCGCGGGTCGACGGGTCTGAGAGGGTGGTCCGGATTCCCGGGTGCTCCCGGGTGCGACGCCCTGTTCGAGACCTGATCGGGCCGATACGGAATGGTCGGAATCGAACCGTTGGTCGCGGCGCCAGGCCGCGGGCGTGACGCCGAACGCCTTGCGGAACGGGCGGATGAAGTGGAGGCGCGACACCGACTCGGCGAGCGCGGACCCAGGCGATCCACGCGCCGATCACGCACGGATCCCACGCCGCACGCGCGCGTGCACGCGCCGCAGTCCGTGCACGCCGAGGCGTCTCGGACGATTCGGAGCGGGGGACGCGCAATTGCTTGCTAATCCAAGCGGGCTAGCGAATGGCGAAGAAACATACGGGCTTGGTGCGCGTGCGGCGCCATCGAGTTCGCCCTCTACTCCCATCGCACCTTCATCGCCGCCTGCGACTGCTTGGTGCCGGAAGGCCTCCGGCGGTCACAAGCGCAAGCCCTACTCAGCGACCCCTCGAGCGTCCCGGCGCGCTCTTGGACGTCCTGCCCCGCCGCGGATCACCTCGCACCCAGCGGGCGAACCCGTGTATCCCAGGGACCTGGTAGCTCCAGAACGCCTCGATCGCTTCGCGCAAGCTGCGCTCGTCGGGGTGGTCCTCGAGGAGCGCCGCGAGTGATCGGCGAGTGCTCTCGAAGATCTCCGTGAGCACCTTCCGGGCGACGCCGGTCGCGCCACGGCCGGCGCTCGCCTCCAGCTCCGCGAGGGTGGACGCGACCAGCCGCTGCACGAAGCGTTCTCCGAACCGGGCGTAGGCGGTCCCGGCGGCGCGGTCCAGCAGGATCACCACCGCGAGCCGATTCTCGACCCAGAAGCGAAACATCTGGTCGCCGAGGTCGTCGGCGCCGCGCCCGCCGGCGGAGAGAGCCGCGCTCAGCGCGTGCACGCGCCGGTCGAGCAACGACTCGAACCGCTCCGCCAGCTCGGGTGTGACGAGGGTCTCGAACAGCTCGCGCTTGCCCGCGAAGTAGCGGTAGGTGCTCGCGGTCCCGACGCCCGCGCGCTCCGCGATGGCGATCATGGTCGCGCCCTCGTAGCCGCGCTCGGCGAACACCTCGAGCGCGGCGCCGAGGATCCGGTCGCGGACCTCGTCCTTGAGAACCTGGGGCATCAGGCGTCGAAAAGCCGCGGATACGAGAACGGCGCCCAGCGATCGCGCCACGGCCGCGCCTCCTCGAGCTGGTACGCGAGTCCGAGCAGCAGCGCGTCCGCGCCCCGCGCCGCGGCGAAGTGGACGCCGACGGGGACGCCGTCGTCGCTCCAGTGGAGGGGCACCGACATCGCCGGGCACCCGGCGACGTTGTGGATGGGGGTGTAGCCGACCGAGCGCGCCGTGCGCCGGATCAGCTCCTCCCTAGGCAGCACGGGCGAGAGGTGGCCGATGCGCCACGGCCGGGTCGCCAAGGTGGGGCTGAGCACCGCGTCGAAACCACGGGTGGCCGCGACGTAGGCCTCGGTCGAGGCCGCGAAGACCCGGCGAGCCCCGGCGAGCGCGCCGGCGCCGCGCCGAGCGAGCTCGTCCGCGAGCGCCCAGGTGAACGGCTCGAGCTCGTCGTGCTGGACCGGGTGCCCGCGCATCCGGTCGACCATCTCGAGGAGCGCGGCCACCGCAGAGCCCGCCACGAGGAAGAACGCGTCGCCGAGGGCTGGCCCGTCGACGGCCGGCGGCACGACGGGCTCGACCTCGTGCCCGAGCGAGAGGCAGAGCGCCACCGCCTCGTCGTGGGCGCGCCGCACCTCGGGCTCCGGCTCGTCATCCATCAGCGTCCGGGTCCAGGCCGCGATCCGGAGCGCTCGGGCGACGGGCGCCTGCACGTAGCCGACGGCGGGAAGGGCGCCGTCGGGGTCCTCGGTCACGGAGAGGAACAGGGCGCTGTCCCGCACCGAGCGGCTGATGCAGTGGTCGGAGACCAGCGCGCTGAACTCCGAGGGCAAGCTCGCGGGGACGCAGCGGTCCCGGCTGGGCTTGAAGCCGAACAGGCCGCACACCGAGGCCGGGATCCGGATCGAGCCGCCCGCGTCGTTTCCGTGTGCGAACGGGACGATCCCGGCGGCCACCGCGGCGGCCGCGCCGCCTGAAGACCCCGACGCGGACAGCGAAAGGTCCCATGGATTGTGGGTGATGCCCTCGAGCAAGGTCTCGGTGCTGCCGAGCAGCCCGAGCTCGGAGGTCGCGCTCTTGCCTACCGTCACGAGCCCCGCCTGGTCGATGCGATCGACGTAAGGCACGCCCTGTGGTGCCACGTTGTGGCGGAAGAGCCGCGCCCCCACCGACCAGCGCAGGCCGGGGTACGGCGTCGCATCCTTCACGAGGAAGGGGACGCCGGAGAATGGGCCAGGACGGAGCCTGGCCGACCGGGCGCGCTCGAGGTCGACCGTCGGAATCGCGCGCAGCAGCGGGTTCAGCGCCTCGCAGCGCTCGGCGAAGGCGTCGAGCAGCTCGGACGGCGCGACCTCGCGCCGGGCGACGAGTTCGGCTTGGGCCACTCCGTCGAGACGGCCGAGCGCGCGCAGACTTCCCATGCTGCACCTCCCGGATTGAATCGCGAATTCTATATTCCCGTTTCGCGGCTGCGTCAAGGCTCTCCCGCGGCGCTCGGTACCGGCACATCTCGCCGTCGCGCCGCCCGAGGTCGAGCGGGAGCGCGGCCTCGCTCCTCGGAGCGACGGCCACCGCTCTTGACCCGCCCGGCGGGCACCGGGGCTGCCGGAAGTCCGGCACGCCCGCCGGTCTCCCGGCACTATTCGTCTTCTTTCCCGTGCGACGGTCTCCCGGAGGCAGAAACATGCATTACGTAATTTAAGAACGCCGGCCCTTCTCTTGGTGGTCGGCGAGACCTCCCCCGTCTACACAGCTGCCGCCGAGGTACTGCATTCGTCGCTTCCGAACAGCCGCCTCGTCGTCCTGCCCGGGCAGCCGCACGATGCCGCACTCACCGCGCCCGAGCTCTTCTTGCAGCAGGTCCTCGACTTCCTTTCTGGGTGAGCCGCAAGCCGATTCGCGATGCGCCTCGCAGAGGTCGGATGCCGCCGCGCGCCGCCTGACTGCGTGCGGGTTGACCGCGTGAGCGCCGCTCCCTAAATTGAATGTACCGTGTTCGTGTCGAGCATCGTCCTGGCGTCGCGCGCCACAGCCACGGGCCTCGCCCGCAGGCGCGCGTGTGCGCGCGATACGGCCTGCCTCACGTAGCGCCTCGATCCCCCAGCAGCTCCAGGTCGAGGCGCCGTCCCCCGGATCCACCCCCACCGCGTACCCGTCGTGCGCTCCGGAGGCGCGGGACGCCCTCGCCACGCGCGCCTCGATCCGGAGCCGCGCGGCGGGCTCACCGTCCAAGAATGGGTGCCGCACATCGTTCCCTTTCGGCCGCGCGCCGGACGAGAGGAGGAGTCGTGTCGAGGAGAAGCGTCGTGAAGGACGATCGAGGGTACCTCGTGGACGTCGTCGGCGCCTTGCGCACGGACCGGCTGCTTCTCACGGAGCAGGACGCGGCGCGACTGCGGGCGACTCTCGCCCGGGCGTCGCTCGAGTCCATGGCGTCGGCGGACGCGCGGGGCGAGAACGCGGTCGAGCTGCTCGCGACGGCGCTGCGCAGCGCGATCGTCGTACCGCCTGACCGCATACCCGCCGAAGTCGTGACGATGCGCTCGAGGCTCGTCCTCGAGGACGTCGCGAGCGGCGCGCGTCGCGAGGTGGTGCTCGTGTACCCGGAGGAGGAGCGGACGCACGAAGGCCATGTTTCGGTGCTCTCCCCAGTGGGCGTCGCGCTGCTCGGTCTCTCCGAAGGCGCGCTCGTCGGGTGGCCTCTCCCGAGCGGACGCACCGCGGTCCTGCAGGTCGAGTCGGTGCAGTACCAGCCCGAGGCCGTTGAGGAGTTTCACCTGTGAGCGCTCCGGGAACCTGGGAACGCGTCCTCGCGTCTCCGCCCAGGACGCGCCCTATCGCATGAGGAATCCCGCGTCCGCCGGTCGCACGCGATCGCCGGAACCCGAGGATGAGCCGGACTCCACGAGGGCATCGCCGCGGGCGGCTCCCTACAAGCAGTGAGCAGACCCCGCTGGAGGAACTCGATGACGCACCGACTGATCTCGTTGCTGGTGTTCGGGACCACCACGCTCGCAGGGAAGTGATCGAGCGGCCGGAGCAGGTCGGGCGTTCCGACCTCATCATCGAGAGCCATCGCGGACGCGGTCTCGCGAGGTGGCTCATGCAGTGCATCCTCGCCCACCCCGATCTCCAGGGGCTGCGCCGGGTCATGCTCGTCACGCACGACCCGAGGCTCTACCTGAAGGCGGGCTTCACCGCGTTGAAGGAGCCCGAGACGTACATGGGAGATCCTCGATCCGGACGCATACGCGCACACGCCTGCGCCCGGCGAGAGGGAGTGACCCCCTCGACTCGCTCGGTTGGGAGCACCATCCAGCGTCGCAGGTACCGGCGCGAGGCGGGCGAGTCCTCCGCACGGCGGAGGGCGCGGTCCTTCAAGAGATTGCAGGACGTGTCGGAGGGAAGACATGGACCGCATCGTGATTGATCCGCGACTTGCTCGCGCGCTGCGTTCGGCCCCTGCGGCGAGGTCGAGGAGCCCACCATTCCGAGCTGGATTGGCACTCCTCAGTGAGCGGTCGGCGCGCCGAGGTGGGCGCGCCGCGCGTCGATCGTGGCGAGGAGCTGCTGGAAGGGCTCGGCGAACTTCCGGACGCCCTCCTCGAGGACCGCGTCCGTGACCGTGTCCATCGAGATCCCGAGCGACTCGAGCGCCGCGAGCTGGGCGCGGGCCAGGCCTATCTCATCCTCGAGCGTGTCGCGCACCGTGGCCCCGCGGCGGAGCGCCTCCAGGGTGTCGGGTGGCACCGTGTCCACCGTCTCCGGGCCGACGAGCGCCTCGACGTACAACAACTCCGGGTAGCGCGGATCCTTGACGCTCGTGCTCGCGAAGAGCACGCGCTGGGGGCGGGCGCCGCGGGCGGCGAGCGCCGCCCAGCGCTCGCTCGCGACGAGCTCCTTGAAGTCCTGATAGGCGAGCTTCGCGTTCGCGATCCCGGCCTTGCCCCGGAGCGCCTCGATGCGACCGCGCTCGCCGGGGTCGGCCGCGCCCCGCGCCTTCTCGTCGAGGCGGCGGTCGACGAGGGTGTCGATGCGCGAGACGAAGAAGCTCGCCACGCTCGCCGCCCGCGAAAGCGCCTCTCCTCTCCGCGCCCTCGCCTCCAGCCCAGCCATCCAGGCCTCCGCCGCCTGACGGTATGCCGCGCGCGAGAAGAGCAGCGTGACGTTCACGTTGACTCCCTCAGCCGCCAGCGCCTCGATGGCGGGCATGCCCTCGGGCGTGCCCGGGACCTTGATGAACACGTTGGGCCTCGCCAGCGCCTTCCAGAGGCGGCGGCCCTCCTCGATGGTCGCTCTCGTGTCGAGGGCGACGAGGGGGGACACCTCGAGGCTCGCGAAGCCGTCGCGCCCGTCCGTCTCGTCCCAGACCGCGCGCATGAGATCGGCCGCCGCCCGCAGGTCCTGGATCGCGAGCGCCTCGTAGATCGCCTTCGCGTCGAGGCCGCGCGATCCCAGCGCCGCGATGTCGGCGTCGTAGTCGGCGGTCCCCGCGATCGCCTTCTCGTAGATGGCCGGGTTCGTGGTGAGGCCGCGGACGCCGTCCTCGACGAGGCGCGCGAGCCCTCCCGTGCGGATCAGGTCCCGCTTCAGCCCGTCGTACCAGAGGCTCTGGCCGTGACGAGCGAGCTCGCGGATCGGGTCGATCATGTCTGCCTCCATTCAGCGCGCGCCTCGGTCATAGCGCGGGAGGGCTGCCAGAGCACGTAGGCGACCGCGTCCACCCGTCTACTCGGCGGGCGGGCCGGTTCAGCCGACCCGAGGCGTGCCCGCTCGAGGGCTAGCCCTTCGATCCGCGTGGCAACTTGTTCGAGCTCACCGCCGGGGGAGTGGAGGGCGCGCGCGGCCTCGGCGCGGGCGCATGCATGCTCGCCGCGTGGAAGGCGCGCGCCTCGTCGGGCCGACCGCGCCCGGTCGCCAGCGAGACCGCCGCGAAGCCGAAGCGGGCGCGGATGCCGTCGACGACCGCGCCGACGCGCTCGTTGCGATCGAACAGCGGGAGCTGCTCGAACGTGCCGAGGCTCGAGAGCTGTACGCCGAGCAGGCGAATCGGCAGCGACCGTGTCCGCGCCGCAGCGAACATCTCCTTGACGATGGGGTAGAGCTCGAGCTCCGAGTTGGTCGCCATCGTCGTGTGCGAACGCGTGAGCGTGTGGAAGTCGGCGTAGCGCAGCTTGAGGGTCACCGTGCGGGCCTTGACGTGGCGCCTGCGCGCGCGCCAGCAGACCCGCTCGCACAGACCGCACAGCACCGCCTCGATCGACGCCGGGTCGGTCACGTCCTCGCGGAAGGTCCGTTCGTTGGAGATGCTGCCGACGGTCTCACCCTCGGGATCGTGCTCGGCGAACGCCGGGCGCTCGCGGCAGAGGTCCCCCGACCCCAGCCCCTGCACGCCGCGTGAGATCGACGCCGCCCACGCGCCGAAGATCGTCTGCAGATCCGCGAGGGAGGCCTCGGCGACCGCCCCCAGCGTCTGGTAGCCGGCGGCGTGCAGCTTGGCCTCGGCGACGGGACCGATGCCGGGGAACGACCGCACCGGCAGCGGCGCGAGCACGGCCCGCTCGACGCCTGCGGGCACCAGCATCACGCCGCGCGGCTTGGCCAGCGCCGACGCCACCTTGGCCACGACCTTGCTGGTCGCGACCCCCGCGCTGGAAGGAAGGCCGAGCTCGTCGAAGATCGCCGTGGTCAGCTGCAGCACCGCGCCCTCGATGATCGCGTCGCCAGCGCGGTCCTCGGCGCCGTTCTCGCGGGCGGCGCCGGCGGATCGGTAGAGCCGCTCGCAGCCGGAGAAGTCGAGATACATCTCGTCGATGCTGGCGACCCGAACCGTGGGCGCGAAGCGACGCGCGATCTCCCGCACGCGCTCGGCGTAGGTGCCGTAGACGTCGTGGCGCGTGGGCAGGTAGATCGCGTTCGGCGCGCGCTTTCCGGCCTCGAAGAGCGACATTCCCGACTTCACGCCCAGGCGGCGGACCTCGTAGCTGGCGGCGGTGACCACGCCGCGGCTCCCCGGCTTTCCGCCGACGACCACCGGTTTGCCTTCCAGCGTGGGATCGAGCAGACGCTCGACGGACACGAAGAACGTGTCGAGATCGAGGCAACAGATGCGCGGCGCCGACAGCGGCCGCGCGCGCGCCAGGTCCGACGCCATCCCCATGAGCGGGAGGCTAACTGATCATCCGTTCAGGATCAAGCGAGGGGGGCGGCATGTCCGACCTGCGCCGATCGAGTCAAGGCTTCCTCTTCGATGCAGCCTTCCGGGTCGGCTTGCGGGGTGCCTTCCGCGACACCGGGCGGCGTGTCGACGCAGCGAGCGCCTCGCTCCAGTCCGCGTCCGTCAACATCGTTCGAAGCTTCGCCATCGCCTCGCGCAGCGAGCACCGTCGCTCGTCCAGGCCGGACCAGAGCTCGCCCACTTCGCCGACGCGCGCCGCCATCGTGCGCAGCGTGAACGTCCGCGGGCCGACGGTGCCTCCCTCGAGCTCGGCCCACGTGCAGGGCGCCGAGATCGGCGCGCCCGGCCTGGCACGGACCGCGTAGACCGCGGCGAACGTCGCGCCCGGCACGTTGCGCCCGGTGTCGACGAAGATGCGGTCCCCACGGTCGGCCTTGATGAACTCCAGCGTCAGGAGGTGCGGGTGGCGCTTGACCAGCGCCGCGCCCGCGCCCTGCGCGAACCGCCACGCGCTCTCGGCGTCGCCCTCGCCGTCGAGCGGAACCAGGATGTGGAACCCCTTCGAGCCCGAGGTCTTCACGTAAGACGGCAGCCCGAGCTCGTCGAGCAGCTCGCGTACCGCCAGCGCGGCCGTGCGCAGCGCCTCCGGATCCTCCGCGGAGGGATCGAGATCGAACACGCACAGGTCCGGCTGATGGAGCTTCGGTACCCGCGAGATCCAGACGTGCGGCGTGATCGAGTTCTGGTTGGCGAGCCAGACCAGGGATCGCGCATCGCCGACCAGCGGATAGTGCACGGACTCGCCCGCCGGGTCGGTGCGCTTCTCGACCTCGACGCGCTCGAGCCAGCTCGGAAACCCCTTCGACACGTCCTTCTGGATGAAGCCCTTCTTCTCGATGCCGGCGGGGAACCGCTCCATCGTGATCGGGCGCCCGCGAACGTGCGGGATCATCAACGGCGCCACCGCCTCGTAGTACGCGCACAGCTCACCCTTGGTGATGCCGGAGTCGGGGAACAGCACCTTCTCGGGATGCGTGATCACGGCCCACCCAGCGCCTCGCGCCAGTCATCTCCTGCTCTTCAGCTCGATGGAGATGGTTTGCGAATCAGCGCTCGTGGGCTAGCCGAGCTGCTGCGGACCGGCACGCGCCTGAAGGGGCTCGCCGAGCGGCGCATCCGGCTCGAAACGCCCTCACGACCGTGGCGACGGCTGCGTGCGCTGCCGTCCACGTCCGCGAGCTCCTGCTGCGTGATCGCCCCGCGGGCCTCACGTCGCGCTCAGCGAACCGGCGCTCGCTGAAGCGCGCGGCGTGGACGCCGGGACGTTGCTCGACCGCTCGAGGCCGTGCACCGAGATGGTGGCGTCGGTGAACGCCCAGGCGACGGCGAGGCCGCGGCCGGCCAGGACGAACGCCTCGCCCTCCTCGAGGAGGTGATCCTCGAGATCGCCCGCCTGCGTGACGAGCACGGTGCCGCGCGCGACCCGCACGACGAGGGCGGGATCCCCGAGGGCGGGATCCCCGCGTGGGAGCCGCATCGCCGAGTTCTCGTCGAGGTGCCACGCTCGACCGATGGACGGGGTCACGCTCGCCTGCTTCCGGTTGGGCATCGTGCATCCTTTCGCCTGCACCGCCGTGGGCAGCGGCGCTCGTGCCCGCGGTGCAGGTGGCGCGCCACCCCAGCTCCCCGCTGTATTCCGCAGCGCCCGTTGGAAATCCGGTGCGCTCGCCCCGAGCCGCCAGCGCGCGCCACGCCGGCGTCGTTGAGCAGACTGCGCATCGCGTGAGCGAGTGAGTGGGTCCGCGCGCGCGCGCGGGTGGCGCTACGCAGGGGGCACGGTCCTTGCTCGTCGATTCGACCGGCGACGGACGCAGCAAGACGGCGCGGGTTGATCGACGAGCTTCGGCTGATGGTCGTGCCCGTGGTCCTCGCCGGAGGGAAGGCGCTCTTCCAGAGCGTGAGCGGGCGACATCCGCTCGAGCTGCTGGAGACCCGGACGTTGCAGTCGGGGCTCGTCCGTCTCCGGTACCGATGGCGGGACCGAAATGCCCCTGAGATGGCGCAGGCCACGTCGTGACACGGGATCGGCCGCGGGGTAGCGCTCTGCCACGGGCGCGCGACGGCGGAGGCGCACCATGACGATGCGGACGCGGGCGTTGCAGACCGCACGGGGAACGCTGTGGGCCAGCTTGGTCCTCGCCGCGGGTGCGGCGGCGATCTCCATCCGAGCCCAGGCGGAGCCCTCGCGGACCCGGCCGGCCGGAGTCGAGCAGCCGTCGGTGACGATGGAGCGCTTCCTGGCGCCCGGCCCCGAGAGCGCGCGGCTGTCGCGTCAGGTGGGACGCTGGGATGTGGTGATGACGATCCGGCCCTCGCCTGACGCGGCCCCATCGTGGCGAAAGGCCTGGTCGCCGAGCGCACGATGATCGGCCTTTACCTCCAGGAGATCATGAAGCCGGCGCCGGGCTCCGGCGTCCCGGACTTCCAACGGATCGACTACCTGACCTACGACGCCGTGCAAGCGCGCTGGGAGTACGTGTCGCTCGACCCCAGAGCCCCCATCGGCATCATGTTCGCCAGGGGATTCTCGACCGACCCCGCTCGCAACGCCGTCTCGCTTGGGGCGCGACCGATGGACGTGTCCCGGCCGTCCGGTCGAATGCGTGGGACCCTTCCAATGGCTCGTCGGGAGGGCATCTCTTCCGATCCGCGTCTGTCGAATCGGGCCGGGTGTGGTTCGTACTCTTGGTGGAGGTCGAGCGTATGCCCAAGATCGTCGTGAATGCATTCGTGACCCTGGACGGCGTCATGCAGGCTCCCGGCGGCCCCGACGAGGACCGCGAAGGTGGCTTCGCGCACGGAGGCTGGCAGGCCCCCTACTTCGACGACGATGGGGGACGGCTGGTCACCGAGGGGATCTCCGACGCCGACGGCTTTCTGCTCGGGCGCAAGACCTACGACATTTTCGCCAGCTACTGGCCCAAGGTGACCGACCCCAGCAACCTCATCGCGACCGCGCTCAACTCGCGCCCAAAGTACGTGGTGTCGCGCAGCCTCGAGCGCGTCACCTGGAACAACTCCAGCCTGATCAATGGCGACGTGGTCGCCGAGGTCCGGAGGCTCCGGCAGCAGCCGGGCCGGGCCGTGCATACCTGGGGCAGCACCGGCCTGCTCCAGACCCTGCTGAAGAACGACCTGATCGACGAGTACCGGCTGTTCATCTTCCCGGTGGTGCTCGGGTCCGGAAAGCGGCTCTTCGGCAGCGGTACGGTGCCGGTGGCGCTCAAACAGGTGGAGTCGGTCACGACCGGCAAGCGCGCGACGTACCTTCGGTTGGAGCGCGTCGGGAAACCGGAGTACGGGCAGATCGGCACCTAGATCGTTTCGTGCCCAATCCGTTCGTGCGATCCGGTGTCGGTCGTCGCTGCACGCGGCAGTGATGGTCCGGATCCCGCATCGCGCGAAGGTCGACGTGACACGGCGGGGGGCCCTTCGAAGATCCTCTCGGCCGCGGAGGAACCAGCACAGGAGGCACCATGACGAGGCCGGCATATCGCACCACCGCGCGGGTGACGGGCGGTCGCGCAGGCGGGAGAGGAGCCATCGAGGGCGGCGAGCTCGCGGTCGAGCTCCAGCTACCGAAGGAGCTCGGCGGACCTGGCGGCGCAACGAATCCCGAGCAGCTGTTCGCGATCGGGTACGCGGCCTGTTTCGAGACCGTGCTCGGCATCCTCGGGCAGCGCATGAACGTCGCTGCCGACGATGCCGTCATCGATTCCACGGTGGCGTTGATCCCGATCGAGAATGGACGATTCAAGCTCGGCGTGGAGCTCGACATATCATTGCCATCGATCGCCGATACGCAGCAGGCGGCCGGCCTCGTACGAAAGGCCCATGACATCTGCCCATACTCCAGCGCCGTCCGCGGAAACGTCGAGGTAGCGCTCGTAGTAAATGGCGCTCCCCTCGGCGACTGAGGCCTTCCACCCCAGTGGCATCGCTTTCCGGCGGTCGTCCCATCGAAGGCGCTGGACGATTCGTGATGCAGCGGGCGGTGGCCACGACTAGCACCTGACACGATCCACTGCCCCCTGGTCATCTGGCCGACTACCCCTCATCCCAACCCACCGCTACGAAGACGGAGGACGAGCACATGGCCAAGAACACGATCTTCCTGTGGTACGACAAGGACGCCGAAGCAGCGGCCCGCTTCTACACGCAGACCTTCCCAGACAGCGCGATGGGTCGCATCGTCCGCGCGCCCGGCGACTACCCCAGCGGGAAGAAGGGCGACGTGCTGGTGGTCGAGTTCACCGTGGCTGGGGTGCATTGTGCGGGCCTGAATGGTGGACCCGAGTTCAAGCACAACGAAGCGTTCTCGTTCCAGGTCACGACCGACGACCAGGAGGAGACCGATCGCTACTGGAACGCGATCGTCGGCAATGGTGGCCAGGAGAGCGCTTGCGGGTGGTGCAAGGACAAGTGGGGCGTGTCCTGGCAGATCACGCCGCGGGTCTTGACCGAAGCGCTCGCGGCAGGAGGTGAGGAAGCGAGGCGCGCTTTCGAGGCGATGATGCCCATGAAGAAGATCGACGTCGCCACGATCGAGGCCGCGAGGCGCGGCTGACGCTTCGTCACGCGTCGCGACCTGCTGAAGGCGCGGTCGCGGAGGAGATGGGCACGCGGCGGTCAAGTATCGTTCATTTTTGGCGCGCGGGTCCTCGCGAGGCGGGACGCACGCGCGCTCGGATCGCGGGGGCCGGCGGACCCCTCGCCTGGCCACCGGCGGTGAGCTCGCCATGCCAGGTGCGCAGCGCCACCTCCGCGACCTGCTCCAGCTCCTCGCGGCTCGCCCCATCGGCGGCCTGAATGGCCATCCCGTGATTCACCGCGGCGACATAGCGGGCGAGCGCGGCGGGCTCCGCGGACGCCGGCAGGTCGCCCTCCGCGACGGCGCGCTCGAAGCGCTCGCGCAGAGCGACCACGACCGTCGCGCGCCGGGCGGCGACCTCCCGCCGCACCGACTCGGCCTCGTCCCCGCAGGCCAGCGCGCTCTGCACCATGAGGCAGCCGCGCGGTGACAGCGGGTCCGCGAGTCGATCGATGGCCGTGCGCCAGAGCCGTTCCACGACGGCACCGGCGGTCGGCTCGGCGAGGGCCTCACTGAAGTACGCGGCAGGCCCCTCGGCATAGCGATCGAGCACCTTGCGGAAGAGCGCCTCCTTGTTACCGAAGGCTGCGTAGAGGCTGGGCCGGTTGATCCGCATCGCCCGCGTCAGCTCGGAGAGCGACGCGCCCTCGTACCCCCTGCGCCAGAACACCGCGAGGGCTCTGTCGAGGGCCTGATCCACATCGAAGTCGCGAGGGCGTCCCATCGTGTAACCCGTATTTTATACCGTTGGGTACAGATTTCCAGTTGACGCGCCGGGGGGCCGCTCCGCATGGTGTACCGGTCAGTACAGAATCACCCACGCAGAGGAGCATTCCATGTCGCAGAAGCTGTCCGGAAAGGTCGCGATCGTCACCGGCGCGTCGAAGGGCATCGGCGCCTCCATCGCGCAGCACCTGGCCGCCGAGGGCGCAGCGGTCGTCGTCAACTACTCAACCAGCAGGGAGGGCGCCGACAAGGTGGTGGCCCAGGTCGAGCGCCGCGGGGGCAAGGCGGTCGCCGTTCAGGCCGACGTGGCCAGGCGCGCGGACGTCGAGCGCCTGTTCGACGAGGCGAAGAGAGCTTTCGGCCGGGTGGACATCCTCGTCAACAACGCGGCCGTCTTCGAGTTCGCTCCCATCGAGGAGGTGACCGCGGAGCACTTCCACAGGCAGTTCGACATCAACGTCCTCGGGCTGCTCCTCACCACGCAGGAGGCGCTGCGGTACCTGGGCCCGGAGGGAGGCAGCATCATCAACGTCAGCTCGGTCGTCGCCACACAGGCTCCGCCCACCGCCTCCGTCTACAGCGCCACCAAGGCGGCCGTCGACACGGTCACCCGGTCGCTGGCCAAGGAGCTGGGACCGCGGCGGATCCGCGTCAACTCGATCAACCCCGGCATGATCGAGACCGAAGGCTTCCACGCGGCCGGCCTGGCGGAGAGCGACCTCCGCAAGCATGTCGAGGCAGAAACGCCGCTCGGCCGGATCGGCCAGCCGGGCGACATCGGGCCGGTCGCCGTCTTCCTGGCCTCGAGCGACTCGGGCTGGATCACCGGCGAGACGATCCACGTGTCCGGCGGCCAGGCCTGAGCGGACCTCCGAGGCCACTCCGGCATCCGAGGCGGGCCCCGGCGGCGGGCCCGACTCGTCACTTCAGAGTCGCGAGCCGCCGGCGTTCCGATCCGCGGCATCTGCCGAGAGGAGCTGGTTCACGCTGCAACCGAATGGAGTTCCGATGATCGATCACGTGAGCGTCATCGTCAGCGACTACGCGAAGAGCAAGGCCTTCTACCTGCAGGCGCTGGCGCAGACCGGCCATTCGCGGCTGGTGGAGCTGCCTGCCGCGCAGGATGACCATGCGCAGACCGCCGGCTTCTGTCACGCCGACGGATCCGACTTCTGGATCAGCCAGGGGGATGCGAACAGGCCGCCCATCCACGTCGCATTTCGCGTGTCCTCGCGCGCAGCGGTGGATGCCTTCTACGAGGCAGCCATCGCAGCAGGCGGCAGGGACAACGGTGCGCCGGGCTTGAGGCCGCAATACCACCCGAACTACTACGGCGCCTATGTGCTCGATCCGGACGGTCACAACATCGAGGCTGTCTGTCACGAGGCGCAGTGACTTCACGCCCCGACCGACAGTACCGCCGCACGCCCCGACCGACAGTACCGCCGCGCGAACCACCGACCGTCCCGCGGCCGTTTCCGGATCGTGTAAGTCTTCGTGATGACAACAGACGGGCGCGGCACGGCCCCTGCCTACCGTCGTCCCGTGACCTCGCCTCGTCGCGTCTTGCCTGGAACCACCTACCTCGTGACGCGCCGCTGCTCGGAGCGACGCTTCTTCCTGCGCCCGAGTCGTGTCGTGAACGAGATCTTCCTCTACGTCCTCGCGGTCGCTGCGCGCCGCTACGGGCTGCTCGTCCACGCGTTCTGCGTCCTCTCGAACCACGCGCACCTGGTCGTCACCGACCCTCACGGCCGGCTCCCCGCGTTCATGCAGTACCTCGACTCCCTCGTCGCACGAGCAGTGAACGCGCATCTGGGCCGCTTCGAGGGCTTCTGGGCCACCGACGGAAGCTACAGCGCGGTCGAGCCGCTCGATCCGGGAGACGTCGTCGCCAAGACTGCGTACGTGCTCGCGAACCCGGTCGCCGCCGGTCTCGTCCGCCGCGGAGCCGAGTGGCCAGGCCTCTGGACCGCGCCCGCGCAGCTCGCCGGCACGAGACTCTCGGCGCGGAGGCCTACGGTCTTCTTCGACCCGAAGAGCTACATGCCCGACGTCGCGGAGCTCGAGCTGACCGTCCCTCCCGGTTTCGCTTCGGCGGAGGACTTCCGGGCGCTCGTGTCGGAGGCGCTCGGCGACCTCGAGGAGAAGCACCAGCGGGAGCTCGCGTCGGAGCGCCGCAGGTTTCTCGGGGCTGCGCGCGTACTCGCCCAGAACCCGTTCTCGCGTCCGCCGCGCGGGGAGCCACGCTTCGCGCTCAGGCCGCGGATCGCCGCCCGCGACAAGTGGAGGCGGATCGAGGCGATCTCCCGCGTGAAGACCTTCCTGCGTGAGTACCGGCAGGCCTGGACCGCGCGTCGCTCGGGCGCGCCGAACGTGCAATTTCCGGCGGGCACCTACCTCCTCCGCATCATGCACGGCGTGCAGTGCGCCGGCGCTGCGTAGCTCGATTCGCGCCCGATCAGCCCAAGACGAACTCGGTCGCGCTCGCTTCCGGTGCCGCCATGCAAGCGCCGACGAGCGCCTGGGAGTGATTTGAGGCGCTCCCGATCGATCCGACCGGTACTCACGGTCACTCGGTTGGTCGCCAGCACGCCCTCTTGCGCACATCAGAGTCGCCCCGTCAGGCCTCGCGGACCGGTTACTCTCGGCGGGGCGCTCGGGCGGGGCCCCCCCGCCGTCAGGCCTCGCGGACCGGTTACTCTCGGCGGGGCCCCCCGGCGGGGCGCCCGCGGCGGGGCGCCCCCCGTCAGACCTCGCGGTCCGGTTACTCTCGGCGGGGCGCCCGGACCGGTTACTCTCGGCGGGGCGCCCGGGACAGGCCATGACCCTCGTGATGTGCTGCACGGCTTGAAGAGCATGGCCCTCTCCACTAGTCTCAATATTCGTTGATTAGGTGTCCGCGCCCTCGGCACGCGCAAACTGCGGATCCTCGCGCCCCCGTTGAGGGGAGCGGCGCCCGAGGGGACGAGCGGCGCCGTCCTGCGTCGCCAGCCGACAGGAGGAGTGCGAGGTGACCACCGAGACCCCTGCCCGCCGCTTCAAGAACGCGATCTACGAGCAGTTCGCCCGCGTCGGCAAGGCGCTCGCGAGCCCCCACCGGATCGAGCTTGTCGAGCTCCTCGCGCAGGGGCCGCGCACGGTCGAGGCGCTCTCGCGGATGGCAGACATGAGCCTCGCGAACACGTCCGCGCACCTCCAGGTCCTCCGTAACGCGGGACTCCTCGAATCGACGAAGGAGGGCCTCTTCGTCACCTACCGCCTCGCGGACCCGAAGGTAGGCGAGCTGCTCCTGTCGCTCCGAGCCGTCGCGGAGACGCGGCTCGCAGAAGTATCGAAGACGACGCGCGAGTTCCTCGCCGACAACGCGCTCCTCGAGCCGGTCGATGAGGCGGCGTTGCGAAAGAGAGTCAAGAACGGCGAGGTGACCCTCCTCGACGTCCGGCCGCCCGAGGAATACGAGGCCGCCCACATCCCTGGCGCGCTGTCGGTTCCCCTGCCCGAGCTCGCGAAACGGATCTCGGAGCTCCCGCGCCGCCGCGAGGTCGTCGCGTATTGCCGAGGACCGTACTGCGTGCTCTCGGTCGAGGCGGTGAAGCTCCTGCGCCGCAAGGGGTTCAAGGCCGTACGGCTCGAGGAGGGGATCCTCGACTGGGCGGCGCTCGGCCTCCCCCTCGAGGCGAAGACGGTGTGAGCAGCGGCGCGACGCCGCTCGACTACGCCGCGTGGCGCGCGAGCAGGCTCGGCAGGATCACGGAGCGGCTCGAACGGGCCGCGGTCCTCGACCTCGTCGGCGAGCCCGCGACCGTCGACGTCCTCGATGTGGGCGCGGGCGACGGTGCCTACGCGGTCGCTCTTGCGAGGCAGAGCGCACGTGTGACGGCGCTCGACCCTTCCGCCGCCGCGCTCGGGGCCGCCCGCCGCGCTGCGCGAGATTGCGGCGAGCGCCTCCGGCTCGTGCGAGGGTACGCGCAGGCGCTGCCGTTCGAGGACGCCGCCTTCGACCGCGTCATCGCGGTGACGGCGCTCTGCTTCGTCCCTGAGCCCGACCGCGCGATGTCCGAGATCGCCCGCGTGCTTCGACCGGGGGGACGGCTCGTCATCGGCGAGCTCGGCCACTGGAGCGCATGGGCCGCGTGGCGGCGCGCCAGGGCGCTGTTCAGACCCTCCTCGATCTGGCGCCGCACCCGCTTCTGGACGCCTCGCGGCTTGAGACGCCTGGCGGAACGCGCGGGGCTCGTCCCGGGTCGGGTTTGGGGGGCGGTGTTCCACCCACCGCTGACGATCGCTGCGGCCGCCCTCGCTCCCTTGGACCCGTGGCTCGGACGCGCCACCACGGTCGGGGCTGCGTTCGTAGCGCTTCGAGCGGAGAAGCCGACCGCTTTCCCCCCGCAAGGGACGGCGCAGGACGGGCGCCGAGGTTGACGTCCTCTCGAACGGGGTGCTAATCAACTACTCGCTTGAGTAGCTGATAACACCCCGACGCGGTCGCGCCCGGGCGAACGGCCCCGAGCCCTCGAGGAGACACCACGCAGATGAACTGTCTCGTCTGCAACGAGCCGTCGAAGACGAATACGCGCGTGTGTCCGGCCTGCGCAGGGCTCGATCACGCTGAGCTGATCCGCCGCTACTGCGCGCACGCGACGTCGACGAGCCCGCTCGACATGGCGCAGGCGATCATGGCTCACCCGAACTTTCCGGTCGCGGGGCAAGCGCACCACCCGCTCGTGGCCGCCGTCCTCGTGACGGCGTGGAGGAACGCCACCGGCGCGGACGCGGCCCACAGGATCGATGCCGCCATCCAGCGCGGGGGCAGCATCCCCGGCGGCTTCTGCGCCGGGTTCGGCGCGGACGCGGCCGCGATCGCCTGCGGCATCGCCGTGAGCGTCATCGAGGGGAACACGATCAAGGCGGCGCACGCGCCGGGGCGCGCGCGGGCCCACGCGCTGACGGGTCAGGCGATGCTCCAGATCGCGAGCGGAACCGGAAACCGCTGCTGCAAGCGCAGCGTCTACGGCGTGCTCGAGACCGCGACCAGTTACTTCAATGCCGCGCTTGGCGTGACGCTCGCTTCGGCGAGCGCGCGGGTGGAGTGCCCGCTCTCCGAGGCGAACAAGCTCTGCAATCGCGAGGCGTGCCGCTACTTCCCGCCGGGCGCGAGACCGCAGCGGCAGGCGCGCGCCTCGCCGTCGTCGAGGAAGTCGCATGAGGGGCAGCGCAGGGACGCCGTGACCCTGCCGGAAACGAACACACCTGCACCGGAGGACGCGTGAAATTCCTCATCATCCTGAACGACCCGCCGTACGGCACCGAGCGCTCGTACAACGGCCTTCGCCTCGCCGGCAACCTCGTCACGAAGCACGAGCAGGCGGAGGTCGACGTCTTCCTCATGGGCGACGCGGTCTCCTGCGCGAAGTCGGGCCAGACGACCCCAAACGGCTACTACAACCTCGAGCGCATGCTGAAGCCCGTCCTGCGCCGCGGGCGCGTCCTGCTGTGCGGTAGCTGCATGGAGGCCCGTGGTCTCAAGGAAGCCGAGATGGCCGAAGGGGCGAGGCGAAGCACGCTGGACGAGCTGGCACAGCTCACGGTGGCGGCCGACAAGGTCATCGTGTTCTAGGCCGACGCTCTCGAGACGTTCCCGTGCGCCGCTTCCTCCCACGCTCGTATGTAGAGGCGTTCGTCGATCCCGACGAGAGAGATGGGTTGGTGTGGGTGCACCGGCCCGTGATCGGCGTCTTCCAGGCGGCTCGCCTCGAGCCGGACGGCACGAGCCGGCACTTCAACGAGGTGGACGAACCCGCGCTCCACAAGAACGACGACCTGGAGCGGCTGCTCGCGGAGGTCGAATCCGAATCCGCCCGCCTCGTCGCGGGGAAGCTCTCGCGTCGCGGCGCCCTGGAACCCACCGAGCGCGACGTGCTCGCCTCGTTCTTCGCCCTCCTCGGCATCCGCCTTTCCTCGGGCTTCGGTCAGCTCGGCGAGGACGAAGCACGGCGCGGCTACGACGAGCTCGTCGGCGTGATGCGGGACATGGGGTGGGTATTCTGGGAGGCCGACGCACCCGACTACTTCGTCTCGTCGAGCGCGCCGTTCCACGTTGCGTTCCCGACGGACGACGGGCTCGTCCAAGGCATGGAGCTGCACGCCTCGGGCGTCGAGATCACCCTCCCCCTCACCCCGCGCCTCGCTCTGCACGCCACCTGGAAGCGCCGCGGCGAGGTTTGGCGCCGCGCGACCGAGGACGTGTTGCTCGAGCTGAACGCGCGGACGCTGCTCCGTGCGAAGAAGTTCGTCCTCGCGCCGAAACCCGCCATTCCCGGTTGACGGTTCACGTGCTGATCTCCGGGCGAGGTCGAGAGCGGCGGCGGGACTGGTTGGCGAGTCGCAGCAATTCCACCTGCATCTAGCTCGAGGAGAGCCACCCCCGTGAAGCTCAGCATCAAGTTTCATCCGCTGCTCTTTCAGGCGTCGCTCGCAGCCGGCGGTGTGGCCCTCATGGCCTTCAACTACCTGCACTTCGCCATCCCACACGGGAAGGGCCCCATCGCGCTTCACGACATCTCCTGGGGCAGCATGTCCCGGCCCCACGTGGCGCTCTATGTGCCCTTGGTGCTCGTGATGCTGGCCTTCACGCTTCTGAACTTCGGGCTGACGGCCTACTTCCTCCATCGACTGGTCAAGTGGCTGAGGGAGCCGGGTGCCTACACGGCCTTCAGGAGCAACGCCCAGGCAAACCAGAACGCCGGCATCTTCGCCATCGTGGGTTCGCTATCCATGACGGTGAACGTGGTCTGGGCACCGTTCAGCTTCTTCGTCCCGCAGATGTCCTCGCACATGCAGGCGATGATGCTGCCGTCCCTCATCATCTTCGCCCTCCTTCTCACGGCCCTCATCGTCCTGGAAGTGACCTTCGGCAGGACCTGGTTCGCGCCCGGGATCGACCGGACCAAGTTCAACTTCGTCTGGCTGCTCGACGCCTTCGCCTTCGGCCTGGTCGCCCTGACGGGTTCGGGCATCGTGGCCATGGCCAAGAACGACCTCGTCGTGGAGATGGCGGGTGCAGCGACCTTGTTCACCCTCGGAGTGGGCGGCGTCATTCTCCTGTACAAGGTCGGATACCTGACCTTTCACCATTTCAAGGCAGGGCAGCTGCCCGCGCACCCGGTGATGCCCGGGTTCTTCCTCATCGTGCCCATCGCGTGCCTGTTCGGGCTTTCCGCGTACAGGATTGCCGGCTACCTGGAACCGGCTGCGGCGGGTTCCGGGCCGCACTCCACGCTCATTGCCGCCTCTTACGTCTTGGCCGTCGTCTGGGGCCTGGGCGCGATCTACGTCATCAGGGACTACCTCACGAGCTACTTCGTGAAGAGCCCGTTCGCTCCGGCGCAGTGGGGTTTCGTCTGAGCGTTCGTGGGCTCCCAGGTCCTGGGAGTATATGTGTATGGGTTCTTCTACCAGTACACTGCGCTGTCGGCCCTCAATTACCTGAGCGTCTATCTGGCTGCCATCGTGTATGGCTTGGTCATGCGCAAGTTCCTCGTTGCAAACCGTTGCGTGAAAGCGGTGGCCGTCGCCTGAACGTGAGCATTTCTCGTGACCGCTGGCGAGCGGGCTACCGACGACGAGCCAGAACCACGGTGTCCTTCATGGTCGCCTCCTGCCCCTCCGGCCCTCGTCCGGGGCGCTCCCAGATCTCTGCGATGAGGAGTTGCCAGCCCCCACCATCGAGACCGAGGCTCTCGACCTCGGACTGGGGACGAGGAAACTTCGTGGGATCGGCAGGATCCTCAGCCATGCGAGACCACGACGGCGGTGCCGCGTGCGAGGTGACGAGCAGGTGTCCGCCCTCGGCGACCGCTGATGCGGCGCGCCTGAGGATGCCGGTGCGATTCAGCTCGACGGGCGACTGGAAGAACGATGCGGTCACCAGGTCGTAGTGGTGAGAGGGCGTCCAACGGCTGAGGTCCTGGACCTCGAAGTGCGCTCGCTCCACCAGCTTCTGGGCTCGAGCGGCCGCCTCTGAACGGAGAACGGCAGTGGCGGAGATCTCGACGCCGGTCGCGTCCCAGCCTCTCGAGGCGAGCCAGAGGACGTCGGCGCCTTCGCCGCTACCGATGTCGAGCGCCCGCGCTGGCGTGAGGCCGGCTGCGATCTTCTCGAGCACTGCATTGACCCGTCCCGACCAGATCTTCCCGGCGGCCGAGTATCGCTGTTCCCAGAACGCGTTTGGACTCTGTTGCGGCATGGCCGTTCCTCCTGAGGATTCCGAGCCGAACCTCTGCGGGGGCGCTAGGCTGGGTGTGGGACGCGCCCGGATTTCGTACGCAGCTTCGATCGTAGAGTGCTCGTGCGGCGTTCGGTCCTCGTCGCCGCGGTCGAATGACCCGTGTCCTTGCAGACCTGCTCGAAGGCCGCGGCAAGATCCGCCAAGGTGACTTGCCCGAGGCGCGCGAGTAGCAACTCCTGTGCGCTGCGCACCGCGTCTCTCAACGCGCCATTTACCGCACGTTCCACCGCACACGAGGAATTGGAGCCGCCGCTTCCAATCGCGAACAGCGTCGGGCTGCCGACGGCCTGGTAGACATCTCTCAGCGTCGTCGTGCCCAGGTCACACGCTATCGTCCAGCCTCCGCCACGGCCCTTCTCCGCACGCACGTAGCCAGCTTCCCTCACCGCGCCCATCATTCGGCGCACGACGACGGGATTGGTGCCCAGCATCTCGGCCATGTGTTCCGAGGTGAATGGCCCATTGCTGCGCGCCATGTGCATGAGCACGTGCAGTACGCGCGACAGGCGAGTGTCGGTCCTCATCGCCGAGCCTTCGAGGACGGAGCGTTCAGGAGGTCCTCCGTTCAAGTTTCCAGCGAGCACATCAAGCGGGGGCAGCTCGGCGACGGATCCGGTGGCGGCTCTTACAACGACGGTGCCGCTGCGTCTTCGCGTGTGGCGCCTCCGCGGTGAGTCGTCTCTTCAGGACGAAAAGGTATCATCCGAAGTTACGCGATGCAACCCGGTCGTGTTGAACGATGTGCTCCCGACTCACTTCCTCGAACGCGCCTCCACCCCTGAGAAGACCAGCACCTGATCCGGGAGCCGTGCGCCGCGGGTCTGGACCGCCGACACGGCTCCATTCAGCTCGGCGACGGCGCGCCTTTCGCGTGATCTGTCCGGGCGGCGGCTTCTCATGTCGGCAGCGTCACGAGGGCGCCAGAGCGCTCAGAACGCTGGCACGAACGCGATCGCGCCCGCGTCAGGGGAGCGTCAACTCCAGTCGTCGCGTCCCGCCGCCGATCTCTCTCGCCAGCTCGCGGTACCTGGGTTCCTTGAAGCCGACTGCTGCCCGGCGGAGGACGGGGTGAAGGGCGGAAGGACGGAACTCCGTGATCTGCTCGTGCGGAAAGGGCTCCTCGCCCGTCGCGAACGGCACGAGGTACTCGACCCCTTGCCGCAGCGAGCTCCCCGTCGGGGTGCGGAAGTTCCACAGGTCCACGTCCAGCCGCTCGCCGAGCGCCGCGAGGTGCATGTACGCAGTGAGGTTGAAGACGCTGTAGTCCCAGGCGCGCGTGCGGCTGAGCTCGCGTGGCTGGCTGCCGTCCGGTTCGAACTGCCCCGCGATCCCCGCCTGCCCATCCAGGAGCGCCGTCCGCGCCGCCTCGGTCTCCCCCGTGTAGAGGGCGAGCGCGACGACTTGCACTCGATACCAGGTCTCCTGGTTGTTACCCCGGTTCGCCTGCACGCGGCCCTTCTGGCTCGTGAGGAGCCACTCCAGGTATGAGCGCATCCACTCCTCGAACGCCTCCTCGTCCGACGCCGTCCACGCCGGCGAGCCCTCTACCAGCATCACGCCGTCGATGATGGTCGGCAGAAACCGACTCTCGATGATGCCGGCGGCGCGCCCTTCGGCGACACCCGGGACGCCCTGTGCAAATTCGAGGTGTGGGTTCATCCGCGTCGCCTCGTCCAGGAACCAGACCCTGACGAACCGCGCCAGCTGCTCCGCGAACTCCTCCCGGCCGGTCAGGTAATACGCAAGCCCGAGTGTCGAGACGTTGCGGGTGAGGCGTTCGAGGTTCTGCCGATCGGTGATGCGGTCGATCTCGGGGTTTCGCTCCCCGTCACGCTCGACGTACGGCAAGCCGTCCGGCTTCGACGGGTCGGGCCACCAGTACGGCGCCTGACTCATGTAGTCGTGCTTGTCGCCGCTCGGCGGGACGACGGGCTCGTCCGTCACGGATACCGGCGGCAGCGCCAGCGCGCGGCCTGCATCTGCTTCGAGCGCGGCGAGCGCCTCCCTGTACTGCGGTTCTCCCCGGCGCAAGCTGTCCCGCACCCGCGAGACGTGCGCCCCGTCGATCATGAGGAGCCGAGGGCTCGCGGATGGCGGGGTGGGCTCGCCATCGGCGGCGGGGCCACTGCGCGCGCGATCGCAGCTCCCGGCGAGGGAGAGGACACCCAGCACCATCGCCACATGTAGAGCCTTCCACATCGCCTGTTCCCTTATCCGCTCCGCCAGCGCCGCACCACGCCGCCCCGTCCACGAGCTGGAGGCGGCGGCGTGGTCGCCCACTTACCGGCGCGGCACCCCCGCAGCGACGGAGACCGCCTGCTGGAGCGGGGTCTCCGCGGACGACGTCCCGACGTGCACGGTGTAGCTGCCTGGAGCCGTTCTCCACTCGCCCCGTCCCCAGCCCGGCTCGGGAACGTCTTTCTCGGGCACCCAGTACGAGAGCGGATGGTTGGCCGCGGACTCGTCGACGGTGACGGTCACCTGCCGGCTCTCGCCGGGCATGAGATCGACCTTCTGGAAACCGACGAGCCGCTTCGAGGGCTGACCCGCCTCCGGCGGCAGCGTGAGGTAGACCTGCGAGGCCTCCGCGCCCTGCCGCGTCCCCGTGTTCGTGATCCTATAGGAGACGTTCAGGACGTTCTGGCCCTGCGGGCCGGCGACCGTTTGAACCGATAGGTCAGCGTACGCGAACGTCGTGTACGACAGGCCGAAGCCGAACGGGAACACGGGTTTCACGTTGTTGGCCTCGTACCACCGGTACCCCACCTGCAGCCCCTCGCTGTACTGCGCGGAGAACCGCTTCTGGCCCTCCAGCGTCGGCGAAGGATCTCCGCCCGGCTCGTTGCTGTTCGACGGGGTCGCCAGCCAGTGCGGCGGGCCGACCCACAGCCCGGGGAACTGCGCCGTCGTCTCGTGAGCGGCTTCCCTTTCCGAGTTGCCGAACGTCATGGGCAGCTTCCCCGAGGGATTGCGCAAGCCGAAGAGGATGTTCGCGACCGCGAGGCCGTCCGACTGCCCCGGGTACCAGGCCTCGACGAGCGCCGGCACCTTGTCGAGCCACGGCATGAGGACCATGCCCTCGGTCTTGAGGACGACCACCGTCTTCTTCGCGACCTCTGGATCCGCCGACAGCTCCGCCATGAGCATCTCCTGCTGCGTCCCCTCGCCTCTCTCCGGCCGCTGCAGGACGTACTCGCCCTCCTCCAGCTCGTCGTACGCGCAGAAGTTCGGATCCGCGGGAGGAATGACCGGCAAGCTCAAGGTCTCCCGGTCGCACAGCTCGTGCGGGTTGTCGCCCACCATGACGATCACGACGTCGGATTTCCTTGCGAGCTCGATGGCCCTCTCCCGGTCCTCCTTCTTGCCGGTACCGCCGGCGCTGTCGTAGGTGACCGTGGCCGGGGAGCCCAGCGTGATGAGGACGTGCTCCAGCCCCTCTTGCGGACTCACAGTGAAGGGCGCGACGACCCCTACGTTGTCCGCGCGAATGGACCGGGGGGGCAGCTTCGCCTGGCCGGCGAACCACTCCGCGCCGATGAGCGCGATCGACCGGATCTCCTTGGGTTCGAGCGGCAGGAAGCCCTGCTCGTTCTTGAGCAGGACGATGCCCTGCTCCGCGAGCTCGCGAGCCACCGCCGCGTGGGCGACGAAGTCGACCGGGGACCCGTAGAGCGCGTCGAAGTCGGTGTCGAAGTGGCCGAACTTGAACATCTGGACGTAACGACGCCGGAGCATCTGGTCGATGTCGCCGACGGTGATGGTGCCCGCGTCCAGGGCGGCCCTGATGCCTTCGCTCCCCGGGTTCCCGCGCTGTCCGCGCTGTGGCTCGAGCGAGTAGTGCAGCGGCGTGATGTGGGAAAGCTCCCAGTCCACCCCGGCCTTGATCGACGGCGCGACGTCGTGCACGGCTCGCCGGTCGGACATCACGTATCCCTGGAACCCCCAGCGCTCGCGGAGCGTCGTCTTGAGCAGATCCTCGTTCGAGCATGCGGAGACGCCGTTGATCTCCGGAAAGGCGCACATGATCGACGCTGGCTGAGCGTCCCGGACCGACATCTCGAAGGGCAGCAGGTAGAGCTCGTGCAGCGCGCGCGGCGGCACGACCGTCGCCATCTGACGGCGCTGGGATTCCTGCTCGTTCGCGGCGAAGTGCTTCGCGTTCGCGTGAATGCCGTGGGCCTGGATGCCCTTGATCTGCTCGGTGGCCATCACGCCGGACAGGTACGGATCCTCACTCTGATATTCGTAGTTGCGTCCACCGAATGGGTGGCGATGGAGGTTCATTCCGGGCGCGAGCATCACCTGGTGCCCGACGCTCCGCGCCTCGGCGCCGAGCACCTCGCCGAGCTGACGGTTGAGCTCTGGGTTGAACGTGGCCGCGCTCGCTGGCGTGGACGGCACTGCCGTCGCCACGGGCTCCGGGAGGCAGCTTCCGCCGCGCACGCCCGTCCCGCCGTTGATCATGCGGACGGTCGGGATCGCGAGCTCGGGAATGCCCTGGATGTGGCGGGCGATCTGCGTGAACTCACAGCCCGGCGGCCGATTCTCGTCCTTCTCCGCAGGCCGCGTGTCGTTGGAGATCTGCTGGACCTTCTGCTCGAGCGTCATCTGCGGGATGAGCAGGTCCGCGCGTTGCTCAGCGGTGAGGCTGGTGTTCATCCAGGGGAGACCGGACTGCTGCGCCCCGGACTCAGCATCGACGCTTCGGCCGCAACTCACGCCCAACGACAGAAGACCGACCACGGTCACTGCACGCAATTCACTCCACATGATGTGCCCCTCACCCTTTGGCCGCTCGACCGCGCCCGTGACCTGCCCCGCCGCGTCCACGCGTTGGACGCGCGTCGTCGCTCGCCCGCGTCGCGTGCGCGCCGGCCCGGGACTAGGCGCGCACTCCTTGTGAAGTCGTCTCGCGCGGAGCGTTCGCCGAGCGCTACTCGACCGCACCGCCTTCCGGCCGCGCCGGCCTCGGGGAGGAGTCGGCCACGCATGCGGGGCGGCCGCTCGACACCTCCTCGAGTGGCAGCACGTGCGTGCCCTCGGACCTCAAGGTGCGCCGCGACGTCGCGGAGTGGGTCGGGCGGTCGCGCCCTCGCTGCCGGGCCGAGCGTTGCAAGGTCCGAGGCGAGGCACGCGTCCGTGGCAAGCGCTGGCATGGTGCCCCCAGGAATGGAACTCCGCGCGCAAAATGTGGGTCGCCTCGCCCTCGTTTCCAAGCCGAGGCGAGCCCCTGCTTCACCAGCGGTGGGCCGGGAGCTCCTCGGCGAACGAGCGAAGCGCGCCGTCTTGCGCGAGGTGCAGCATGCGCCACGCTCACCCTCCCCGCGACGACGACGAGGATGCAAGGTCGGCTATCTCATCGGCAGCCTCGCGTAGGCCTCGATCAACCGCCAGCTCGCGGGGGCGCTCGCGCGCCTCGCTCCGCCCGACCTCGAGCTGACGGAGATCCCGTTCAAGGACCTGGCGGTCTACAGCTATGACTACGACGCCGACTACCCGCCGGTCGCGCGCACCTTCAAGAAGGCCATCGCCGACAGCGACGCGATCCTCTTCGTCACGCCGGAGTACAACCGCTCGATGCCGGGTGGCCTGAAGAACGCCATCGACTGGGCGAGCCGGCTGTGGGGACAGAACTCCTTCACGCGCAAGCCGTGCGCGATCATCGGCGGCTCCATCGGCTCCATCGGCACGGCCGTCGCGCAGCAAAGCCTCCGAGGCGTCCTAGCGTTCTGCAACGCGCCGGGCTCTGCTTTCCAACGAACTCGTTAGCGCCGCGTCGCTCCTACGCAGGACCTCCCAGAAACTGCGGAGCGGCCGCGACGTCGTACTACTCTCGGTGGACCTCGTCCGCGGTCGGGGTATCGGATCCGGCACCTCGACCGGGACGGGCCACAGACGAACCTCGATCCCGAGGTCCCGGAGGAGCGCCAGGTACTCCGCGTAGAACGCACGCACCGTCCGCGGCTCGAGCGGCATCGCGACCGCGAGCGGTCGTCGCAGCGCGCGGTGAGCACGCGGCGGACGAGGCGTGTCGAATTCCATGTCGAGGCACGTGGGTCGTGTCGCGCGTCGCGTTCCACGGCGCGAGCGGCAGCTCCGGCCAGTCTGTCGCGATGCGCATCTGCAATGGACCCTCGCCGCCGGCGCGGTCGATCTACCGCCGAACGACCCCGCGGCGAGCCGTCGCGCTACAGCAACCCGATCTGCCGCAGGAAGCTGACCTGGTCGTAGAAGAGCTTCTCCTCCACGATCTCGCCGTTCTTCCAGCGCGCGACCGTGCAGAACTCGAGCTCGAACGACTTGCCCGTGGGGGGATGCACCTCGCCGCTGAGATCCTTCCACGGCCCGATCATCTTCCCCTTCCACTTCGCGATCGTGCAGGTCCACTCGCCCGAAGCGAACATCACCTTGTAGGGATTGTTCTCGAGCTGGTTCTCGATCGACTTGAAGAAGGCCTCCGACTCCGCATGGTGTGCGTCGCGACCGCGCGTGGGGTCTGGCTGGCCGGGCCAGAACACCTGCGTGTCCGGCGAGTGGCGCTTCCTGAAGACCTCCCAGTCCTGGTTGTTCCAGGCATCGTCGAGCGTCTTCATCCGCTGCAGGTTGTCTTCCGCCATGATCTCCTCCTCGAGAACGCCACGCCCGGGACCGGCGCATGCCATCCGTTCTTCCAAGTCGTCCTTGTATGAGGCGCCAATGCCGTCAACGCCCTGTCACCGAGCGGGCGGCTGCGATGACGTCTGGCTCACGGCCCAGCCGACGCGCGGTCTGCTCATCACCGGCCTCTTCGGCGCCCGCCGCCGGCGGCGGAAGCTCCGGAGGGCGCTCCGCGCTCTCCGGACGCTGGTGGTCGAGGGCCGCATCGCGGACCCGCGCGGCCCGGCGACCCGGAGACACGCCGAGCAGGACCGGAAGCCGGAGCGCATCCCGCCCTCTGCGAGCGGCGACGCGCTGGTGGCCAGGATTCGCGCGTTCGTGTCCGTAGAATTGTGTGACTCGGAAAGCCGCGGACGATGAGGGTCAAGGCTGACGTCAGCGCTGACATCACCTAGCGTGAACACGAACGGACGCGTATAGGCCCCAATCGCCGGCCGACGTCACCGTTGACGTTACACCATCCGTGATGGCTCCGAGCTACCGGACCCCGAGCTCGCGTCGCAGAACGGAGACGTCGAACCGCTGCTGCTCGGGCTGCCCCGCCTCGGCGTGCTCGAGCTCGGCGAGTAGCAGCTCGAGGCTCTTCCTCGGCGCCCCTTTCCGCTTCGCCGCCTCACGCGGCGTCAGTCCGCCGAGGGCCGGGATCTCCTCGTCGAGCCAGCTTCGGTAGTGCTCGGCCTGCATCCGCCTCACGACCTCGAGCACCTCCGGCGGCATCGGTTCGGGCGCCGCGGGTCGCGCGCTCCGACCCGCCCCTTCGGCGAGGTGGGCAACGGGATCGGCGTGCTCGCGGATGCGGAAGGACGCGAGCGCCCCGAGCCGCTCGGAGACGAGCCGGCGTAGCCGGTCGGCCCGCTGCATCGAGTTGGTCTCGAGCCGGAGAAGGCTTCCTTCGAGGATGGCGCGACCGATGAGCGTCGTCGGCAGCACGCCCTTGGCGTTCCCCTCCCGAACGAACGAGACGGTGATGGCCCCGTCCACCCCTCCCTCATCCCGCCGTGCGTCGGGAAGGTCCAGGAGCGCGGCGACGACCTCGTGCGCCTTCGCTGCGGCAACGTCAAACCGATCGACGGTGAGGATGAGATCCGCGCCGTCGGTGTTCTGAAGGTTGGGCAGTGGGCGGGCATCGGCCGCGTCCACGATCTCCAGCCAGATCCGGAAGAGCGTCCCGCCGGCGGTCGCCTCGCGGAGCTTGTCCGCGGGCACCTTCGCGGCGCGGACCCGGACCGCCGACCGGAGGCGGCGCCGCGCCTCGTCGCCCTCGCGCGGTGGCAGGGGACGCAAGTAGCAGCCTGCGAGGATGGCGCGGCTTCCGAGATCGATGATTCGCGCGAGGAGCACGTCGCGCGGCCGGACCGTTCGCGACGCGCTCTTCTCCTCGACCGTACGCTCTCCGCCCGCGAGCAGATCGCGCAGCGTGATCGTTCGGCCCGGTTCCGCCGAGACGACCTCGTGGTAGCTGAACCAGGCCCTGCGCTGCGCCTCGACGAGCGCGCGACCCTCCGCGTCCAGGGCACGGCCGCGCTCCTCGAGGTAGAGGTCGAGCGCGGTCCGGTCGTCCGGGCCCCGGTAGTGTCCAGACGACCAGCCGAGGAGCGCCTGGGTGGACTGGTAGTCGAGGCCGATCGCCAACAGTGCTCCGTCGGGATCGAACTCGCGCCCCCACCGCCGCCGCGCGAGCGCGAGTGCGTCGGCGGTGATCCTCTCGTCGAGCCCGTGGATGGGGTCGCGCTCGGTGAGCCGCCGCGCGTGGGCGCGGGCCTCTTCCGCCTCCAGCCCCGTGCCGCGCGCGGCCGCCTCGCGCGCCTCCTCCTCCGCGAGATGGCACTTCTTGTACTTCTTCCCCGAGCCACACGGGCACGGCGCATTTCGCGGGCTCTTCGACCGGCCGGTGGCAGGGATGGGCTCGGGCACGAGCATCGGCTCGGCGAGATCGTCTTCGATCGCGTCGCCCTCATCGTCCGGTAGGGCCACGCGAGCAGTGATCGCATGGCCGCCCGCCTCGACGATCACCTCGGCGTGCTCCGCATCGTCGTGGCTGGAAAGCTCGGCCACCGCTTCGAGAAGGGCCGCGGCCTCGAGCAGCTCCTCCGTCGTCGTCGGGCCGCCCTTGCCCTTCCTCACCCGGATCGGCACCGGCAGGCGGGGAAGGCCGAACGCGGCGTCGAGCGCCGTCGCTGCCCACGCCGGCTCCTCGTCGAACGTGACGGCGAGCGCGGAGACGCCTCGCGTCTCCTTCATTCGGCCCACGGTCACGAGCGCGGCGACGCGACGGATCGATCCCGGCTCGTCGTAGAGCGCGACGCCGAACTCCTGCCCGGCTGCGCCCATCACCGAGGCCTCGGCCCTGCGTGTCCGGCCCCGCTCGGTGAGCGCCACCGGAACCGGATCGTCGGACCCGAGGAGCTCCCACGGGCGCGCGCTCCAGAACGCCGCGCACGCCTCCAGGAACCGGACGAGGACGTCCAGCTTCGGGCGGCCCGCCATCGGCCCGAGCGCGAGGCCGTACGCGAGCGTCGCGCGCGGGAGGAGCGCCGCGTCGGGGAGCGGCGCCGGCTAGAAGCCGAACGGCCGTGCCGCCTCGGCGAGCGCGGGCTCGCACTGGATGGGCTGGCCGGCGTGGCGCTTCGCGAGCGCGCCGAGGCCCTTCGCGTCGGTGTGCGTGATCTCCGGCGGGATCAGCGCGCCGTCGTCATCCAGGCCGCAGTAGGCGTAGGCATTTTGGCCGCCGACCTCGAGCGGCCCCAGGCGGAAGACGTGGACCATCCGCTGCGGATATCAGGTTGGACCGACAGGCGAGGGCCTAAACCGCATGCGTCCGCCATCGTGAGGCCCTACGTGGCGGACGATCTGCCGGGCTCGGACTTCGCGGCCGCGAACGTCACGACCGTCGATGCCCGTCGCACGTTCTGGGACAAGGTCGTCATCCTGCACGGGATGCGCCGCTGGCGCGACGAGCCGTCGCGGAACGCGCCCACGGCCGACACCGCGAGAGCTCCGGCCGGAAGAATCCTCGACACGATCTGGTCCGACGCGGCGCGGCAGCTCGCGCATCGGCCTCCGCACGTCGGAGTCCCTCTGAGGGGCGACAGCGTCGCCTTCGGGCGACGCTCTGCACCGATCACCCGTCGAGCCGCGCACGTCGGGGGAATTTTGCCGGCTGCCGGGCAACTGCGATCGTTGGTGAAGATGGAGAACGGCCTCCACCGCGCTCAGCGCCGCAGAGCGCGCGCATCGGCGGGGAACAGCGCCCGCACTTCGGCCACCGTGTCGTCGAGCCAGCGGCGTCGCATCTCGGGCGTGCTCGTCACGACGACTCCGTACGTCCTTCGCACCACGGTTCGGACGCCGCAGTACCGAAGGATGCAGTTCTTCCAGATCGTGTCGAGCGGGTCGCCGAACTCGGCGTGCTCCCGCTCGAGCGGCGTGTCCGTCGTGTTGAGGACCAGCGCAGCGCGCGCGCGGAGAAGCGGGATGGGCACGCCCTCGCCCGAGTCTCCCTCGTCGAACCGATACGCGACGCCCCCGCGGACCACCCGGTCCACCCATCCTTTGAGGATCGCCGGCGGCTGCCCCCACCAGTTCGGATGCACGATGACGATGCCGTCACACGCGGAGACTGCGCGGCAGTGCTCCGCGACGAGCGGGGGGAGCCCGTCCGCGCTCCGGATCTCCTCAGCCGGCAGCACAGGGTCGAAGCGCTCCTGGTACAGGTCGTGGAACGCGACCTCATGGCCGCCCGACCGCAACGTCGCCACGGCCGCATCCGCGAGCGCGTGATTGAAGCTGCCCTGCTTCGGGTGGCCGAGGACGACGAGGACGTTCATGCCTGCTCCTTGGTGCAAGCGCGGTCACGCGCCGAAGGCCGCGCGCGAGAAGCGCGACCGTCGTGCCAACGGAGCGGTGCAGTCGAGCTTGCAGGTCACCCTCGGGCCGTCAACAAGGGCGAGTACTCTGCCAGGCAAGGCAAGATCGGCGCCCGAGATCCCGGCCGGGCGTGCTCCTCGTGAACGTCGAGGCATGCGCCGTCGCGACGCCGCGCATCCGCTCGGTCCGGCGCCGCCTCGAGCCACGTGGGCGGCGGCGGTGCGCCTTTGGCGCCTCGCTCCGAGGCGCACCGCCGTTGCTCGCCTCAGTGGATCGAGGGCGGCTTCGGGAGGAACGCGTAGGGGCGCGCGTCCAGCCATTGCCAGCCGTTTCCGCTCCTCTTCGCGAGGACCACCAGGTGGAGTTTCATCGTCTGGGTGGTGCCATCGGGCATCCTGAAGTTCTGGAGCTCGTGATCGAGGTCCAGGAACGCGAGCTCCGATCCCAGCCGCCGCACGGACGAGATGTCGAACCGGGATCTCGTGCCGCTCAGGATGGTCTCGCAGTCGTGGCGGTACGCGGTCTCCACGCCCGCCCGGCCCCTGCCGACCTCCCCGCTGGGCGTGATGAGGGTCCCGTCCTCCGCCCAGCATGACGCCACCTCCTTCGCGTCGAACCGGTTGAACGCTTCGGTGAACTTCTTCCAGGCGGTCTCGAGCGCCGGCTCCGCCTTCTCCTCTTGCATCCCGAAGCCTTGTGTCGATTCCATGCGTCGACCTCCGTTCTCAGCACGCCACCTCGAGGTGGCTGAGCGGACGTGACGGTGAGCGTTCGCGTGCGCAAGGCGCATGCGGGACGCCGTAGGGGGTTTAAGCAGAGTTTCCAACGAACCGGTCCGAGCGCCGCGGTGGTCTGACGCGGGGGGTTGGAGAAGGGATGACGCGATCAGGCCACTCTCCATGCCAAACAGCTACCGGCGACAGCCACCGCCCGGCGCTCCACCACGTCGCGCCGGTCGTCTCTGACTCAGCGCGGAGCGCCCCCGAGAACAGCCTCTGCCAAAACAGCCCGGGCGCCCTCTCGGGCGGCCGGGTTGATGTCGGGCCTCCGCGTGACCGTGTCGGGCCCCCCTACTCTGGCCGAACCCACGAGAACCGGCCTCCCGGCCGGTCGAAAGCTCGACCTCAATTCCGTCCGGCATAGCCTGGCAATCGGTTGAGCGTGGGAGGTCCGGCATGATCGAGCCGACTGGTGGCGTGGTGATGGTGATCGACGATGACGAGGACTGGCGAGAGCTCGTCGTCGAATTCCTCTCCCACGCCGGGTTCGATGCGGTCGGCGCAAGGCACGGGCGCGAGGCGCTCGCTCGCATCGGCGCGCGCACGCCCGACCTCATCGTGCTCGACCTGGAGATGCCGGTGATGTCGGGATGGGAGTTCCGCCGCGAACAGCTGCGCGATCCCAGGCTCGCGGGCGTTCCCGTCCTCGTCGCGTCGTCGGCGGATCCGAACGGACTCCCCGCGGACGGCTATCTCTCGAAGCCGTACGACGCAGCCGATCTGCTCCGCGCCATCGCCGGGGTCCGCGCGGCGAGCTCACTCGCGGCCTGAGCTGATTCGCCCCGCGGTAACGGCTCGGGCGAGCCACGCTGGAGACCGCCCGAGACGGCGCGACCAGGCCGGTGCTGGCGCTGGAGACATCGATCGGCCTCTGGTGATCCAGAGCTCGAGCCCGCGGCCGTCGAGAGGCTCGTGAGGGGCGCCGCGGGCGTGCAGCGCGCCGGCGCCGCGTAAGTCGCTCCGCGCTCGATCAAACCAGGTAGAAACTCGGTCGCGCTCGCGTCCGGCGCCGCCCCATGCGCGGCGAGAGCGCCGACGAGCGCCTGGCGCCGTCCGTGGCGCTCGGCACTCACGGTCGCCTGTTTCGTCCGCCGAGCGCCCCACTTCCGCACGCACGGGTCGTCCTCGTCAGGCTTCGCGGGATGGGTACCATCGCGCCCGAGGCCGACCGACGGGCTTCGCGGCGCGGTTACTCTCGGGCGGGGCACACTCCATGAGGCTGCGCATGGAGCCAGTCACGGCACCTGCTTCTTCTCCATCGGTTCTCCTGCCCGATACACGCGCGAGGGCTTCAGACCAGCGGACTGGCCGCCGTCGATGGGGAGGGTCACGCCGGTGATGAACGACGCCTGCTCGGAGCAGAGCCACAGGACGGCGGCGGCGACTTCCTCGACCCGCCCTATGCGCCCCATCGGCGTGGCGGAAGCGGCTTGCCGTTGCGCCTCCTCCCCGGCGCGCTCGAGGTGATGAGTCAGGATGGGCCCGGGCGCCACGACGTTCACGCGAATCCCTCGATCCGCATAGTCGAGCGCAGCGACGCGGGTGAGGCCGATGATTCCGGACTTACCCGCCACGTAGGCGCCGAGCCCCGTGAACCCGTACAGGGCAGCCAGCGAGGCCATGTTCACGATGGCGCCGCCGCCCGACCGCAACATGGCCGGTATCTCGTACTTCATGCCCAGAAAGGTGCCGCGTACGTCCGCGCGGATGCCGCGGTCGAAGTCGTCCGGGTCGAGGTCTGCGAGCGGCGCGGGCGGAGGGCCGTCCGTCGCGTTGTTGAACGCGGCGTCGAGGCGCCCGAACACCCGGGTCGTCTCGGCGACGAGGTGAGCGACAGCTCCGGCGTCCCCCACGTCGGTCGGGATGGCCATGGCGTCGCCGCCCTCCGCGCGAATGCTCTCCACCACGCCATTGAGCGCTGCTCCGTCCCGGGCGGCCAGCGCAACCGCGGCCCCCGCTGCCGCGAACGCGCGGGCCGTGGCGGCGCCGATTCCACGGCTCGCGCCCGCGACCATCGCCACCTTGCCCGCGAAGGGGAGGCGCGCACGCTCACGCGACAGCGTCACGGCGAGCCCCTCCAGCGCTGGGCGAACTTGCCTGGCCTGCCGCCACCGTGGAAGTGGTTGCGGCGGCGTTCGTCTGCACGGTCGTAGGCGGGCATCCCATGCGCCTCCAACGGTAAAGGGCGCGCGCGCCTCGGTGGCGCGGGGCCCAGACCAGAACCTTGCCCGTCCGTCGCAGTCCCGCATTACGCGAACGGGAGCTTGCGTTGCGAACTCCGTTTCCCCGCCGTCTCGCGAGTCGCGGTCGTCGAGCGGGCCGGCGGTAGGGCGCTCACTCCTCGTCTGCCAGACGGCGGCGACGAGGGCGCAGGGCGCTCGGGGGTACTCCGTAGCGACGCTTGAACGCCACGCTGAAGTGCGCCACATGCGAGTAGCCCACATCGGCGGCGATCGCCTTGATCGGCTTGTCGGAATCGAGGAGCAACGCTCGCGCGACCTCGAGGCGCCGCCCGAGGACGAAGGCGCCGACCCCCTCGCCGAACACCGCCTTGAAGTCGCGCTTCAGGCGAAAGGCGTTCGTCCCGACCGCGCGCGCGAGTGCCGGGATCGACGGCGGGTCGTGCAGCCGGGCGAGGAGCCGGTCCCGCGCCTCCGACACGCGATCGACGTCGGGCCCCCGCTCGGTGGCGCGCGGTCACTCGCTGGCGCGCCCAGGTGCCGCACCAGCAGCTCGACGATTCGAGCCTCGACGAAGCAAGCGCGGAGCGACCCGTAACGGCTGCTGTCCATGGTCGATTCGACCAGCGCGATGACCTCGTGTGTCGGCGTGGCGGTCACCCTGTGATCGCGGAAGGGTACGCCGCGGCCGACCCGCTCCTCCAAGGGTCCGAGCAGATCGGGGTACCGGCCCGCCCAGCGCTCCAGCGCCTGCAGCGTGAAGTTGACCTCGAATGCTTCGTTCGATGCGTTTCGGTCCACGATGAAGATCGTGCGCGTCGAGGGGCTGAACGCGAGATCGCTCGCGTGAGGTCGATGCGACAGGAACCCGTCGGTGCCTTCCACCTGCGCGGTCGGGTGACCTCTCAGCCCGAGATGGTAGACGACCTGCGGAGCCTCGTCCTCGCCGCGCACGACGAGGTCCCGGATCGCGTCGTGCCGCCCCCGCACGAGCGCGACGCCATCGAGTTCCAGGACGTGCGCGGCGCTCCGGAACTGTGGGTGAACACCGGACGCCCAGAACTCCCGAACGCGCGCTCCCGCGCCTGCCTCTCCGTGGCTCCACGACAGCTCCATCTCGCTCGAGTCGATCGTGTAGCGCATGGCGCACCTCTCCCGGCGACCACCGCTACTGACGGCCCGCCTCGTGTGCGGACGATGTAGCGGACCGTGCGTGTCCCTTCACGTCAGCGCCGGGCCTGACAAGGGGCCTGCTCGGCCGGGACCGCCCCCGGCGGAGCGTTCAGGGGTTACCGGAGGGAACGAGCGGCCGTCGGTGCACCTCCTCGCGCAACGACCGCTCCCGATCACGTAATGCGCCGTCACGGAGGGACCACCAAGACGACTTCCTGTCGTCTGGAAAGGAGAGTCAGGAATGGTCGGTCCGGATCTCGCCCTCGCGGCGTCGAACGTGCTGCTGGTACGGCGGTCGGCGCAGGTATGGACCAGTCGTTGTTCGTCTTCCCGAGGTGGTTCTCGGCTCCCCCGGAGTCGTTGGCCGAGGTCGGCAACGGCCGCCCGGCGAAGTTGTGGGTTCCTCTCCAGGCGGGCGCCGCGGTCGCGCTGGGCGCCGCCATCGCACTCAACCGGCATGATGCGACCCGCCGCAGGCTGCTTCGAGTCGCTGCGGGTTGCTACGCGGCGACGTGGATCTCGACCGGAGCATACTTCGCGCCCGAGATCATCCGGCTGAGCAAGTCCGACGGGACGCTCCCGGCCGAAGAGGTCGCGCGCCGTGGCAGGCGCTGGATGAACCTGACCTGGCTGCGCCAGCCGGCGATGGCTGCGTCTTGGATCCTCGTCGCTTCGGCGCTCGCACGGTGCGTACGACCAGGGCCGAGGGGTGCATGGTGAACGAACAGAAACCAGGCGCGACCGCCGTCGAGACATTCCGCCACTACACCGAGGCCTTTGAAGCGCTCGACCCGCGCGCCGTCGCCCAGCACTTCCACCTGCCCGCCCTCTTGATCACCCGGGAACGGGTCGTCGCGCTGAACTCCGGAGCCGCGGTGGAGGAGGCCTACGGCCGAGTGATGGCGGGCCTGCCGGCGCTGGGCTTCGCGAAGGCGGAGTTCCCCTCCCTCGTAGAACGTCGGCTCAGTGACGCCCTGTCCGTCGTCACTGGCTTGTCCATCTGGGAGGACGCATCGGGAGCGGAATTGCATCCGTGAGCCGGCGGAGTGGCGATACGGCTCGCGCCACAGGCGACGCGAAGCTACCCGGCACGCCACTGATCGAATTCGGTGTCGCCGTCGCGCAGCACGCGCACTCCCTTTGGATACGAGTGCGTCGAAGCTGTCGTAGTCCCGCACCCTTCCTGCAACGAGGCCGACGATCGGGACGTAGCTGCCATGATCTGCGGCGCTCAGAACGAGCCGGTCTCCCAGTCGCTTCGGTGTCGCCGTGATGATCTCCAGCCCGCCATCCGCGTCACGGAGCAGCGTGCCCGAGTGGTGAATCGCGCCGCGGAAGGGCTCCGTGTCGAAGTACAGGTTCCACCACGCGTCAGCGATCTTCCGGTGGTTCGCGAGGACGTCAGGCTCGGAGAGCCCACCCGACGGTACTCGCCGAGAAGCTTCCAGACGAGCTTGTGGAAGAGCTCGCTCGCCTTGGACGGCGCGTCCACCCACGCGACCTTCCCGGTCGTCGCGTTCAACGCCCCGGCGACGAAGCGCTTCTTGTTCTGGCCGGGCGTGAGCACGTAGCGGCGGTGCCCCCTCGGCATCCAGTCCCGCCCGATCTTCGGGTTGAGATGGACGTCCATCTCGTCCTCGAAGAAGACGGGCTCGGCGGCGGTCGCGGTCCGAGCGAGTCGACGCAGGCGCGCGAGGACACGCTTCCTGCGCGCGGAATCCCAGGGACAGGCGACGGTCGGCTTCGGCATCCCGAGCCGAGCGCCGATCGCGCAGAGTGCCCGGCCCATCGTGCAGGCGGCCACGCGAGGGAGGCGGTGCCGCTCCAACTCGCGGCCGAGCAGCTCGCGCGTCCAGGTGGTGCGCTGCCAGCCGAACTCGGTCGGAACCGAGAGCAGCACGCGCTCGAGCTCCTCCTTGACGAAGCGGGCATCCACCTTGCGGGCGCCGTTGAAAGCGCGCTGGTCGACGAGGCCCGCCTCGCCGAACTCAGCGAACCGCCTCGCTGCCTTCACGACGGTGGATGGGACGCAGGCGAGGTCGCGAGCGACCTGCTGCCTCGAGAGTCCCTGTCCGAGCTTGGCGCATGAGGAAGCGGAGTGCGGTGTGCGGGTCCTTGGCCTTCTTGGCGCGGCGGATCAGGCGGCGTCGCGCCGCCCGATCGAGCCGAGGTATGTTGTGCACGGGAAGGTTCCCTCCGGGATCGTTTGTGGCCTCGCAACCGCAACGATCGATGGGGTGACCTTCCCTTTCAACTTTCTCCCTGCGATTCGCGGCCCTGCCGCTGATCGCGAATCACGATCGGTCGTTTAGAGCCACGGCGCGCTTCTTCAAGGTGCTGAACTGCTTCTCAGCCGTCCGGTTTCGTCCGAAGTCGAGTTCACCGTTCGGCCTCGTAGTGATCCACTCGCTGCACGCCCTCCAAGATCATACGACGAGCCCGCCTCAGAGATCGTCGCGCTCTACGGCCGGAGGTCACCATCGAGGAGAGCTTCCGCGATCAGAAGAACCTCCGCTTCGGCATGGGCTCTCGGCGACGCGGATCGGCGACCCCGGCCGTCGCGACCGCGAGCTGCTCATCAGCGCCATCGCCATCGCGCTGCACACGATCCTCGGTGCGTCAGGCGAGGCGATTGGTATCGACCGCTACCTCAAGGCCAATACGGTCAAGCCGCGAATCATCCTGCTGCTCAACAGGGTCTCATGCACTACGGCGCCCCTCCAAAGATGAAGCTCGACATGCTCGAGCCCCTCGTGGCCAAGTTCGGCGAACTCCTTCGCGAGCAGGTGTTCCGCGAGGTGTTCGGGCTCATCTGAATGGGATGGCTCAGAGCCCACACGGGATAGCTCCCGCGGGCGTGTGACCGTTAAGGTGACCCTGTGCCGGATGATGCGCGAAACCACTTGCTGGGCGACCGCACGCTGTGTCCGCCGGCCTCCCCCGCGGACCTGCTGAGCGAGGTGTTGCAGGACTTGCGCCTGGCCCAAGCCTCGTATGGTCGGAGCGAGCTCACGGCGCCGTTCGGGATCGAGATTCCTTTCAAGGAAGGGGTGCGCTTCCACTTCGTTGTCGAGGGAGGTTGCTGGATCCTGAGCGCTGCCCGCGAGCCGATCCGGCTCGACGCCGGTGATGTCGTCCTCCTGCCGCATGGCACCGCCCACGTCATGGCTGACCGCCCGGGCCGCCGACCGCTGCCGCTGGCTGAGGTTGCGCCGCACCTGATCGGCAACGCCAGCTACCGGATCGCCCATGGCGGCGGCGGCCCGCGGTCACTGATCGTCTGCTGCACCATCGCCTTTGATGGTCCCACGGCGAACCCGCTGCTCGAGATGTTGCCGCCGGTCCTCCTTGTCCGCCGCGCCGAGACGCGCGACCCGATGCTGTCCCAATTGCTCGAAATGATGGCTGGCGAGGTCATGGAGCGGCGAATTGGCTCCGTCACGATCATGGCGCGGCTCGCCGACATCGTGATGACCTCGATTATCCGGAGCTGGATCGAGGGCCAGGGCGACTCCAACGTATCCGGCTGGCTCGCAGGCGTGCGCGATCCGCAGATAGGCCTGGCGCTCGCCCGCATCCATCGGAACCCAGGCCACCCCTGGACAGTGGAGACCCTGGCGGCCGCGGCCGGGATGTCGCGCTCCAGCTTCGCCCAGCGGTTCGTCCAGCTGTTGAACGTCTCTCCCGCGCGCTACCTACTGCAGTGGCGGATGCGGCTCGCGGCGACATGGCTGCGCAGCGGCTCGATGACCGTCGCCGAGGCGGCTGCGCAGGTGGGCTATGATTCCGACGCGGGGTTCAGCCGGGCCTTTAAGCGTGCCATGGGCCTGCCGCCCGTCGCCGCGTGGATGCTGCCGCCCTGACCGTTCGTCCCGCAACGGCTGCAATTCGTCCAGGCCGAGCCCCGGTGGCATATTTCGCGCGAACGCCTCCGGAAGGTGTCCTCATGTCTGCAAAGACACTGCTCGTTGCCGCCACCACGCTTGTTCTGTCGCCTTGCCTCGCCGCCGAGCCCCTGGCGGGCAACCGCTACGTGCCGGCCGACAAGCTGCCCTGGTACAAGGAAGCGCCCGACCTGCCGGTCCAACTCGCGCCCCTGTGGGGCGACCGGGCCAAAGGCGAAGGCGGCACGCTGCTTCGCACGCCGGGGGGCTTCGATTCAGGTCTCCACAACCACACGGCCGACTATTGGGCGGTCGTCATCGAGGGCGAGTGGCGTCACTGGGTGCCCTCCACCGGCGAGGGCAAGGGGGTGGTACTGAAGCCCGGCGCCCATTGGACCCAGATCAAGGACCAGTGGCACCAGGACGCCTGCGTTTCCAAGATCCCCTGCACGATCTTCCTGTTCAACAGGGACCCCTATGTCACCCATTTCCCGAAGTGAACGCCTAATCGCGGGCGTGGCCCTGACGCTCGCCCTGGCCGCGCCCGCCGCCGGCGAGCCAGAGCCGCGCAACATCATCCGCCCGGCCGTCGAACACGCCTGGACGCGGCAATCGCCGGACGTTCCCCTGCGCTACACCGTGCTCTGGGGCGACCGCGACAGAGACGGCGGCGTCGGCGAGCTGGTGACGATGCCGCCCGGCTTCGACTCGCGCCTGCACGCCCACAGCGGCGACTATCACGGCGTGCTGATCTCGGGGACGTGGGTGCATATCGACGCCCAGGGCAGGGGCGGCGACACGCCCCTCCTCCCGGGCTCCTATGTCCGCCAGGCGGGCGCCGAGATGCACATCGACCGCTGTATCAGCAAGGAGCCCTGCGTGCTGTTCACATTCCAATACGCCCGCTCCGACGTGATCTGGCCCTCCGCGACGAAGTGAGCGGGCTGTGCACAGGAGAGCCCATGAAGATTCAGTTCGTTTCGAGCATCGCCATCGTCAGTCCCGATCCTGCGGAGAGCCGCAAGCTCTTCGTGGACACGCTGGGGCTGCCTCTGAAGCGGCACGAAGGCGACGAATACTATTTCAGCGAGGACATCGCCGGTTCGAAGCATTTCGGGGTTTGGCCCCTCGCACAAGCCGCGCAGGCCTGCTTCGGAAATCCGGTCTGGCCGGCTGAGCTGCCGATACCGCAGGCCTGCATCGAATTCGAAGTCGAAGACTTGGAGAGCGTCGCGGCGGCCGCCGAGGAGCTGAGGGCAAGGGGCTACGAGCTGCTCCACGGGCCGCGCACGGAACCCTGGGGCCAGACCGTCGCGCGCCTCCTGACGATCGAAGGGGCAATCGTCGGCGTCTCCTATGCGCCTTGGATGCACAAGGCGTGAGCCAGGCGCGTGTGCAGACCGCGGCAGATGACGCCGCTCGATCTCGTCGGCCTACTGGCCGACGCGGAGTGGGAGGAGCGCGAGAAGAAGCGGCTTACGGCGCGGCTGCGGAACGCGCGCTTTCGGCAGGAGGCGAGCGTCGAAGACATCGACTACCAGCACCCGCGCGGCCTCGCGAAGGCCGTCATGCTCGACCTCGCATTCTGCCGATGGGTGACCGCGCACCAGAACGTCGTCTTCACCGGGCACACCGGTGTCGGCAAGAGCTACCTCGCGTGCGCGCTCGGCCAGAGGGCCTGCCGCGAGGGCTACACCGTCATCTACCGCAGAACCTCGCGGCTGCTCGACGAGCTCGTCCAGGCGCGCGCCGACGGCAGCCACTTCAACCTGCTACGACGCCTCGCGAAGACGGACGTGCTCATCCTCGACGACTTCGGCCTCGAGGTGCTGAACGCCGCGCAGCGCAAGGATCTCCTCGAGGTGCTCGAGGACCGGTACGGCGTCTCCTCAACCATCGTGACGAGCCAGCTCGAGCCCAAGGAGTGGCACTTCGCCATCGGCGACGAGACCATCGCCGACGCGGTCTGCGACCGGCTCGTCCACAACGCCCAACGCGTGAAGCTCGCCGGCGAGTCCATCAGGAAGATGAAGGGCGACTTGACCAAGGGCCAGAAGCCGGCGAAGTAGACCCACCCAGCGGCGTCACGCCTCCGGGTGATCGCCTTCCTCCGGAACGGGCGATCGGCTTGGCCGGAATCCGCACTTTGCGAACGTCAGGAGCTGCTGCCCCGGCATCGTGCTCTGCGCGAGGGCGAGTTCGGGCGCGGCCGCGAGGACGCGGCGGACGCCGTCCAGGCGGCGGGGGCGATCGATCCCGTCTTCGCCGAGCGCATCGTCGTGATTACGGGGGGAGCGACGTGCGACGCCGATGAGCAGCTGCTCCGCGCGAGCGGGGTCCGCGTCGTCTACTAGCCGGGGCTGCACGGACGAGACGGCGGCTCGCGTGGGGCATGTAGCGGCGCGCCCGCCGTGCGGCCGCAAAGCGGCGGTCGGTGAAGCGGAGACAGTAGGAGTGCCGTCGCGCCCAGCGCAGCGTCACGCTGCGCGGAAGACCTGCTCCCGCATGCCATCGGGCGACATGCGCCGATCTTGCTGGCAGCGCTCCGGGTGGCCCGGTGCCGCGCCCCGATTTCGCAGGGGCCCGGCCGCGCTGATGGGTGGCGGCGCTCGGAATGCGGCGCTTCCTGGTGAGCGCTAACAACCTCGACTGCTCAGCGCGCTCTTTGCCGTTGAGTTGCTCAACGGACATGCCCCGGCGTCGGCGGCGAAGCACCTTCGGACTGGAGCGCGAGTGATCCTCGGCGCAGCACCAGCTGGAAGGTGACTCATGTCTTCTCCCGTTTCGTATCTGCTCACCGTCGCCACCGTGCTCGCGTCGACGTTCGGACCGGCGTCTGCCGGGGCCGCTCCGGCTGCACCGCTCTCGGCACGGGAGTCGGATCCTCGGGTCATGGGATGGATGCAGGGCTTTCCGCCGCCCGCGGACAAGCTCATCACCCAGCCCGAGTCGGTCTACTTCAGCTTCCCCCGGCTGCGCTGGTCGGTCTGCAACATTCGCCAGCTCCTGCCGACCAAGGAGGTCAGCCGCGGCCTCGGCGCTCCCGTGCCCCTCGACTCCCTGCCGCCGCGCGAGCTGGAGAGAGAGCAGCGCGCGATCGACGCCGTAACGTTCACTCCCATCGGCAGCGAGAAGCCGATGACGTGGGAGGAGTCGCTCTACGCCAACTACACCGACGGAATCCTAGTCCTGCACAAGGGTCGCATCGTGTATGAGCGCTACTTCGGCTGCCTGGACGGGCAGGGGAAGCACGCGGCGATGTCGATGACCAAATCGCTGACCGGCCTTCTCGCCCAGATCATGGTGGTGGAAGGCACGCTCAACGAAGCGGCGCGTGTGTCCGAGATCATCCCGGAGGCGGGCGGGAGCGCGTTCGCCTCCGCCACGGTCCGACAGGTGATGGATATGACCACCGGCGTACGATACTCGGAGGACTACGCCGATCCGAAGGCGGACATCTGGATCTACTCGGCCGCAGCGAGCCCACTCCCGAAGCCGAAGGGGTATCAGGGTCCCAACGGATACTGGGAGTATCTCCAGCAAGTGAAGCCCGAGGGCAAGCACGGCGAGGCGTTCCACTACAAGACGATCAACTCGGACATGCTGGGCTGGATCATCTCGCGCGTTTCGGGCAAGTCGGTCACCGAGCTGGCATCGGAACGTCTGTGGCGGCGGATGGGGGCCGAACAGGACGCCTACATGACCGTCGACGCCAAGGGCGTGCCGTTCGCGGGCGGAGGGCTCAGCGCCGGACTGCGCGATCTCGGCCGTCTGGGCCTTCTGATGCTCAACGAAGGCGTCATCAACGGCCAGCGGCTGTTTCCGGCTGAAGCCGTGCGGCGGATCCGCAGCGGCGGAGATCCGGCGAAGTTCGGTACAGCGTATCCGGCGCTGATAGGTGGCGCCTACAGCAGCATGTGGTGGATCTACCCAGGCGATCGGGGAGTCATCGCCGCCCGCGGGGTTCACGGACAGACCATCTACGTGGACCCCACCGCTCACATGGTGCTGGTACGCTTCGCGTCCTTTCCCAAGGCGCAGAATCCGCTCATCGATCCGACCTCGTTGCCGGCGTTTCGAGCTTTGGCGGACTACTTGACCGCGAAGTAGTCACCCGGGGCCTTCTTCCGCGCTAACGGGGCGGCTGGGCGGAACCGCCGCCGCCTCCAGCGCCACGCCGAGAACAGCAGCCTCGAGCGGGCAGAGCTACCAGCGCCGCAAGGCCGAGGAGGCGGAGACCTTCGGCGGCGCCTGAAGGCGTGGGCGCCGGCTACGGTTCCCCGATGAACCCTCGTCTCCGGCGGAGGAGGCCGCGCAACGTGCGGAAAATTGTGGCGCGGCGAGGTCTGCGGCGCCGACCTCTTCTCCGTCCGGAGCGGTAGTTCCAGTTGCGCAGGTTGCTGAACGAGATCCCGCTCCCCGACGCGAACTCCCGCTTCGTCAGGTCGCTCGCCTGGAAGTCGGCGACGAGTTGGTCCAAGCCCTCCGACCATGCTCGGCCACGGGCTCCTCCGCGTAACGAACGTGGAGGATCTCGTCCTCGAGCTACGCCTGCCAGCCGGGTTAGGCTGGCGGGTACGCGGCCTGCGTGCGCAGTGGAATGGGCAGGTTCACCCTCGCCAACTCCCCGCCTCGACGAAGCGGTAGTACCCGCCCGACGCCACTATTACGTGGTCCCGCGCCACGATCCCCACCAGCTCGGACGCGCACTGCGAGACCGAGCCCTGCGCTACGCACTCCGTCCAGATTAGCCGCCCGCGCACGTCGAGCACGGGCCGCTGCGTTACACGATGACTCCTGCAACGGCATGTCCGACGTGCGGAGCGACGATGGAGGGTCTGCTCGACACGGGGCCCGTCCACTAGAACCTACGCATGGGCAACGCCACGCCCGCTGGGCTCGGCGGCGTGGTCCGTCGTCAGGCCCTCGTAGGAAGAGGTCCGTGCCGGCCCTCTCCCCTCTCGCCCGCGTCGTCCTGGACGTGCTCCGCCCCGTGCGCGACCAAGGGTACGGCGGCCGGGATGGCTCCGCTCCATGACGTCGCCGGAGAGGCCGCGCTGCGGGCCCAGAGGCGGCTCGAAACCTGGCGCCTCCTGCGGAGCGTTCGCGGGGCATCATTTCCGTCGTGGCATTCCCTTCCAATTTCCTCAGCGTCCGCGGCGAGGCATGTGTTACGACCGCAGTGTGAATTCCCTGAACCGAACCGGCGAGCCCCTCGACCGCGACGCCCGGCTGGCGAACCGCGCGACGCTTCTCACACTCCTCAGCCTCTGCTCGTTCCTACTCGCCGTGGTCGCGATGCCCCTCACGTTCCAGCGCACCGAGAGCGCAGCGTCGCGCGTTGTCGCGAGCGCGCCGCTCGCGCTTGGCGTCGGCGCGGGGCTCGCGGCGCGCAGCGTTCGGGGCCAACTGCGGGCGCTTCGGGACGAGCGGGACACCGCGGCGGCGGATCGGGCGCAGGGCGACGAGCGCGGCGCCGGAGATGTCTGACCGCCGCTGAGCGCGCGGCGCGCCGCGGGCGAGGCCCGCATGGCGCGCACGAAGGGAAGCAGAGGAACAGCGGCGCCGATGGCAGGCGAAGGCCCCACCGCATGTCAGCGCTCGTACGGCGACGTCAGCCCACCGTCGTACGACTAAGCCGTGGCCGCCCTCTCCCCCCTCGCCCGCGTCGTCCTTGACCCGCTCTACGGACCTTGGTGGCGCGCAATGCGCGAGTAGCTTCTCTAGGCCCCGCGCCATCGCTGCCGCGGGCCTCATGGTCGGCTACGAGCACCGCTGCCGAGCGTGGCGCTGCGCCTGGCGCGAGCGGCGCCCGGCCGCAAAGCCGCCGGAGCTCTGCCCGAAGTGCGGTCGCGCGACGACGTGGGCGAAGCCGCTACCTCGTCACGTCCGGTTCGATGACACGCGCCACAGCTTCGGCACGCAGCTCGTGCGGACGGCCGGTCTCGCAGTCGCGCAGCAGGGCCTCGGCCACAGCGACAGCCGGCCCGGTAACACCGGTAGAACCACAGGCGGGAGCGCCATCCTGGCGCACGCGTTCTGCACCATCTCCCGAAGATACGGCCACGAGTTGTAGACGGCGCCGTAACGCTCGGCGGCTCGGAGCGTTCCCCCTGCGCGGCTACTGCCGGAGAATGCTCGCCATCTTCTTCCCCTTCGCGAGCTCGTCGATCAGCTTGTCGAGGTAGCGGATCTTCTGCATCAGCGGGTCAGCGACGTCTTCCACGCGTACCCCGCACACCACCCCGGTGATGAGCCCCGCGTTCGGATTCATCCGGGGCGCGTGGGCGAAGAACGTCTCGAAGTCGACCGCAGCGTCGATGGCGCGCTGAAGCTGCGCACCGCTGTAGCCCGTGAGCCACGCGACGATCTCGTCGACCTCTTCCTTCGTCCGCCCCTTCTTCGCTGCCTTCTGCACGTAGAGCGGGTACACGCTCCCGAACGACATCGTGAAGATCCGCGGCTTCTTGTCCATGCTCGCCCGGTTCAGTGGTCGGTGCGCTGGCGCACCCGAGGGTCCTCGCCTACTTGCCGAGGCCATTCTCGAATGGCTGTCGGTCAAGCCAGCCTCGAGAACGCAGAGAATCGCTTCTCCAACTCCTTGGCCATGCGGCCGTCAAGTTCGAACGGACCCTTCTGGAACCGAGCCACGTATGGCTTGAAGCTCTCGGGGCCATGCAGCAGTTCGACGAGGCCGCGCAACGTCGGGCACTGCTCGACCGGCGGAGCATAGACTGCTTCGCAGGGCCAGCCGACCGGCCACCGGAGTGACCCGTCCCAGTCTCGGTAGAAGTAGTCGCGAATCGTCTTTCCGTCCGGCATCGGCAGGAGCCTCACCCCATCCACAACCTTGCCGCGCATGGCCTGAGCCCCATAGACATCGCCCGTACCCTCGGGAACGTAGATCGCGATCAGGTCATCGGTGCCGACGAGATCACTCGCCATGTCCTGCAGCAACTGGTCCGCCCCGTGAGGCACGCAAACGTGCTGCTGATCCGCCCCGAACCCGAACATCGGTTCGATGTACCGAAATCTCATCGCTTCGCCCTCCTACAGGTCCGCCAGTTCCTCCTCCAGTTCCAGCACGTCCTTCACGGTCCTCCACGACACATAGTGCCCGTGCGACAGCGCGTTCCGCAGGAGCATCAGTCGAGTCTCCGGCGACTCGCGGCCTCCCAGCTCCGGCGCCGCCCTGAGCACTTCACCGAGCGAGGCGAAACACCAAGCGTCGTGCGGAATCGCCGGGCAGCCAGCAGGGTAATACGTGCACTCCCGCAGGCTCCCCTGCTTGAAGCGTTGAAGAAGCCCGGGAGCATCGGTCAGTCGCCCCTCGAGCTGCCCGTGTTTGCGCCACAGCGACGCCACCAACGTGGACTCGAGGTCGAAGCAACGACGCAACACCTCGTTCGCCAACGGACCGTTCACCATCGCCGCACGAAGAACGTGGCGGGCAGCATGGCTGGGCTCGGCGTGGAGAAGCGCCCGCGCGAGCCAGGGAGCTGGTCGCGACCGACGCTCTCCTACGGGTCGCCAGAGCAGCCCGGCGTGCCTCAGCCTGGCGTCGAGCCCCGCGGCCGAACCGGGGCTGGCGGTCGGCTCTCCGAGCAGGTGCGTCGCCATCGGGCGGAGAGCATCAGCTTCGACCCGGGCGACGCGGGCTGACGCCCAGTCATTCAGCGCTGCTTCGAGGTGATCGTCGGCAAAAAGGCCGACTCTTCCGACGACTTCGTCGAGCTCCTGCGCGATCCCCAGGTCGCCGGCCGCCTCCCAGACGAGGCGGGATGCCACGTAGGCGCGCCAAAGGCGCTCGGAGCCGCGCACGGCCTCCTGAAGAACGCCGTCGGCAAGGCAGCCGACACTGAAATCACGCGAATGCGAGACCGCCTCGCCGGCGTGAAGGACCACGATGCAGGCCGTGGGCCGCTCGCCGACCTTGGCGCAGTTCTCCAGGAACTCCTGAGCCTCGTCTCGGATGGCGGGTCCGTCTCTTCCGGCCCGCACCACGACGAGCCAGTACGCCGAGCTGAGCACCCGGCCGGCCGCCCTGAGCCGCTCGGTTTGGGTTCGGGATGCGGGCGTCTCGAGCGCCTCCAGAAGCATCGCCTCGAAAGCCCCGCCGACCTCGAGGAACTCGAACCTCAGCCGGCTGGCATCCGGCTCGTGAGCCCGCGCCTCGCGCTGCACACTCTCGACCACGAGTTGCTCACACTCTCCCGTTGGAAGCCGCACCAGGGCGACGCGCGTGCCGCCCTCGTCCCAGGGACGCGACGCCATCCAGAACGACAGGAGGTGCGCTTCTCGGAAGCGCCAGCTGCCGGAGAACCCGGCCAGCGTGACTGGGACGTTCATCGGTCAGGGCAGCAAGGCCCGTGCGAGGGCGTACATGCGATCGTCCTTCGGCGCTACCGACAGACGGCGGAGTGGATCCTCGTCGCGCTCGGCTCCCCCTGTCGGAGCGAGGCCGAGCGCGACCAACACGGCGACCGCCACGCGGTCGCCACGACTCGTCGGATCGACCGCTGGCACGTCCAGCGTGGGTCTGTAGAGATCGTCCCAAAGCTCGGCGAGATCCTCGCTGGGCCGCTGGGACTGGTACGCGGTCGTCACGCCGACGTGTGCGAGCATGCGGAGGATCTCTCGCTCGCGGGGGGATAGCGAGATGGCCGGATCCGCGCCGGCCAGGGCCGCAGCCAGGCGCGGCTCTGCCGCAGTCGTAGCGCTGATCGCCGACTCGAGCTTGTCGCGGCCGATCTCGATCCCGCCCTCGGAGGTCCCGAGGAGGTGCCGCTCCAGTTCCGCAAGAAGGAGCGGAATTCCACTGGTCGCGTGCTGAATCCGGTCGCGCCAGTCCAGCTGCTCGAAGCCGAGTGCGCGGACCTTGCTGAACCACCAGTCCAGCGTCGGCCCGCCGAGCCGCCCGAGCCCGACGATTTCGAACATGTCGTCGCTCTCGATCTGGCGGGTGTATGCCCACCGCAGCGCATCGGCTCCCCCCAGGAAGAGCGGCGCCGGCTTCTCCCTGGCTCGCTTCGATGCGATGCGCTGAATGGCGTCGGGCGCGGCGCCGATCACGGCCACGCGTTCCCGCCCCAGCCCCCGATCCGCCTTCGTTGGTGTATGGCAGGCATCGGGAGGAATGCCGAGCCGGTCGGCGAAGCCACCACTGCGATGCGCCACGGCGGCAGGCCAGTGCGATCCGACCACGGCCGCTTCGATCCGTACGTGCCTATCCGGCGGCCTGCAGGTTGCGTCCCGAAGCAGGTCGAGTTCTCGTGGCGTCACCAGCGCCCTCGGTGCTTCGGCCGCGACGCCGGCACCACGCCGGCGGAGTGCCGCGATGTCGGCACGGATTGCGCCTTCCGGGTCATCGGGGAGCAGGATCGCGAGGTGGTGGGGGAACCGGAGGTGGCACGCTGGCTGGCCGTCCGGTCCGCGCCTAATCAGCACCAGCTCCCGCGCCGCGAAGTCCTTGAGGAACCGCTGAACTTCCAGCACTTGCGCCTCGGGCGCAGCGTGGAGCCACGCCAAGTCGCCATCGATCGCGCGCAAACGCTCGGTGACGAGCCGGTCGGCCTCAGCGAGGCCGTCGCCGGGAGCATGCTGTGCGAACTCTCCGAGGAGCGCGCTGAAGACCACGCGAGCTCGCGGACTGTCCTGGAAATTGTTCCGGACGACGACCCGGATCTCCTCCCTCACCGGCTCTTCGTTGAACACCGCCGCAACGTCGGCGGCGGTCACTACCACGTGGTCCCGCTGACTCGGTCCGTATCGGCCCTCGAGGTGCTTGAGGAGAAGCTCGCCAAAGCGCAGGAGCACCACAGGCTGGCACCCGCACCTGTGCGCGATGGTCGTGGCCTGGGCCGATGCATCGATTCCCATGCGGGCCAGAGGTCCAGCGATGAGCCGCGCCCCCTCGTCCAGCGTCAACGGCTTCAGCCGCAGCACGTCGCCCCAGTTGGCCCACGCTCCCTCGGCGGTGCTGGTGGTCCGGTACCCCGCGAAGACGAACCGGATGCGGGGAAGCATGGCGGCGTCGCGAAAACTCTCGACCTGGGTCCGCATCCGGAAGCTCAGGCAAGCCTCCCGTTCCCGATCGTACGCTTCGAGCTGCGCCTCCACGAACTTGTCGGCCTCGTCGAAGACGACCAGTAGGCTCTCAGCGGGGCGCTCGTCGACGAAGCGCTTCGCGAGCTGGACGAGTGCGTCGCCCGGGTTTCCTTCCAGCTTCAGACCATCAACCTTGAACCCGAGCCGTTCCGAGAGCTGTTCAGCGAACCGATCGACCACGTCCAGATCGGACTCCGCCCCCACGGCCGGGACGAACAGCACGCGCAGCGTGTTCCCGGAGGGCAGTTTCAGACCATCGCGCGTGTCGTGCACGTACCGAAGCAACGCGCTCTTGCCGAGCTTGCGGCCGGAGAAGAGGCGCGAGAAGGCGGGAGTCTGGGTGAGCTGCTCCGCCTCCACCCTGCGGCCGACGTACATCTCCATCTGCACGTGCTGACCGTCGTGCATCGCAAAGGGCGTGAAGTGGGTCGACCACGCCTGCTGCTCGAGGATGACCTCCAGCAGCGCGACCAATCCGCTCGGCCGGCGCCCGCCCAGGTTGAGGATGCGGCAGAGGTCCAGGTCGTCGATGATGGCCGCAGCCAGACCCCTGCGACGGAACTCCTTGAGTGCTGCCTGCCTGCCGGCTTCCGACACCAGCGGTGCCAGCACTGCGTAGAGGTTCTCCTTCCCCAGCTTGTCGACCACGCCAGCGGTAGCGTGCTCGAAGTTTGGCTGCTTGGGGTTTGTGGGAGCGACGAGGACGCAGAGGTTAGAGAACCTCCCGAGCTGCGGAAGGTAGGTCGGGTTGTACGGCCTGAGGAGCTTGCGCAACTCGACCGTCGGGATGACGTGCTCCTTCGCCTGATTCCACCGCTTCTCGGCACCCTCGACAACCTGCTCCACGAACTTGGTGCGGAGCTGGCGGTCCGGTCCCACCACCACCCCCGTCACGCCCCGCCGCCACGTCTCAAACAGCTCCCCAGGCTCGGCCGAGATCGCCGCGAGGGGGTTGGCGTACCGGCTCCGGGCCTCCTTCCTCCAGGCGGTCTCGCGAAGCGCCAACTCCGTGGTCGCCTCTCGGGACCCCTCCAGCAGAAGGTGCATCGCATCGCCCAGACGCCCCTCGGCCAGCGCCTGCTCGACCGGGGCCTTCTGCTCTGCTCTTGCCCGCGCGCGCAAGTACTCGAGGAGCTCCGTCTTGGAGTGGTCGGCGAACTCGCGGACCTCGCGGAGCCATGCTCGACATAGGACAGGATCGAACTCGCGAGCCGGTTGCGCCGCCAGCCCTTGGACCTCCTGGAGCACACCGCGGACCTGCTCCCGGCTGCGCGATGCAAGCTCGTCCAGCACGCTCCACGAATTCTTGAGTGCGTCGATTTCCTCGAAGAGCGCCACCTCGTCGTCGAGGCGCGCCGTCTTCGGGACGATCGCGCCCGTGTTCGACCCGAGGCGCGACATCAACCACCGCCGGCTGGGCACCGCGAGCAGTCGAAGGAGCTGCCTGGCCGGCGCCATCCCTTCGGCAGTCGTGGGCTCCGGTGGCGAGAGCAGGATAGCGGCGGCGCGCACGGGGTCCGAGACCTCGTCCAGACCAGCCACGACTGCATCGAGCGGGGAGCCCTGCTCGATCGTGATGCCGTCGACGGCCGAGAGCAGATCGGGACGACCCAGGAGCAGCCGGAGGGAGAGACCGGGGGCCGCTTCGATCGGCTCTCCACGCATCAGCGCGACGAGAGCCAACCGGCAGAGTTCCTCGTCGGAGGTTTCGAGCGGCTGCGCCGTCAGCTTGCGCAGGGCCTCCACCGGGATCGCATCGTGGCCGTTTCCGTGCCCGTGTTGCTGGAGCGACTCGGCAGCTTCGTTGACACCCATTGCCAGGTCGGCGATGCGGCGCGCTGCCCGGTCCATCTTGTTGCGATCGTCGAAACGAGCGCCGGCTGCGTCCGCGATCTCCTCGTGCATTCGCACGAGTGCCCCGATGCTGCGACGCATCTCCAGCGGATCCCACAGGGCCCGCCCACCCTTCGACACCGGGAACAAGGCGCGGAGCGTGGGCTCAGCCTGTTCGATGAAGCGAGTCCAGGCATCGCGGCAATGCTTGCGCGGGAGCTTGGCGCCCGCGGCATTCCAGTGCGCCACCACCTCTCGGTGGAACTGAGCGCGGAGTTCGTCGAGACGAGCCGGCGAGTGAGCTGCGGCAGCCGCGTCGGAGGCGAGAGCGGCCTGCATTCGGGGCACGGGATCGAGCCCCATGCTCCCCAACTTGAAGAGCGCCAGAATCGCGTTGCGGAGCGCCGAATCCCTGAAGGCCGCGGCATCGACCAGTTCTCTGGCCCGCTCCAACGTGATGGGCGTCTCTCGCGACGGCCGCACCGCCTCCAGGAAGAGCTCGATCCGGCGCCACGGTCCGCCCTCGGGGAGCACTTCCCTGAGGGACGAGGAACGGTCCGGATAGGACCCCGACGTCGGCGAGTTCGGCGCGGACAGAAGCTCCGCAAGTGCCCGAACAGCCGGTGCCGAACTCTTCGGCGCTGCCCCCAGCTCACCCAGGGCTCGTGCAAAGATCGCCAGTTCGGGCAGCCGAAGCGGAACCATCGCCGCGCCGGCCTCCTCGCGGAGCTTGTCCGCGAAGTCCGCATTTCTCCAGGGAACTCGCTCGCAACGCCCAGCCGGCGAGATCCAGGAGCTGGCCGCGAACTCGGAATAGCTCCGCAAGTGGCCGGGCAACTCGGGCGCGGGGGGCGGGGGCGCCCGGTAGGCGGCAGCGGAGCCGTGCGGTCCGGCTTCGCTCGCGGGCAGCGGCTCGGGGTCGCCTCTCAAGACCACCTGCTCCGCCGCGTCCGAACGCTCCTCAACCACCGGGATGGTGACATGTTCGGAGAGGTCCTGCGGCGCCGCCAAAGCGGGTTTCGCCTGAGCCGACGGCAGCTCCCCCGACGGCAGCTCCACCTGCGGATCTCCCGACGCGTCCTCAGAAGGAGCGTTCGCTTCCTGCTGCGCAAGCGGCGCAACGCTCGCGCTCGGTGAGGACGGCTCGGAGTCCCGGTCGACCGGAACCGCCGAGGGACAGGGCTCTGTCGACGCCGCCCCGCCCGGTTCGTTTCGAAGTGCGGCGATCGCGTCCATCGCCTCGCGCACGGCGCGCTCGGCCGCTTCGAGCGGTGCGGCCTGTCTGCGCCGCTCCGCCATGTTCGACGGCGGTCGGGTGAGCGGTTCGGCCTCGGTCAGGATCGTAGCGAGGCGCCTGATCACGCAGGCCGCCTCGCCCTTGGCACTGCACGTTGTAGACGCGGCCTTCCAACCAGCTATCGCCTCGTCAACTTCGAAGAAGGCCGACACGGATGCAGGTACCGCGTCGAGCGCGCCTAGGGCGCCCGCCAGCGCGGACTCGGCGGCAGCGGCCTCTGCCGCGCTCTCGGACTCCCGCATCCGTTCGCCGTGCATCGCCTTGAGCGCCGCGACGAATTCGTCGAGCGTCGCCCATTCCGCGGCATCGCACCCGAGCGTCCGTGCCTCATCGATGATGCGGCGCCAGAGCGGAGCGAGCTTCTCCTGTGGAGTCGGCCCAATCGGCGTGGGTAAAGGAAGCGAGCGAAGCACACTCAGATCCGCGTACCGTCCGGCGACCGCGCAGACAAGCAACGTGGCCTCGCGCTGGGTAAGCGCGGTTGTCTGCGCGCTGAGGTCGGCGACCAACTGCTCGACGACCCCGGGCACCCACTCACCCAGCGGCTTCGTGAGCGCGAGCGGTTCGTGCTGGATGCCTGCGGCCTCAACCAACCGGAAGGCTCGCTCGGTTTCATCGCGGTGGAGCCCCATCCACGCCGTGGTGACAGCGACGGCGAGGGGAAGGTGGAACCGGTCGGTGCAGGCCGAAGCAACGAGAGACACCACCTTCTGAATGGGGCCGCTGTGCGGCTTTCGGAAACCGTCGATGGCGATCGCCGCGTCGATCGCTTCATTGAGCAGCTTCTGGATTTCGCTGTGGAGGTCGCGGCGTTGTCGAAGCGTGACCTCGACCAGTGCCTTCAACTCAGGAGCCGGAATGCTCTTGAGAATGTCAACGACGGTTCGGCTCATCCCCGTCCCCCGCGCCCGGCTTCTTACCCGGCGTCTACGTCCCCGCGTATGGGTGAACATCTTAGGTCAACGTCGGACATGACGGACCTAGGATTGCGATGCCGCGTGTCCCGTCTGCCGGGGACTCGCCGCTCGGGCGAGGTTGTGCGCTACGCCGCGCCTTGCGTTTGCCTAAGGAATCACGCGCGTGATCGACCGTGCGCCTCGCGGCGAGGGCGCGCAGCTAGCGGTTCGGCAGTGTCAGAAGACGTACCAAGTGTACCTATCGTCACGGGCACGAGCAGCCCGAGCCGGTTCACCCCGCCGACCACGAACTGGAGCCTCGGCATGACCGACACCGTCCAGTGGTCCGTGACCTGCCACTCGACCCCTGCCACCGGGGCGAGCACGAGGGAGTCCGTCGCGCGGTCCCGCAGGCCCAGCCCGAAGCTGTGCTCGTTCCCGGGAACGGAGACGTCCATCAGATCGCGCCGCGCCGTCCCGGCGGCGCTCCCCATCTGGACGTTCGCGTAAGTAGTCCGCGGGCGCCTCCCAGAACCCGGTCGCGGCGGCTCGATTCTGTTCGAGATCGCGTACCGGATCCCCGCCGTACCGCCTGCTCCGGTTCCGTGCGTGCTCGAGCCGGTTCCCTGCGATGACGAGGCAGCGAGGGCGGAGCCCGCTGGGCCGAGTTCGAGCGTGAGCGCGCCTCGGTCGGCCGCCGCCAGCGTGGGCGTGTGACCGAGTGCAGCGGCGACGATGACGGCCCGAACGCCCAAGCTTGGCCCCCGTTCAGACTCGGGTTTCGCCGTTACGCAGCGAGTCGGAGCCGCGATTCTCGCGACCAGGCGCGCGGCGGCCGACGTTTGCGTAAGTTGGCGAGACTCCGACGTGGATCAAGAACGTCGAGGGGCATGAGCGCACGCTGCGCGGCGCGAAGGACGTCGGCGAAGCAGAGGCCGTGCTTGTGGCGGTACCAGGGCCGCAGTGGCGGCGCGGCGATCCGCGAGCGGTGGATGCCCTCCGCGAACCAGAGGACGAGGGTGGTGTAGACGAGGCCGACGAACGGCGCGGTGCGCTCGACGGCGGCGCGCTTGCGGGCGCTGGAGTCGCCGAAACCGAGGAGCTGCTTGAGGTCGCGGAAGCAGACCTCGATCGCCCAACGGCCGGCATAGGTCTCGAGGATCGTCGGGACGTCGATGGTGGGGTCGGAAGCGAAGAAGACGCGCATTCCGATTGCGCCGTCGTCCACCTTCACGACGACGATGCGAAGGAGACGGACGCCGCAAGCGCGGTACCACTGGGCGTCGACGGACTTGTAGCGAACGGTGCGTCGAACGCCGTAGAGGGTGGCCTCGCAGGAGAGCCACGGTCGCCGCCCATCCTTGGCGATGGCTTCGGGCTTGGCCACGGGACGACCGCGCCTCGACGGGCGGCCTGGCTTTCGGGGCCGCGCCGCCGGGAGAGCGGTGAGCACGGCATCAGGCCGCATCGCACCGAACAACACGAAACTGTCGGGGAGTCCGCGCTGGACGTCTCGGAGATGGATCATGCGCTCCGCCCACCCGAGCCCGTCGTGGCAGGTCCCAAGACGTAGTCTTCACGGGTTGGGCCCTGACCAGCGGGCCGCATGCGGTGACGCAGGCGCTGGTGACGACCGGCGTCGCCGGCCGGCGCCACCACGAATCGTTCCACCGGTTCTTCTCGCGCGGCACCTGGAATCCCGACGAGGTCGGCCGGCTGCTCTTCAGTTGGATCGCCGGTGGGTGGGCTCGCGGACGCGCAGCGCCGGCTCCTCGACCTGGACGACGTCGAGCGGACGGAACCCGAATCCGACGTCCCACACGACCACCTTCTTCCCGATCGTGAAGTGGTTGCCGCGCACGGCGGCCTCGTACGGCGCGGACGCGAGTGCACCGGCGTCGCCGCCGACCCATGCCGCGATCGTCGCGGCGGCGGCGCACGCTCGGAGCGACGGCGCGACTCGGGAGGCGCTCACGGCTCGTGAGGGTAGCGCCGCGCGTGCGGTGGCCCGCGTCCATGCGACGGATGCCGGCGGGACGGCGACGGACGCCGGACACGTCGACGAGCGGCACCCTCGGCCGCATCGCTGGGGGTGTCCGCAGGCGCGCTGCTCGCGAATCTCGAGAAATACCCGGAACGCAGTCTGTCCTCCCCGAGCCTCCATGTCGGATCACGGCCGGGCGGCGCGGTCAGCACGCGGCGAGCACGAGGGCGGCGGCGAGGCCGATCGCCGCTCCCGCCGCCACGTCCCGCACGGTGTGGCGGCGGAGGTGGAGCCGCGACCACGCGAGCGGCGGCACGAGCGCCGCGAACGCCCAGCCGGCGCTCGTGCCGAGCGCGAGCAGCCCCGCGGCCGCGAAGGCGGCGAACGCCACGTGGAGCGAGGCCTTCACCCAGCGGCCGAGGGTCGCCGCGAGCGCGAAGACGAGCAGCACGGCGAGCATCGGCCGGCCGAACCCCGAGCCGTCGCCGCGGAGCAGCGCGGCCACGAGGGCCGCCGCGGCGACGAGCGCCGCCACGGCGAGGAGCGCCGGCCGCTCGGAGCGCTCGGAGGCGTCCACCGTGCGCCACCGGCCCGCCGCCCGCCGCCGCGCCATGAGCGCCGCGATCGGCACGATCACCGCCGCTGCGGCGAGCACTGCCGACGTCTGGTTTCCGCCCTCGCCGCCCGCGAGGAGCGCGAACGCGAGCATGGTCGCGAACGGGTGGACGACGATCGAGATGGCGCGGGCGAGTGGGGTCACGCCCGTGCATGAAAGCACGTCGCGGCCCGTTCAGCGGCTCGATGAAGCTCTCCTGGTACTCGGGTCATCGATCCCGAGGGCGTCCGCGGATGGCGTGAGCGGCTCGGAGTGGTCGAGCACCGCGAGCTATTCGTTGCCAAGCGGTCCACTCCGCGCTCGGATGCACCGTCACGCTGAAGTGCACTACCCGTCGCCGGTGATGCGCGAGAACGACAGTGCCCGAAGAGGACGCGGATCTCCTCCAGCACGACTGCATCTGCGTCCGCACGTCCTTGCACGGGGCGCGGTACGCCTGGGAGCCGATTCGCGTCCAGCCCGAACGACCTGCCCTGCCGGATGAGCGGAGACGCCTTCAGCTCGGCGAGCTTGGCGTCCACCAGCTCCACGAACTGCGCCGAGGAAAGATCGGCGCCGGCCTCGAGCAGCCGATCGAGATCGTAGAAGTCCCTGATCGCCTCGCGCGTGAAGGCGGCGCGGACCTTCTCGGCGTGGGCCTCGCGCGCGTCGAGGGCGAAGCAGCGCGGGTCGCCGGGATCACCCAGCAGCTTATCCGCGAGCAGCTGTCGCAGCCGGACCTCGCGAGGTGGCCGCAGCACCGGGCGGATGGAGATCTCGAGCATGATGCCCTGCGGCCCGAACTCGGAGGCGTAGTCGAGCTGCCAGGTACCGTGGGCCGCCTGGTGCTGAAGCTGTCCCGCCGGGAACCGGGCGGTCATGCCGACCGGCGCGAGGACGTCTGCGAGCGCCTTCCGGACGGCGTGCATGCGAGCGATGTTCTTCGAGCTCCGCCGGCTCGGCGTCCCTGGCAGCACCAGGTCGGCGTCTTCCGACATCCGGAAGAAGCCCAGGTCCACCTTGCTGAGGAGGGTCCCGCCCTTGAGCAGGAGGGCATCGCCGAAGTGCTGCCCGAGCGCCCACAGGAGCCGGGTCAGGTAGAAGTCCTTCTCGACGAGCTGCGGCTCGACCCCCTCTCGCGCAGCCGCCTCGCGGCACAGGTCCGCGAGCAGGGCGCGATCCGGGAGCGGGGGCAGGCTCACGTTCAAGCGTCGTTCTCCACCACGCGCCAGCGCGGGTTCAGGCGCCCAGCCCGACGGAAACCCTGCCGCATCGACAGGACGGACCTCGTCGCCGCCACCCGCTCGAGGAGGGGCGCGAGCGCCCTTCGCGATGTGCCCGCGCGCTCGAGCAGCACGCCGAGCCGCTGGCAGGTGCTGCTGCGCGATCCACGCGCGCCGTAGTCGATCAGCTTGCGCGAGGAGACCTTCGGCAACGCGAGCTTCGCGAGGCGGAGACCCTCGTCGCTGCTTCCGGCGAGCGAAGGGACATCGAGGAGGTCGAGGATCGTGCGCTCGGGGTCGCTCAGCGAGACCCGCACCCCCTCGACGGTCTCCGTCGTGAGGCCGTACGCGAACCGCTCGGCCCGTGCGCGGTGGAATGCCAGGCGAGCCGCGCCCAGGCGGCGGCCGGCGTGGCGGCGCACCACGAAGGCATCCAGCGTCGACGTGTACTGCTGCTCGCTCAGCCGATGGAAGGTCAGGGCCCAGAGGCCGCCGAGGTAGTATCGCTCGCCCTGCAACAAGGCCGCCGCGAGCACCGGCGCGGAGGGCGTCGTCGGGCGGTTCAGTGTCCGTAGCGGGCGAACGAGGTACCGGCCGCGGCCGATGCGCGCGAGCGCCTTCTTGCGGACGAGCCGCCAGGCGACATCCTGTGCTGCATCCGCGCCGACCGCGTCGCGGAGGTCATCGATCGTGAGCACGACCCGCCGGCCACGCTCCCACTCCGCCAGCAGGCTCACCTCGCGGCCCGAGAGCGGGGTCCCGTAAACCCTTGCGCGTTTGCTTGCGCTCCTCGCGAGTTTCATGACCTCATTCTACAGCGGCACGCTCGGCGCCGCATCATGACGTCGTGACTCCGACTCCGAAGCTCGCGACCATGCGGTCAGGCGGGCGCTTCACCTCGACGAGTTGCGACCCTGGCTCGCGCGACGAGAGCGCCCGCATCGGCCGCGATCGCCGCAACGAGCGAGTCGGGCGGGGTGATGGTCACCGCGGCGAAGGCGCGTGCTGCCTCTCCGGCTCGAGCGAGCGCGCTCACCTCCGCGTCGGCGAGCAGCCCGTTCGGCACGAGGTGGCCGTGAATGGCGGCCAGCAACGAAGCGGGGTCGGAACCGGGATCGCCGCGGGGATCGAGCGCGCGGCTGGCGAGGCTCATCGCGTCGCGGAAGAGCCCCAGCGCCTCAGCCGGCTGTCCGGCGGCGAGGAGCGCGGCACCGCCGACCCGCTTTCGCTCGGCCACCGAGACGAGGTCACGGCGCGCGGCCAGTCCCGGATCGGCGGCCCCGGGGCCTGGCGGGGCGCGGTAGAGCACCTCCGCGCCGGCCAGCGGCGAGGCGCTCCCAAGCGGATGAAGCGCCTCCGCAGCGCGAGCAGGCAGCAGGATCGCGCCGTCCGATCCCCCTGAGGGAGCCTCGCCTCGTACGACCCCCACGAGGCGGCCATCGGCGAGACGGACCACCTGCTCGAGCGCGCCCCCCACGCGCTCGCGCAGCGCCGCGACCGGATCGGCCGAGGGCGCCACGGCAGCGCCCCTCCCGGTCGTGGCTGCGAACTCGCCCCAGAGCAGCGTGGCGATCCGGCGCGCCATCGACGAGCGCTCCAGCTCGACCGTCTCATGGTCGTCGCCCACGGCCGCGGCGAACAGGGCCCGCTTCCCGTCGAGGGTGGCCTCAAGGCGCTCCTCGAAGCTCCCCTCCGAGACGAGCAGGACGACGTTCACCGCCTCGCGCTGTCCAAGCCGATGGACGCGCGCGATCCGCTGAGCGAGCACCGCGGGGTTCCATGGCAGGTCGAGGTTCACGACATGGCTCGCGGCCTGGAGGTTCAGCCCAACCCCGCCCGCGTCGGTCGAGAGGAACACCCGACACTCCGGGTCGTCGCGGAACCGATCGATGAGCGCGCCGCGCGCGGCCGAGGGTACGCCTCCATGGAGGCGCACGTGCCCGACCCCGAGCCGCTCGCACAGCTCGGCCGCCATGGCCTGCATCCGCTCCCACTCGGAGAAGACGACGACCTTGCGGCGGTCGCCGAGGCAGATCTCCTCGAGGAGCCGCTCGAGCTCGTCGAGCTTGGGCGCGCCGCGCGTCTTCTTGTCCACGAGCCCGGCCGCGTCGCAGGCCATGCGCATCCGCTGGAAGGCGCGCATGAGCCGCTGCTCCTCGACCGGGCTGAGAGGACGCCGCCTCAGGATCGCGAGCAGCCGCCCCGCACTCTCCTCCGCGTCCGCATGGATCTCCTGTTGCTCGCGCGTCATCGCGACGGTGAGCCGCGAGACCAGCCGGTCCGGGAGATCGGAGAGCACCTCCTCCTTGCGGCGACGCAGGACGACCGGTGCGATCCGGGCCCGGAGCCGGTCGAGGTTGCGGTACCCCGCCGGCCTACCGCTCCCGTCGAGCGTGGTGAACTCCTCGTTGAACCGCCACAGCGGCCCGAAGATGCGCGGGTCCACAACCTGCATGAGGCTGTAGAGGTCGTCGAGCCGGTTCTCGAGCGGCGTTCCGGTGAGGACGAAGGCGAAGCGGCTGCGGAGCCCCTTCACCACCGAGGCGGTCCGCGTCCGCCAGTTCTTGATGCGCTGCGCTTCGTCGAGGATGAGCAGGTCCGGGGCGAGGTCGGAGAGCTCCCGTTCGTCGGCGCGCGCCAGCTCGTAGCTCGTGACGAGGACCGGGCGCGCCTCCGCGTAAATCGCCCGCCGCGCCTCGCGTGCCCCGGCCACCACACCGATGTCGACGGGCTCGAGGGTCGTGAACTGCCGGAGCTCCCGGACCCACTGATGCTTCAGCGAGGTCGGGCAGACGATCAGCGTTCTCCGCACATCACCTCGGCGGACGAGCTGCGCCATGGCCGCGATGGCCTGCGCGGTCTTGCCGAGCCCCATCTCGTCGGCGAGGAGCGCCCGCCCTCGCGAGGCGAGGAAGGCCACGCCCTCGACCTGGTAGGGGTAGAGCTTCATGCGCAGCCCGGGCGGCTCCGCTCCCGCGGCGCGCACCTCGGCGTCGAGCGCGTGCCGGCGCCGCTCCAGGCGCTCGGCCTCGATCGCCCGCCGGCCCGTCCGCGCGACCTCTGGAGGGATCTCGACGCCGGCCTCCATCGCGGCGCGCTCGAGGTCGGGCCAGACCTCGGCGAGCGAGCCGCGCAGCCTGTCGTCCGCGCCGAAGAACCGCGCCGCAAGGCGCCGCTCCACGGGGGCCGCAGCCGCCGCCTGGCTCATCCCGATCGACTCGTCGGGCTCGAAGACGAGGTGGAGATAGCTCGTGGCCCGTCCGTCGGCGAGCGCACGCTTCACGCGCCGTGGGGCGTCGGTGCGGAGGTGGTGCAGCACCGCCTCGACGTGCTTGCAGGTGCCGAGGAGGTTCGTTGCGAAGTCGGGGCAGTCGCAGCCGTTGTGCGCGGCGTCGAGCGCCCGGAGCGTGACGCGGTAGGCTCGGGACGACGGGGAGGCGACCTCGTACTCGCCGAAGAGACCCTGCCGCCCGCCCGGCCTCCTCCGGATCTCGAACAATTCGGAGGCGCCGCGCGAAACGCGGCGCTGCCTCTCCGCTTCACGGGGCGAGGCCGCCGGCTCGTCGTCCTCCCCCTCCGCCGGCCGCGCCTCGCCGAGCAAGAGGAGTCCGAGCGCCGCCGCGTGCGAGCATCGCTTCGTGCCGCAGGTGCACGACGAGAAGAGGCCGTCGTCCATCCAGGCGAGTCGGGCGCGGTGGACCCGCCGGTCGGCGCCGACGACCACGGCGTCCGCCCGCGCGGGCCGCACGTCGGGTCGCGACACGCGCCCTTGCTCGACGGCGGCGCGGCCGTCGGCGAGCGCCTCCTCCAGGAACGCGTCGTAGACGACGTCCGGGGCAAGGCGTTCGATGAGCGCGGGGACGCGCGGCGCAGGGGAGGCGGCGGGCATGGTGCGGATCTCCCGATCTGGGGGAGACCTTGATATCGAGGGGGTCTGACGCAGCAGTGCGCCGGTGGCGCGACCGGAGATATTCTGCCAAGGCTCGACCGCATGCCCGCGTCGCTGGTACATGCGCCTCCCCGGGTACGAGATTGACGGAAAGGCGAGAAGACATCGCGGGCGAACTGGCTCGTCTCGAGGCTCGACTCTCCGCCCTCGACGCGGAGCGAGCGGCCCTTCGCGAGCAGATCACGGCCGCGCGGCGCCAGTTGGCCGCAGTCGAGGCTGTGACGATCTCCGTCCCGAAGCTCCAGAGCTCGACGACGCCGATTCCCACGACGCACGCAGCCAAGGTCGCCCTCTTCGCCTCACTCTTCCGCGGCCGCGAGGACGTCTACCCGCGCTTCTGGACGAACGAAAGGAAGGGCACGAAGGGCTGGGCTCCAGCTTGCTCGAACGAGTGGAAGCGCCCGCTCTGCCAGAAGCCGAAGGTGAAGTGCGGCGAGTGCTCGCATCAGGCGTTCGGCTCGGTCACGCCCCAGGTCATCCAAGACCACCTGCAGGGTCACCACGTCATCGGCGTCTACCCGCTGATGCGCAGCGAGCGCTGTCACCTTCTAGCGATCGACTTCGACGAGGGCTCCTGGGCCGACGACGTCGCGGCGTTTGCCGAGACCTGCCGCGCCGTCGGCCTCCCCGCCGCCGTGGAGCGCTCGCGCTCCGGCAACGGCGCCCACGCCTGGTTCTTCTTCGACGAGGCGATCCCTGCCGCCGTCGCGCGCAGGGTGGGTTGCTACCTGCTCACCGAGACCATGTCCCGGCGACCCGAGCTGAGCATGGACTCGTACGACCGGCTCTTCCCGAACCAGGACACGATGCCGCGCGGCGGGTTCGGCAACTTGATCGCCCTGCCCCTCCAGCGCGCGGCGCGCGAGCACGGCAACACCGTCTTCGTCGATGATGCGCTTCGGCCTCACGCCGACCAGTGGGCGTTCCTCGCCGGCGTGCCGCGCATCCCGGCCGCGACTGCCGAGCTCGTCGCCCGCGAGGCGCAGCGCCAGGGGCGCGTCCTCGGGGTTCGCTTCGCCGCCGTCGATGAAGACGACGCGCCGTGGGCGCGCTCGCCGTCAGGCCGCCTGCCGCGGACCGCCTTACGGGACCCCCTCCCCGAGGCCGTGCGCATCGTGCGGGGACAGCGGCTGTTCATCGAGAAGGCCGGCCTGCCGGGCGGATTCGTGACCGAGCTTCGCCGCCTCGCCGCCTTCCAGAACCCCGAATTCTACAAGAAGCAGGCGATGCACCTCAGCACCAGGGGAACGCCCCGCGTCGTGACGTGCGCCGAGGAGTCCGGCCCGTTCCTGAGTCTTCCACGGGGTTGCGAAGGCGACGCCGTGGCGCTCGTGACCGAGTGCGGCACCAAACCGGCGATGGACGATCAGCGCGCGAGCGGCGAGCCCGTCCAGGTCGAATTCCGGGGCGAGCTCACCGAGGTGCAAGCGCGCGCCGCGGCCGCGGTCCTGCCGCACGACATCGGGATGGTGGTCGCCCCGCCGGGCACCGGGAAGACCGTGCTCGGAGCGGCGCTCGTCGCGAAAACGAGGCCTCAATACGTTGGTCCTCGTGCACCGGAAGCCTCTCCTCGACCAGTGGGTCGCACAGCTTTCGGAGTTCCTCGGCATCCCGCGGAAGGAGATCGGCGTCATCGGAGGCGGCAAGCACAAGGGCACGGGCCGGATCGACGTCGCCATGATCCAGAGCCTCGTTCGGAAGGGACAGGTCGATGACATCGTCGCCGGATACGGTCACGTCATCGTGGACGAGTGCCACCATGTGTCGGCGAGCTCGTTTGCGCGGGTCCTCTCCGAGGTGAAGGCGCGCTTCGTCCTCGGCCTCACCGCGACCCCGCGCCGACGCGACGGGCACGACCCCATCGTCGAGATGCAACTCGGCCCCGTTCGCTTCGCGGTGAGCGCGAAGGCGTCCGCTGCCGCGCGCGGACTCGCCCACGGGCTCGTCATCCGGGAGACCTCCTTCGCGGCTCCCTGGAACCCTGGCGATGCGATCCAGGACCTCTACGCGGCGATGGCGTCCGACGAGGTGAGGAACGCGCTCATCCTCGACGACGTGATCTCCGCGCTCGAGGGGGGCCGTTCGCCCCTGCTCCTCACCGAGCGCCGCGACCATCTCGAGTTCTTCGCCGAGACGCTCCGTGGCGTGGCGCGGAACCTGATCGTCCTGCATGGTGGTCTCTCAGCTCGGGAGCGCAAGGCCGCTGTCGCGTCGCTCGCAGCGATCCCCGCCGACGAGGAGCGCCTGGTGGTAGCCACTGGCCGTTACGTCGGCGAGGGATTCGACGACCCAAGGCTCGACACGCTCGTCCTCGCGCTTCCCGTGGCCTGGCGCGGCACCGTCGTCCAGTACGCCGGTCGGCTCCACCGGAAGCACGCCGGCAAGACCGAGGTGCGGATCCACGACTACCGTGACGAGAACGTGCCCGTTCTGGCGAGAATGCTGGAGAAGCGGATCCGAGCGTACCGCGCGATCGGCTACGAGATCGAGGAGGCGGCGCCGCGGTCGGCGCCCGCCGAGCACGTCATCGAGTACGACGAACCCCCGGAACCTGGGTCGGCAGTGCGCGAATGAGCACGCGGGCCCCTTGGCTGCGCGCCAAGTGGTGAGCGTCGAGCACCGGACCCGAACCAACGATTTCCATCGGTTCCAGCGCGCTTGTCGTGGCCGGGGCCAAGTCCCACACTGCACGCCGGCACGTTCTTCCGGCGCCGTTCAGGCGCGGTCAGGCGCCGAGAAGAAGACGGCCGCGGATCGCTGAACTTCCGTCAGCGAATCCGCGGCCTTCGATGAGTCGGGGAGACAGGATTTGAACCTGCGACCCCTTGGTCCCGAACAATCTACGCGCTCCCATCCTAAACTCGGCAGAACGCTCGCGAATTCGTCTAACATGCCGTCCATACGTCGTTTATCGCGACGTCTCTCCTTGTCTCACGACGTCGCGCATGATACCGAAAGATCGCACCCCAGGCGCACCCCGCACCCCGAACGCACCCCGGGGATCGGGACCAACGGGTCGAGGACGGGAGGGAGCGATGAAGGCCGAGAACTTCACGACGGAGTGGCTCGCGAACCAGAAGCCCGCGCGCCGGACCGAGATCGCGGACCGCGGCGAGGGCTCCCGCCGGGTCAACGATCGGTCCGGCCTCGTGGTCCGCATCGGGCCCGGCGGCGCGTCCAAGGTGTTCTTCCGCTGGGAGGACGCGCGCGATCCCGCGACCGGGAAGGTCCGCCGGCGCCGCGTGCGGATCGGCGCATGGCCGACCGTCTCGCTCGCCGACGCGCGCAAGGCGGCCCTCCAAGCGCGCACGCTGGACCGCGCCGAGAACTCGCCGAGCGCAGATCTCACCGTGAAGCAGATCGCCGAGGCGTACCGCCGCGACGCCCTCTCGCACCGCAAGCACCGGTCGGCAGCGTGGTCCTGGGGCATCATCGAGACGCACGTCCTCCCCGCGAAGCCCAACGCTCGGCGCGCGCCGTTCGGCGAGTGGAGCGCGCGCAGCGTCCGCGCCCCGGACATCGGGGCCGTGGTCCGCGCGGCCTTGGTGAGACGCATGATGGAGCTCTCGTCCGAAGGGATGCCCGGCAAGACGATAGTGCGCGCGGTCGGCGGCCCGGCCGTGGCGCGCGCGGTGCTCGGCGAGATCAAGGCGATATTCGTGCACGCCTGCGCGACGGGGACTCTCGAGGCGACCCCTGCCGCGGTCTTACACGCGCGGGCGTTCGGACTACGCAAGTCGGAACGGGCCCGGTTCCTCAATGCCGAGGAGATCGGCGCCCTCTTCGCCGCCTTGGACGTGACCGCGCTCCTCGATGGGACGGCGAAGGACCGAAAGCTCTCCAAGACAGTGCGGCTCGGGATCGCGTTCCAGCTCTACGTCCCGACGCGGACGCACAGCATCATCGGCGCACGCTGGGACGAGATCGACGAGAAGGCGAAGCGTTGGACCGTCCCCGTCCATCGGCTGAAGCTCCGTAAGGAGGACGCAGCCGAGGCACGGCCGTTCGTGGTTCCCCTCCCCGGCACCGCGCTCGCCATCCTCGAGCGGCTCCGCACCGAGGCCGGCAAGAGCCCTTGGGTTCTCGCGAGCCCCAAGGACCCCGAGAAGCACATCGGAGAGAAGGTGCTCGTCCGCGCCCTCTCCCGCTTGCAGGACGGAAAGCGCCTTGCGCTGCGCGAAGGGCTCACGGTCCACGATCTGCGGCGCACATGGCGCAGCCTCGCCATGGACCTCGGCATCGACCACGCCGTCGCGCGGCTCTCCCTCGGGCACGCGGGGCTCGAGGGCGTCGAGGGCGTCTACGGTCGCTCCCAGATGGTCGAGCAGCGCGCCCAAGCCGCCGAGCTCGTCGCCGCGGCCCTCGATCGGATCCGGCTTGGCGAAGCGGCGCAGGTCGTTCCGCTGCGCGAACGATAGACGTAGAGGGGCGGCGCACCTGACAACCGGCCGCGGCTCGAATTGAGCACGCGGCGCCCTCCTCACAGTCTATGAAGCGTGTTGCATGCCGCCGCTGGCCTCGTCGCGAATCTGACTGTGACATCGGAAGGCGCCGCTCGACGTGAAGGCGGACTTCGCCTCGTTTCTGCCGGACGGACTTTTCGCTACGCACTCGCCGATCTCCTCGATGCTGTGCGTCTTGCGGAAGGGACGCGCGTGGAGCGTGAGGAATCCCTTGATCGCCTTCTCCGCCGCCTGCTGGCAGTGGAACACCGCGGCGTCGCGGAGCGGGGGCTCGGCACCTCTCGCAACCTCAGCGGCGCGAACATCCTCCGAGGCCTTGCGTAGCCAGGAGCGGGTCTCGACCAAGACGGCCGGATCACTCGCCAAGGAGGACCCGCCCTTCACGAACGACCGTTGCCGGCAAGGACGTGACAACGCCGAGTCGCTCCTCGAACGCCCGGCGTGTCCAGACCAGCACGTCGGCGGCGACGCCAGTGCCGCGGAGGACCTCGTACGCCAGGCGGGCGCGCCGGCGCTCGGGCGGCGCGTCGTCCGGCACGACGAGCAGGATGTCGTAGTCGCTGTCCGGCCCGGTCTCGCCACGCGCTCGCGAGCCGAAGAGGTATACGCGCTCCGCTGGTAGGCGGGAACAAGCCGACGGAGCAGACTCCGCGGCGTTTCAGATCGACGGCAGGCACGACGAGGTCATCGAGGTGATCGACCGCTGGTTCGGCCCGAACCCTTGTATTTCAACGTCCGAGGAGATGACGGAGCGGTCTACCTCCTGCGGTCCGACGACCTGGCGAACCGTTGGGAGCTGAAGGCGTTCGAGCGTGACGCACGGTGATCCCGGAACCGCCGGGTGCTTCACAGAGCGCTACAACAGGACGCACGCTTCATCGAACTCAGGTCGAGGGTTCCTAGGACGCAGCTTCGTGGGGTCTCCGTAACCCATGTTGCAGAGGAAGTTCGACCGCACCTGCCCCTCGGGGAAGAACTCCTCGTCGCACCCCTCGTGGTCCTTCCCTGTCCCGAAGAACGCCGCGTCGAGCTTCGCGTGGTCGAACCCCGACATCGGTCCGCAGTCGAGCCCCGCCGCGCGTGCCGCCAGGATGAGGTACCCGCCCTGTAAAGACGAATTGCGGATGGCGGTCGCCTCGACCAGCTGCGGGTTCTTCGCGAACAGCTCGCGCATTGCGGGAGCTTGTGGAAACAGCTTCGGCAACTTCTCGTAGAAGATCAGGTCGTAGGCGATGATGACCGTCACGGGCGCCTGCATCGTCTTCTCGACGTTCCCCGGGGCGAGCGCGGGACGCAGCCGCTCCTTCGCCTCGCGGGACCGGACGAACACGAATCGGCCGGGGTTCCCGTTGGCGCTGGTCGGGCCCCACTTCATCAGCTCGTAAACCTGGCGAAGGACGTCGTCCGCCACGGGCCGGTCGAGCCAGGCGGAGTGGGTTCGCGCGTTGCGGAAGAGCTGATCCAGGCAGGAGTCGGAGATGAGCGGCATGGGAACACTCCGTCGTGATCGAACGCTTGCTCCTCAGTGGACGCTCGACCGCATCCGACGTGGCGTCTCGCGTGAGTCGCCGAACCACTCTGTGTACGGTGAGCACGGCGCGCGCGGCACGCGAAGTGTGCGGAGCTTCCGGAGGCGGAACCCGCCGGTGCGGTCTCGCGTGAGACCCGACCCGCCCAACACACGTGCGCCCGCATTGCCGGCACACGCTCGCTCGGCTTCTGGCGATCCCCTCCGCTTCCGGGTTGATTCCGGGGCGGCCGCGCGCATCGTTGGGGCGTGATTGCCTCCCCCGATCTCGCGCACGTTCACGCGCTCCGCGACACGGTTCGGCCTCTCTCGATCCCGGTGGGACTGGTGGATCTCGCCGGAGACCTCGCGCTGCCGCCGGGTGCCAGGGGGATCGTGGTGTTCGTTCACGGGAGCGGGTCGTCGCGACACAGCCCGCGCAACCAGTTCGTCGCGCACGAGCTCCACCAGGCTGGACTCGCGACGCTCCTGTTCGACCTGCTCACCCCTGCCGAGGAGGAACATGATCGCTTCACGGGAGAGCTCCGTTTCAACATCGGCTTCCTGGCCGACCGCCTGGGCGACGTGACGGAGCAGGTGCGCCGCCATCCGGAGACGCGCCATCTTCCCATCGGGTACTTCGGCGCGAGCACCGGGGCCGCAGCGACGCTCGTCGCCGGGGCGGAACGGCCCGCGGAGGTGGCCGCGATCGTATCCCGCGGAGGCCGGCCCGATCTCGCCGGCGGCGCGCTCGAGAAGGTCGTCGCCCCCACGCTTCTCATCGTCGGCGGGGAGGATCATCGCGTCCTCGATCTCAACGAGCAGGCGTTCTTGCGGCTGCGATGCACGAAGCGGCTCGAGATCGTCCCGGGGCGACACATCTGTTCGAGGAGCCGGGGACGCTCGGTGCAGTGGCGCGCCTGGCGTCCGCGTGGTTCCGGCACTTCCTCGCCGGGTCGATCACGCCTGACATCTATCCCGGCACGCCGCCTCCGCATTCTCCGCAGGCGTAAGTGCCACGATGCCTGACGGAAGAACGATGGCCCCCGAGCCGCAAGCATCGTTCGTGTTCGACCTCGACGGCACGCTCGTCGATAGCGTCTATCAGCACGTCCTCGCCTGGCGCGAGGCGCTCGACGCCGAGGGCATCGAGTTGTCGGTTTGGCGGATCCATCGCCGCGTCGGAATGAGCGGGGGCCTCTTCGCAAACAGACTCCTGCGCGAGACGGGCACGGTGCTGTCGCCGGAGCGCGTCGAGGTGCTGCAGCGATTGCACGCCGAGGCGTTCCGGAGGCGTATCGCGGAGGTGCGGCCCTTGCCGGGCGCGCGCGCGCTGCTCGCAGCGCTCACGGACGCCGGGATCCCATGGGCGATCGCGACGAGCGGACGGATGGAGTCGGCCGAGCCGGTGCTCGCGACGCTCGAGATCGATCTGCAACGGGTGCCCGTCATCACGCGGGATCAGGTCAGGCACGCGAAGCCCGACCCCGACCTCTTCCTGGCGGCTGCTCGGCGGTTGGGAGTGGCGATCGAGTCGGCGTCGGTCGTGGGCGACTCGGTGTGGGACATGCTCGCCGCCCGGCGAGCGCGCGCGCTCGGGATCGGTCTGCTGTCCGGCGGGTACGGTCAGGAAGAGCTGGAGCGTGCCGGCGCGTACCGCGTCTTCGGGGATCCGGCGGATCTGCTCGAGCACCTCGACGAGGTGGGTGTCCGCCGGTGAGCGTGGCCCGATAACGCGCACGTCGAAGAGCCTCGAGCCTGACTTCTTCGCGGTGGCGCCCCTACAATTCGGCATGGAGCGCGATCGAGAGCGGTTCCTGCGGAAGCTCGACGGCCGGCTATCTCGCGTGTCGAGCTGGCTCGCCGCCCGTGAGCGGGGTGGCGAGCAGATGGGCGACCGCGATCTGCGCCTGCGCATCGAGACGCTCCGGCGCGAGATCTCACGGGCTCGGCAGGCCCTCGCAGATGCGGCGCACGAGGGCATGGCCCGCGCCCGGGCCGCGGTCGACGACCTGGCGCGCGACTACCACGACCACGATGTCGCCGCGCCGCGTGCTGCCCCCCGGCGAGAAGAGCTGGCGGCGCTGCGGCGTCACCTTCAGCGCACGGCCATGCTCGTCCATCATCTTGCCAACCTGGATGACCCATACTGGGGTCGTGCGCGCCAGGAGTACGAACGCTCCTGGACCGAGGTGAAGCGTGCGTTCGAGGAGGGGCGCGTGCGCCCGCGCGCCTGAGGAGAGACGAATGAGCTTGGTTCGTGAGCTCCCGCCGCCGGAGTGGCGCGGCTACCTGGACGAGCTGACTCGCCGCGCGAGCGACCGGACGATGAATGTCGTTCTGAGGTTCGACGGCGAGCAGATGCACGATGCGCCCGTCGGAGAGAAGCTTCGGCTGGCCGCCATAGAGCTCGAGTCGAAGGGCTCCGACGCTGGGGCGATCGCGATGTTGCTGCACGGTGTCGCCGGCGACTTCGGCCACCGCATCAGGTTCCCGGTCAGGCTCGTGACGCACATGCGCGACGACGGCGAGCTCGAGTGGCTCGAGATCCATGACAAGGAGGGAAGGACGCTCCACCTCTACGCCGAGGCGCACCCTGCGTTCCTGGAGCTGTCCGAGGCGAAGCCCTGGTGGAGGAGGCCGCTCCCGCCGCTCCCGTGATCCATCTCCGGCGATTCCCACGGGCTGCCGCGCTTCGATGAATGCGGGCCGCCGTCTCCCGCCCGCCTCACAGCTGTAGCAGTCGGTTCTCGGCGCCGTGCCCGTCGAACGTCCGCCCAGCGGCTCGGGTCGCCCGGGCCAGATGGTGTCGGCGCATCCCGCGGCTCACTTGGTCTTCAAGTACTCGTGCACGAACTGCACGGCCATCGCCCCTTCGCCGACGGCGGAAGCGAAACGCTTGACGGATCCGGCCCGCACGTCACCGGCGGCGAAGACGCCGTGGCGGCTGGTCTCGAGCAGGAACGGTTCCCGCCCGGCGGTCCAGCCAGCGGACCTCGCGATCGCGGGCCCCGTGCGCACGAATCGATGGTCGTCGCGTTCGATCTCCGGCGGCAGCCAGTCCGTCCGCGGCACCGCTCCGATGAAGCTGAAGAACGACATGGTGTTCAGGGTCCGCATCTCGCCGGTCCTGCCATCGACGATCGTGACCGCGCTGAGGTGGCGGTCACCGTTCAGCCGCACGACGGTCGTGTGGGTGAGCACCTCGAAGTTGGGGGTCCGCTCGATCCGACGCGCGAGATAGGCGGACATGTTCTCGTAGATGCTGTCGCCGCGGATCAGGAGGAACACCTTGCGCGCACGGCCGGCGAGGAAGACGGCGGCCTGGCCGGCGGCGTTCCCGCCGCCCACGATGACCACGTCCCCCCCCTCGCAGACCTGCGCCTCGTTGATCGTGGCCGCGTAGTACACGCCGCTGCCTTCGAAGGGCTCGCATCCCTCCGCGATCAGCCGGCGGTAGTCGGCGCCCGTCGCGATCAGCACGCACTTGGCCGCGGTGGTCTCGCCGCTCTCCAGCCGCAGCAGCGAGTACCCGTTCTCGAACGTCAGGCCCGTGACCGGTGACGCGACGGAGAGCGACGCGCCGAACTTCGTTGCCTGCAGGACGGCGCGCTCGGCCAGCTCGCGGCCGCTCACCGCGGTGGGAAAGCCGAGGTAGTTCTCGATCCGCATCGTGCCGCTCGCCTGTCCCCCCGGCGCGGTCCGCTCCAGCACGAGCGTGCTCAGTCCCTCGGACGCACCGTAGACCGCCGCCGCGAGCCCCGCCGGCCCGCACCCGACCACGGCCAGGTCATACACGGTTCGCCCGAGCGGGCGCCGGATGCCGAGAGCCTCCGCAAGCTCGCGGTTCGACGGATTGCGCAGGAGCAGCTCGCGCCAGGCGACCACCGGTGTCTCCGAGTGGCTCACCCCAAAGCGCCCGAGCAGGGTGTCCACGTCCTGCTCGGTCTCGAGGTCCAGCCACCTGAAGGGCACGAGGTTCCTCGTCAGGAAGTCGCGGATCCGCAAGGTGTCCCTGGAGTAGCGGGAGCCGATCACGCGCACGCCGGTGAAGTCACCCGACTCGCGCAGGAGCTGTCGGCGGGCGATGAACGCCTGGAGGATGCGGTCACCGAGGTCCGGGCAGCCGTTCAGCAGCTCCTGCAGTCCCGCCGGCGAGATGGCGTACACCTGGCTGTCCACGCGCGCGACGGCGGTGACGATAGAGCGGCTGCCGGTGAGGTGCGCGACATCCCCCGTGAACTGTCCGGGGCCGTGAACCACCAACGTCTTGGGCGTGTCGCCGGAAGGATCGATGACCTCGACCTCACCCGACTCGATCACGAAGAACTTGAAGTCGCGATCGCCGACCTGGAACAGGGCCTGTCCGGCAGGGTACCGCTCGAGCGAAGCCCCGGAGCAGCGCCCAACCTGGGCGACCTGCCCCGCGTCCAGCGTGGGGAAGGCGAGCTCGCGCAGATGGGGATCGGCCATTTCTGGAGGCCTCTTAGAGCATCTCGAGCGGTCGTTTCTCGGCAGGTGGCGGGAACGCGCGGTCGAGCTCGGCCAGATCCTCGTCGCCCAGCCGGAGGTCGAGCGCGGCGCGGTTCTCTTCGACGTGCGCCGGCGTCCCGGCCTTCGGAATCGCGCTCACATCATCGAGCCGGAGTACCCACGCAAGCGCCACCTGCACCGGAGTCGCGCCGTGCCGGTCGGCGATCTTGCGCAGCCCGTCGCTCTCGAGGAGCCGTCCCTGCTCGATCGGCGAGTAGGCCATGACGGGGATACGGTGCGCGTGGCACCAGGGCAACAGGTCGAACTCGATCCCGCGGCGTCCGAGGTTGTAGAGCACCTGGTCCGTCTGGGCGTGCGGTCCCTCGGGCGGGACCTCGAAGAGCTCCTCCATGTCCGCCACGTCGAAGTTGCTGACGCCCCAGTACAGGATCTTCTCGGCCTCCACGAGCTCGTGGAAGGCCTCGACCGTCTCCTCGAGGCGCGTGAAGCCGCGCCAGTGCAGGAGGTACAGATCGATGCGGTCCGTGCCGAGGCGTCGCAGGCTGCGCTCGCATGCGGCGATCGTCTTGGTGTGCGAGGCGTTGGTCGGAAGCACCTTGCTCACGAGGAAGACCTCGTCGCGCCGACCGGCGATGGCGTCGCCGACGAGCTCCTCGGCGGCCCCGTCGCCGTACATCTCCGCGGTGTCGATGAGCGTGAGGCCGAGGTCGAGACCGCGCTCGAGGGCGGCCAGCTCCGTCTGCCGTCGCCCGGGATCCTCGCCCATGTGCCAGGTGCCGAGCCCCAGGGCGGGAATGCGCTCGCCGAAGGGGAGCGCGATGGTGCGGATGGCCGACGAGGACATGTTGGGCCCGACCAGATCATCAGGCCGCCTGCTCCGCGGCGCAACGCGCCCGGCCAGGCTGCGCGGACACGGCGCGAGCCGTCGAGGCGTCGCTGGGCGAGCGCGTCGCGTGGATCGGGGTCAAGTGAAGGACCGGCCGCGCGCCCAGGGGTCCTCCCGCAGCGCCGACAGGCGGCGGCGGAGATTACGGAGGGTGTGCTGGTCGCTTCGCAGCGTTCGCCTCAGCTCCTCCCAGCGCAGCAGGTCGACGGCGAAATACGCCGGGCTCGCCAGGACGAGCGCGGCCCAGCGGCTCCGGAGTTCGTGAGAAGTCGCGCTTCCGGCTGTACTCCTCGAGGCCCATCTGCGCGGGTCCTTCCCTCCGGCAGCGGGTCTTCACCGCGCCGCCGGGCGCGAGAGGACCACGAGCGAGCGCGCCGCGACCTCGACCACCCGCTGCGCCGCGACCCTCGGCCGCTTCGCGTCGATCGCGCCGGCGGTGTCGACGAGGATCTCCCATTCCGCTCCCCACGACACGTCCGGCAGCGTGTACGCGACCAGCTCGTGATGCGCGTTCAGGAGGACGAGGAGCGTGTCGCCCACGATCCGGATCCCGCGCTCGTCGGGCGTGTCGATGGCATCGCCGCCCAGCAGGAACGCGAGCGAACGGACGAACACCTGCCAGTCGGCCTCCCTCATCTCGCGGCCGTCGGGCCGGAACCACGCGAGATCCTTGAGCGACGAATCCCAGAGCCGCGCGCCGCGGAAGAAGCGCCGGCGCTGGAGCACCGGCTCGCGCAGCCGCAGGCGGATCATGTGGGCGGTGAAGTCGAGGAGCGTCTGCCGGCGACCGTCGAGGTCCCAGTCGAGCCACGAGATCTCGTTGTCCTGACAGTACGCGTTGTTGTTCCCGCGCTGGGTCTTGCCCATCTCGTCCCCCGCGCAGAGCATCGGGACGCCTTGCGAGACGAAGAGTGCCGCGATGAGGTTCCGCTGCTGACGATCGCGGAGCTCCTTCACGAGCGGATCGTCGGTCTCGCCCTCGGCGCCGCAGTTCCAGGAGGCATTGTCGTCGGAGCCGTCGCGGTTGCCTTCGAGGTTCGCCTCGTTGTGCTTGCGCTCGTACGAGACGAGGTCGCGCAGCGTGAAGCCGTCGTGCGCCGTGACGAAGTTGACGCTGGCGAAGATCTTGCGGCCCGCGGCCTCGTACAGGTCGGCCGACCCCGTCAGCCGGTACCCGAGCTCCGGCGCCTGGCCCTGCTCGCCCTTCCAGAAGCGGCGCACCACGTCGCGGTACCGGCCGTTCCACTCCGACCAGCGCACGGGGAACCTGCCGACCGCGTAGCCCCCGGGTCCGAGGTCCCAGGGTTCGGCGATGAGCTTCATCTTCGCGAGCGTCGGGTCCTGGTGCACGGCCTGCAGGAATCCAGACCGCGGATCGAAGTGCTCGGGATCGCGGCACAGCGTGGTCGCCAGGTCGAAGCGGAACCCGTCGACGTGCAACTGCTCCGCCCAGTAGCGGAGCGAGTCCATGACGAGCTTCAGCGTCTGCGGATTCGTCGTGTCGAGGCTGTTTCCGCAACCGGTGAAGTCGACGTAGTAGCGCCGATCCGCCGCCGACAGGCGGTAGTAGTCGTCGTTCGCGAGGCCCTTCAGCGAGAGCGTCGGGCCGAGGTGATTGCCTTCGCAGGTGTGGTTGTAGACGACGTCCACGATGACCTCGATGCCGGCGCGGTGCAGCGCCTTCACCATCTCCTTGAAGTCGGTCACCTGCCCGCCGCGCGAGCCGAGGCTCGAGTAGCGCTGCTCGGGCGCGAAGTAGCATAGGGTGTTGTAGCCCCAGTAGTTCTTCAGCCCCTTCTCGACGAGGTGGGCGTCGTCCACGAACTCGTGGACGGGGAGCAGCTCGACGGCGGTGATCCCGAGCCGCCGAAGGTGCGCGATGGCCTCCGGAGACGCGAGACCCGCGTAGGTGCCGCGCAGCTCCGGTGGCACGCCCGGATGACGCATCGTGAATCCGCGCACGTGCACCTCGTAGATCACCGATCGGTGCCACGGCGTGAGCGGGCGCGTGTCCCCGCCCCAGTCGAAGAGGTCCGCGACCACCACGGCCTTCGGCACTCCCCAGGCGTCGTCCTGGACGTCCGCGCCGAGGTCCCCGCCGGGATCGCCCACCGGGTAGGAGTGGACCGGCGCCCTCCAGTCGACCTCCCCCGTCAACGCCCGCGCGTACGGGTCCACCAGGAGCTTCGAGCCGTTGAAGCGCAGGCCGCGGGTAGGCTCGTAGGGCCCGTGGGCGCGGAAGCCGTAGAGCGTTCCGGTCTGCAGGCCCGGAGAATAGGCGTGCCAGACGTGAGCGGTCTTCTCGCGCAGCTCGAATCGGCGGGTCTCGCGCGCAGGAGCGTCCGGGTCGAAGACACACACCTCGACGCGCGTCGCCTGCGGGCTGTACACCGCGAAGTTGACGCCGTGCCCGTCGAACGTGGCTCCCAGCGGCTCGGGTCGGCCCGGCCATGTCGCCCGTGCGTGCATCCGTGCCCCCCTCAGGGCGCGCCGCCCGGCGCCGCTCCAGGTCGCACCTCGGCGAGCGGCAAGCCGGCGCCGGACGGCTCGCGCCGGCCGGTCACTTGGCGCGAGCGCGCCATGTCCATCCGCCAGCACTCCTCGAACTCTGCCGCGAACGGGCGGTCGTCGACGACGAGGCAGCCCTCCTCGAGCCAGTTCATCGAGAGGAAGTCGAGGTTCATGGAGCCGATGACCACGAGCCGGTCGTCGATCAGCATCGTCTTGGCGTGCATCATCGACGGCTGATACTCGTGGACCTTCACGCGACTCCGGTCGAGGCAGGGATAGAGACGCCGCTGGACGAACGTGACGCCGGGGTGGTCCTGGTAGGGGCCGGGCAGCAGCAGCCGCACCTCGATCCCGCGCTCGGGGCGCGCGCACAGGGCGGCGAGCACCTCCGGCGGCGGGACGAAGTAGGCGTTCGCGATCCATGCCCGCCGCCGGGCCGCCGCCACCGCGACGTGCGTCACCCAGCGGGCGTGGGACAGCCCCTTGACGTCCATGCTGGTCACGTACGCGGCTCGGGCGTCCCCTGCAGGCCGGGCCCGCTCGAACTCGCCCGCGGGCAGGATGGTGCCTCCCGTCTCGAGCCAGTGGCTGGCGAACGCCACCTGCATCTGCCGCACGACCGGCCCCTCGACCCGGGCGTTCGAGTCTCGCCACTCGCGCGGAGACAGGCCGTTGCCCAGCCACTCGGGCGCTATGCCGAACCCCCCCGTGAAACCCACGCGTCCGTCGACGACGACCAGCTTGCGGTGATTTCGCCCGGTGAAGGCGAGCGGACGCTCGTGCAGCGGGCGGAAGTAGTGCGCCTCGCACCCCGCCGCGAGCAACCGCGGGCGGAGCTGTCGGTCGAAGCCGGGGCTCCCGACGGGATCGACGAGGATCCGCACCGCGATCCCCTCGCGCGCCCGGCGGCAGAGAAGGTTCACCATCCGCTCCCCGGGCTGCCCCGGCTTCCAGATGTAGACGTCGACGTGGACGCTGTGGCGCGCCGCGCGGATCGTCTCCTCGATCGCGTCGAACACCTGGCCGTTGTCCCTGCGCTCGACGTGGTTTCCGGCGAGCATTGGGGTCGCCGTCGTCTCGAGGAGCGCGAGGGCGACCGAGTCGACGCCCTCGCCGAGCCCGGCGGAGAGTGAAGCCCAAGGCCCGTACCGGGTCCGAAGATCCCACCAGCGCCGCGCCAGAACCCCGAGCGTCGCTCCCGTGGCGACCCCTGCCGCTAGCGCAGCCCTCATCGCGCTGCAAAGCTGCGCATCGCGCGAGGGCCGGGCACCGCTGGATGGCTGAGGCTTAGACCGCCCGCTCGACGGGGCCGACGACGAGCGCATCGATGAGCGCCGCCGCGGTGAACGATAGATCCGCCGGCTCGAGCGCGTGCTGGTTCCGGAACGCTGGTCGAGCGGGAAGTGGCGATACGCGAAGAGGAGCCAGCCTGCGAGGACGCGCCGTACCGCCTCCACCTCGGGGTTCGCGGGGGCACAGTACGGGCACTCGTAGTCGCCGTACTCGACGAGCTGGAGCGGCGCGTCGCGCCCACCACGCGGTGCCCGTCGCCCAGGAGCCGCACGGCCATGTTCCCGCCCATCCGTCCGAGCCCGACGAACCCGACCATGGTCGACACGTAATCGGAGGAACACGGCGCGTCTCGATCACGGAAGGAGTCGTCGGGGCGACCCGGCGATCGCGGACGCGTCGCGGCACGGTGAGCGGAGCGTACGCACCTTCGTGCGAGGAGGATCCGCATGACCCCCGCGACGGACCGCTGGGCACCCCTCGCGACGCAGCTTCGCGCCGACAGCATCCGGGCCACCACCAGGGCGGGGTCCGGGCATCCGACCTCCAGCCTCTCCGCCGCCGACCTGATGGCGGTCCTGCTCGCCGGCCACCTGCACTACGATTGGCGGCACCCGAGGAGCCCCGACAACGACCGGCTCGTCTTCTCGAAGGGCCACGCTGCGCCGCTGCTGTACGCGATGCTCAAAGCGGCAGGGGCGATCTCCGACGAGGAGCTGCTCACGCTCCGGAAGCTCGGCAGCCGGCTCGAGGGGCACCCCTCGCCGCGCCTTCCCTTCGTCGAGGTCGCGACCGGCTCGCTCGGGCAGGGACTCCCCATCGCGATCGGCGTCGCGCTCGCCGCGCGGCTCACGCGCCGCGATCTTCGCTGCTGGGTGCTCCTCGGCGACAGCGAGATGTCGGAGGGGAGCGTCTACGAGGCGCTCGAGCTAGGCGGCCACTACCGCCTCGCGTCGCTCGTCGCGATCGTGGACATGAACCGCCTCGGGCAGCGAGGACCGACCATGCTCGGGTGGGAGGGGGAACGCTACGCCGACCGCGCGCGCGCCTTCGGCTGGAAGGCGCTCGTCATCGACGGCCACGACCACCCCGCCATCGATTGGGCCTGCTCCGAGGCGGAGCGCGCCGACCGGCCGGTCTGCATCGTGGCGCGGACGAAGAAGGGGGCCGGCGTCGCGCTCCTCGAGGACCGGGAGGGGTGGCACGGCAAGGCGCTCTCGGAGGGCGAGGCGAGGCTCGCCCTCGCGGAGCTCGGGAATCCTCGCTGCGACCTGGTGATCGAGACGCCGCTCCCGCGGCGGAGCTCGCCCCAGTGGTCCCCGCGCCGTGGCGCCTATCAGGCGCCGCGCTACGAGCCCGGGTCCAGGGTAGCGACGCGCGAGGCCTTCGGGGACGCGCTGCGGGCGCTCGGGGACGCGCGCGACCACGTGGTCGCCCTCGACGGCGAGGTCAGCAACTCGACGTACTCGGAGAGGTTCGAGAGGGCGCACCCGGACCGGTTCTTCGAGCTCTACATCGCCGAGCAGGCGCTCGTGTCCGCCGCGGTGGGCATGCAGGTCCTCGGTGCCGTTCCCTTCGCGTCCACGTTCGCCGCGTTCGTCACGCGCGCGTACGACCAGCTCCGCATGGCCGCGATCTCGCGCGCCCGCCTCTGCCTCGTGGGCACGCACGCGGGAGTCTCGATCGGCGAGGACGGGCCGTCGCAGATGGGGCTCGAGGACCTGGCGATGATGCGCGCCGTGGTGGGGAGCACCGTGCTCTACCCGTCGTGCGCGACGACGACCGCCGACCTCGTCGGCCAGGCGGCGGATCGGGAGGGGATCGTGTACCTGCGCGCGACCCGCGAGAAGACGCCGGTCCTGTACGGGCCCGGGGAGCGATTCCCGATCGGCGGCAGCCGAGTCGTGCGCGGGTCGAGCGCGGATGCGGCCGCGGTGATCGCGGCCGGGATCACGCTTCACGAGGCGCTCCGGGCGCACGACCTCCTCAGGGCGGAGGGGATCGCCGTCCGCGTGGTGGACCTCTACTCGGTGAAGCCGATCGACGCGGCGACGGTGGAGGCGTGCGCCAACGAGTGCAGCGGGCGGCTCGTGGTCGTCGAGGATCACCGGCCGGAGGGAGGGCTCGCCGACGCCGTATCGGAGGTGTTCGCCGAGCGGCGCGGCCCCGCGATCTTCCGCCTCGCGGTGCGCGGAATGCCGGGGTCAGGAACCCCCCGCGAGCTCCTCGACGCGGCGGGCATCGGCGCCGCCGCCATCGTCGACGCCGTGAAGCGGGCGACTCGGTGAGGTGATGTGAGGTGAGGTGACGCGGCTCCTGCCCGGATCGGTGGCCGAGCGCGTGGTGCGCGAGGCGCCCTGCCCCCGTGCTCGTGTTGCGCTGCGCGAGCGGGATCGTCAGGCGGCGGCGGCCCGCGCGCCGCGCTCGCGTACGAGCCAGTAGGTCACGCCCACCGCGATCACGACCGCTGCGAGGGCGAAGATCTGCATCGCGTCGTACTCCTTCACGTCGAGGATGATGAACTTCCGCGCGAGCGCCAGGATCGCGATGAGAAGCACCGTCTGCACCTCGATGATGTGAGCTCGCCCGGGCGCCACCCTCGTGATCGAGTGCCGGAACTCGAGCGCGATGAGCACGGTTGCAATCTCCCCGAACACGACCTGAAAGACCTTGTGGTCGAGCGGGTTCAGGAGTCCGGCCATGAAGAGGGACAGAACCTCCCTGGAGAGTCTCCAGACCGCGATGATGACGACGGCGGCGATCAGCCACGCGATGATGAGCGCCACCGCCTGCTCGAACCGCTCGTAGACCCCGAGCGTGAGCCAGTTGGCCTTGAACTCCGCGAAATGCTTGCGGCGTGCAGGTGTTCCCATGATGCGCTCCGGTCAATCGCTCACTCCCGGCGTTCGCGCGGCGGCTCCGCACGACGCGGAACCGGCAGGTACTCCACCGCAGGCCTCCTCCGCACCGGCTGCGGGTACAGGCTCATGAGCTGCATGAACTCGGCGGGCACGTCGGACCGGACCTTGAACCCGAGCCGCTGCGCCTGCTCGAACGTGATGGGGTAATCGTGGGTCCACGTCCCCGTGGACAGCAGCTCCGCGAGCTCACGCGACTTCTCGGCAGATACGCTCCTCGTGAACAGGTCCTGGACGCTCTCGCGGATCTGGTTCACCGCCTTCTCGGCCACGTCGGCGAGGACGAGCGTCTGGTCGTCGATCTCGGCGATCGGCTTCTTCGAGACGACCTTCAGGAGCGACGCCGCTGGGTACTGGCCGAGCTGGGGGTCTACCGGGCCGAGGACGGCATGGCGCGACATCAAGATCTCGTCCGCGGAGAGCGCGATGAGCGTCCCGCCCGACATCGCGTAATGCGGCACGATCACCGTCACCTTGCCCTTGTGGTCCCGCTCCGCCCGAGCGATCTGGAGCGCCGCGAGGACGACCCCGCCCGGCGTGTGCAGGACGATGTCGAGCGGCACCTCCGGGTCCGTCAGCTCGATCGCGCGCAGGACGTCCTCCGAGTCGTTGATGTCGATGTACCGCATCAGCGGGAAGCCGAGCAGGCTCATCGTCTCCTGGCGGTGGACGAGCAAGATGACGCGCGATTTGCGTCGGCGCTCGATGCGCGAGATGAGGCGCTGGCGCGAGCTCTCGAGGAGGCGCTGCTGGAGCACGGGCTGCAGCGCCGAGAGCATGAAGAAGAGCCAAACGAGCTGCCCGATGTCCATCCGCCTACCTCCAGGCGATCGATGACGGGACATCGCCTCAGGTCGACCACGCTCCCTCGATGCCGAGCTCGTCGCGCTCGAACCGACGCGGGGTCGGGTCTTCGGAGCAGGAACACTCGGTGAAGCAGCGCCCCCGCCGCGAAACCGCCGATGTGGGCCCACCATGCGACCCCTCCGACGTCGGCAGGCGCAAGGCTCGCGACCGTTCCGCCGACGAGCTGGGTCAAGAGCCAGAACAGGAGATAGACGACGGCCGGAAGCTCGAAGAAGAACGGCAAGAACAGGATTGGCAGCACCGCGATGATGCGTGCCCCGGGAAAGAGGAGGAAGTAGGCGCCGAACACGCCGGCGATCGCGCCCGAGGCGCCGACGGTCGGGAGCGTGGAGTCGACGTTCGTGAGCCAATGCGTGACCCCGGCCACCACGCCCGTCAGGAGATAGAAGACGAGGAAACGCCACGGCCCCATCCGATCCTCGACGTTGTCGCCGAAGATCCAGAGTGACCACATGTTGCCGATGATGTGTGCCCACCCGCCGTGAAGGAACATGCTGGTGACGAACGGCCAGTAGTCGTCCGTCGGGAACCCCAGCGCCGATGCCCACTCCGGGTGGCTGAAGCGCGCAGGGACGACCCCGAACAGGTGGACGAACCGCAGCAGCTCGTCCGGAGGGAGCGTGAGCTCGTACAGGAACACCGCGACGTTCAAGGCGATGAGCGCCCAGGTTACGACGGGCGCGCGGCGTCTCGGGACGGTGTCGCGGACCGGGATCATCGCAGCGCCTCCTACGGTCCGTGCGGCGTCGACGCGTGGCAAATGCGGGACGTCCGCGCGCCCGCCCCACCGTGAGCGCGTGAACGAAGGACGTGGAAGGCGCGCTCTCGCCTTCCACCCCTTCGGCCGGTGGGCCTCACACTCCCCGTTCGTCGGGGGGCCGTGGGCGTCGATCGCCCGGGAGGGTCGGAGCTGGGACCGGGCGCGGCGGGTCAGCTGCCTGACCCGCCGAGCCGGAGCGGCTCCAGACCGGGCGTCACGCCCCTCGAGGCAATCCGAGGCCCGCTCGCGTTTCCGGCCTCGAACGAAGGAAGCAGGTTCTCTGCGAGTCTCCGTTCGGCTCCGCTACATCGGTAATCATCCCGACTCGCCCCGCAACGCACGCGGTCGTCGTGTGCTCGAGACGACTGCGCCTGGGTCACCGGTGACGCCCTGGCGCACCGTGCCGTTCCGACCTCCCTGCGGCGGGCTCGCCAGCCTCCTTGGCCGCTCGGCGCTTCCGATCGGCTGAGGGTGCGGCGGCCGCTGCCGCGCTGGGGCGCTTCTCCCACCGGACCTTGTCCGCGTCCTTGTCGTAGAAGAACCGGACGGTGTCACCCGACGTCACGCCGCCGCGCAGCATCGCGGAGGCGAGCTCGGTCTCCACGAGCGAGCGGATCTGGCGGCGCAGCTCGCGCGCTCCGTACTCCGGCTGGTATCCAATCTCGGCCAGGTGCTCCACGATCGAGTCGTCGAACTCCAGCGTCAGTCCCTGGCCGTGGGCGGTGCGCTTGACCCGCTCGAGCTGGAGGCCAACGATCTGCCGGATCTGCTCGCGGTCGAGCGCGTGGAAGACGATGATCTCGTCGATCCGGTTCAGGAACTCTGGCCGCAGGTGGCGCCGGAGCACGTTCAGGAGCTCGTTCTTGAGCTGCGCGTAGTCCTTCTGCTGCGCGGGCGCCGCCCGGAGGTTCTCCTGGATGAGATCAGACCCGATGTTGCTCGTGGCGATGATGATGGCGTTGGCGAAGTCGACCACCCGGCCCTTGCCGTCCGTGAGCCGCCCGTCCTCGAGGACCTGCAGCAGCACGTTCTGGACGTCGAGGTGGGCCTTCTCGAACTCGTCGAGCAGGATCACGCTGTATGGCTTCCGCCGGACGCGCTCGGTGAGCTGTCCGCCCTCCTCGTACCCGACGTACCCCGGGGGCGCTCCGATGAGTCGCGCGACGGTGTGGCGCTCCATGTACTCGCTCATGTCGATGCGGACCATCGCGTCCTCGTCCCCGAAGACGAGCTCCGCGAGCGCCCTCGCGAGCTCGGTTTTGCCGACGCCGGTGGGTCCGAGGAAGAAGAAGGTCGCGACCGGGCGGCGCCGGTCCTTGAGGCCCGCCCGCGCCAGCCGCACGGCCTCGCTCACTGCATGCACGGCCTCGTCCTGGCCGATCACGCGCTGGTGCAGCCGCTCCTCCATCTGAAGGAGGCGCTCCCGCTCTTCGGTGGTCAGCTCGGTGACCGGGATGCCGGTGAGCTTCGAGATGATCTCCGCCACGTGCTCGACGCGCACCTCGGCGCTCCCGGACCCGCGCGCCTTGTTCCACTCCGCGAGGTTCGCGTCGTACTCCTTCTGCCGTTCGTCGAGCCGCTCCTCCAAGCCCTTCGCGCGCTCGAAGTCCTTGCGGGAGGTGGCGTACTCCCGCTCGCGCCGGAGCTGCTGCAACTCGGTCTCCGCCTCCTGCAGCTCGGGCGTGCGCGACGTGAGCCGCAGCCGCACCCGCGCCGCCGCCTGGTCGATGAGGTCGATGGCCTTGTCGGGCAGGAATCGGTTGCTGATGTACCGATCCGACAGCTCGGCCGCCGCGGTGATCGCCTCGTCGGAGATGGTGACCTTGTGGTGGGCCTCGAAGCGGTCGCGCAGCCCGCGGAGGATCTGGACGGTCTGCTCCACCGTTGGCTCGGGCACGATCACGGGCTGGAAGCGCCGCTCGAGGGCGGCGTCCTTCTCGATGTGCTTCTGGTACTCGTTCAACGTGGTCGCGCCGATGAGGTGCAGCTCGCCGCGCGCGAGCTGCGGCTTGAATGTGTTCGCGACGTCGAGCCCGCCCTCGCCGCCCGCCGCGCCCGCCCCGACGATGGTGTGCAGCTCGTCGATGAAGAGGATGATCTTCTCCTGTTGGGCCGTCACCTCATCGAGCACCTGCTTCACCCGCTCCTCGAACTGCCCCCGATACTGGGTCCCAGCGACGAGCGAGTTCACCATCAGCTCGACGAGCCGCTTGTCGCGGAGCGCGTCCGGCACCTCGCCGTGGACGATCCGCTGGGCGAGCCCCTCGACGATCGCGGTCTTCCCGACGCCCGGCTCTCCGATGAGCACCGGGTTGTTCTTCTTGCGGCGGGCGAGGACCTCGGTGACCGTCTCGATTTCGGACGCCCGGCCGATGACCGGGTCGAGCTTGCCCTCGCGGGCGAGCCGGGTGATGTCGCGGCTGTACTTGTCGAGGTTGGGCGTGTCGCTCTTCTCCTCGAGCCGTCCTTCCTCCGCCCCCTTGCCGACGACGTGCACCGTCTGCTGGCGCAGCGCCTGCGGGGTGAGGCCGTAACGGCGCAGGAGGTCCCCGGCGATCCCCTCCTCCTCGGCGAGACCTATGAGGAGGTGCTCCGGCCCGACGTAGCTGTGGCCGAGATCGCGGGACACGTGGAACGCGTGCTCGAGCGCCCCCTTCACCCGCGGCGAGACGCCGACCTGCTCGCGCCGGCCCTCCTTCGCCTCGCGGCGCGGGCTGATCTCGTCGAGCTGGCGCTTCAAGTCCTCCGGCGAGAGCTTGAACCGGCTCAGGATCGCCTGCACCACGTCGTTGTCGGCGAGGGCGAAGAGCAGGTGCTCGGAGTCCACGTCGCGCGCGCCGCGGTCGACCGCGGCACGCGCGGCCTGCTGCAGGATTTCCTCGCCCTGTGCGCTCAGGAACTCGGTGATGTCGACGGACTCGCGGTCGCGACGCCGGCGCTGGCGCCCGACGCCGCGCGGAGCGAGCCCCTCTTCACCGAAGAGCCCGCCCATGAGGTCATCCCCGAACAAGCCGCCTCCGAACAGCGACTCGAACGGCGTCGCGTTCTGCGCCTGCAGCCGCGCGTAGTCCTGCTCGCAGACGTTCATCGTCCGACGGCGGCCATTCTCGGAGACGGTCACCCGCACCGCAGCGGGCCTCCGATGGCAAATGTCGCACAGCGCTCCGGCATCACGTTCTGCCATGACGTACCTCCCTCGCCCGGCCCTTCCGGCCGTGGCTTCATCCCGACCCCTTCTCCGCCGGCCGCTCCAGGCCGAGGGCTCTCACCTCGTCACCGGGACGGCCCCGGGGGGCGCCTCGCGCGTGGACGACCGTCCCCACGACCGCAGGCGCACGCCCAGCGCGATGAGGAGCGCGCCGAAGACGATCGCGTACGCGCCGATCCAGAGGACCACCGCGAGCGCGCCCGCCCCGGGGAACAGGACGAGGAGCACGCCGAAAGCGATCGACAGGACTCCCGCGAGCACGAGCAGCCACTCGCCCCTGATCTGCTTCCGGAGCCGCACCGCCGCGATCACCTGCGCGATCCCGGTGACGATCGCCCAGGCGGCGATGACGACCAGGAGCGCGAGGGCGGTGATTCCCGGCAACACTAGCGTGAGCACCCCGGCGACGATGCTCGCGATGCCCTCGAACACGAGCGATCCCCAGCGCTGCTCGCCGGCTGGCTTCCGCGCGGCGAGGATGAGGTCGATGGCCCCGTTCACGATCGCGTACGCGCCGAACATCACGACGAGGGCGAACAGGCTCGCCCCCGGCCAGATGAACGTGAGGATCCCGAAGATCACTCCTGCGACGCCGCGCAGGACGAGCGTCCACCAGCGCTCGGCCAGCACCATCGCCGCCCGCGCGTGCATTCCCGTCGGAGGCGCTCCCGTCATCGAGGTCATGTCGCCCTCCCGTTGTCCGTGCAGGCGGCACGGCGTCAGTGCATGCTCGCCTGCTTGCCTTCCTGAATCTCGACGCGCTTCCCGCGAGCCTTCTCCTCCGACGTCCGAAGCGACACCTCGAGCACGCCGTTCTCGAAGTGCGCCTCGGCGGTGTCCGGATCGACGCCCTCGGGCAGCGGGATGACGCGACTGAACGCTCCGTAGATGCGCTCGGCGCGGTACGTCCCGGACCTCTCGACCTCTCGTTCCTGGCGGCGCTCGCCCTCGATCACGAGCGCTCCGTCCTGGACCTCCACGCGGACGTCGTCCTTCGAGAGCCCTGGCAGATCGGCCCGAACCACGAGCTTCCCCTCACGCTCGAACACGTCGACGTCCGGCGCCCAGAACGCCTCGCGACCTGCCGACCGCCGTTGCATCTCGCGCCTGCCCATCGAGGCCTCCCCGCCCCGGGACCCGAACTCCTCGAACAGGCGATCGAGGTCGTCCATCATCCGGCGCATGAACGAGAACGGGCTCGCCCCGAATCCCGGGATCGCGAGCGCGCCGGGCTCGTACCACGCGCGCCGCGAGAGGCCCCGGGACGTCTCCCGCTCTCCGCCTTCCCGCTGCTGCGACGGCCCGCCGGCCGCTCGCGCCTGTTGCTCGCTGCCCTTTGCTCCCCCCTGTGCCTGACCCTTCTTTGCCGACTCGTCGGTGCCACCGGCGGTGCTCTCGTTCGGCATGATTTCTCCCCTGCGGGCGCAGAATCCCAGCGCCCACCCAGCGCAAAGCCCTGAACGTCGGGATCTTTGGCGTTGATGATAACTATGGACACGCCGGGTCGGGCGGAGCCCCACAGCCCCTAAGCGCCGCGAGCGAGAGCGCGCTCGGTCTTCACCGCGCGTCTGCGCTCCGCCTCGACGTACGCGCCGGAGCGCGGCGCTGGCACGGGCGAGCTGCCCCGACAACTGGACCACGACGCTCGCCTACAGCGTGACCGCGAGCTGGTCGACGACCTCCCGCACGCCCGGCGCGAGCCAGGCCTCGCGCTTGGCCTCCTCCTTTTCGCCGCACACAACGCCCAGGACGTCCTCGAGCACCTCCACCCGCAGCTCGCCGTCCGGAGAGTGGTCGACGATCGCCCTTCCGACCGGCAGGCGCAGCTCTCTCGCGATGGCTGCGGGCGAGCGGCGGATTCCGCGCCCCCGAGAGGAGCACCGGTTCCATCGCCTCCTGGGGCGACCAAACCTGGTCATCGCGTCCCGGGCACGTCGTCTCGGGCGGCGTCCGGCGCCCCTGCTCGCCGTGGGGATCGTCCACACCATGAGGCCAGGGCACGAGAAGGAAGCACGTCATGAAGCCGCAGCTCGCATACGAGGACCTGGAGTTCCTGCGCAGCGACGAGGCGCGGCCGCTCCGGATCCTCGCGGAGTACCTCGGGCCCTTGCGGCGCTTTCATCGCGAGAACATCGCGGACACGATCGTCTTCTTCGGGTCGGCTCGGCTCGATTCGAGCGGCCCGCTCGGTCGCTACTACGACGAGGCGCGAGAGCTCGCCCGTCGGGTGACCGCGTGGTCGAAGAGCCTGCCGTCACACGCGCGCCGATTCATCGTCTGCTCGGGCGGAGGTGGGGGGATCATGGAGGCGGCCAACCGCGGCGCCTCCGATGCAGGCGGATTGACCATCGGTCTCAACATCGGCCTGCCGCACGAGCAGCGGCCGAACCGCTGGGTGACGCGCCAGTTGTCCATCCAGTTCAACTACTTCTTCATGCGGAAGCTCTGGTTCGCGTACCTGGCGCGCGCGCTGGTGGTCTTCCCGGGAGGCTTCGGCACGCTGGACGAGCTGATGGAGATCCTGACCCTCGCCCAGACGCGCAAGCTCGATCGGCGGATCCCCGTCCTCCTCTACGGGCCCCGCTACTGGAACGAGATCGTCAACTTCGAGGCCCTAGTCCACCACGGCATGATCGCGAGGGAAGACCTCGATCTGTTCGCGTTCGTGGACGACCCGGCCACCGCCCTCCGCCTCCTGCAGGCGAGGCTCGCGCCGGTTCCGGAAGAGGCCGCCCCCGCCCTGGCGCACTCGCGGACGCCTGACGAACCTTGAATCCATGCCCCGCTGCCCGCCCGACCTGGAGTGCCCCGCCGACCCGTGCGCCATCGTCATCTTCGGCGCCACGGGCGACCTCACGAGGCGCAAGCTCCTCCCGTCGCTGTACCACTTGTGGACGAACGGGCTGCTGCCCCGCGACTTCGCGCTCGTCGGCGTGGTCCGCAGCCCCATGGACGACGACGGCCTCCGCGACCTGCTGAGCGTCGCCGTCCGCGAGTTCTCGGCGCGGCCCGTCGACGCCGCGGCGTGGGCCGAGTTCCGAGCCCGCATCCACTGCGTGGCGTGCGACGTCGAGAGACCCGAGACCTTTCGCCTCCTGGGCGAGCGCCTCGCCGAGCTCGATCGCGAGCACCGCACCGGCGGCAACGCGGTCTTCTACCTGGCGACGCCCCCCGACGCGTTCGTGCCGATCGTGCGCAGGCTCGGCGAGGCGGGCCTCCCCCGCGAGGAGGCCGGCCGCTGGCGCCGTGTCGTCGTCGAGAAGCCGCTCGGGTACGACCTCGACAGCGCGCGCGCGCTCAACGACGCGCTCACGGCGGTACTGCGCGAGGAGCAGATCTTCCGCATCGACCACTACCTCGGCAAGGAGACGGTCCAGAACATCCTCGTGTTCCGGTTCGCGAACGGCATCTTCGAGCCGGTGTGGAACCGCCGCTACGTCGACAACGTCCAGATCACGGTCGCGGAGGAGCTGGGCGTCGAGGGACGCGGAGCCTACTTCGAGCGCGCGGGGGTCCTCCGGGACGTCATCGAAAACCACGTGTTCCAGCTCCTCACGCTCGTCGCGATGGAGCCGCCCTCCACCCTGGCCGCCGAGGCGGTGCGTAACGAGAAGGTGAAGGTGCTCGACGCGATCCGCCCCATGCAGCCCGAGGAGATCCTCGCGGCGGCCGTCCGTGGCCAGTACGGCGAGGGCGTGGTGAACGGGCGCCCCGTGCCGGCCTACCGGCAGGAGAAGGGCGTCTCGCCTCGGTCCAGTACCGAGACCTTCGCGGCGCTCCGGCTCCTCGTGGACAACTGGCGATGGGCGAGCGTCCCCTTCTACGTGAGGGCCGGGAAGCGGCTCGCGCGGCGCGAGACGATCATATGCACCGAGTTCAAGAGCCCGCCGCTCCAGCTCTTCCGCGGCGCCGGGGTGGAGAGCATCGACCGCAACCGCCTCGAGATGCGCATCCAGCCCGACGAGGGCATCGCGCTCAAGATGAAGGCCAAGATCCCGGGACAGCTCATCCGGCTGGCGGACGTGGACCTCCGCTTCAGCTACGAGGACTTCGGGCCGCAGGTGCCCGCCACCGGGTACGAGCGCCTCCTCTACGACTGCATGGTCGGGGACGCGACCCTCTTCCACCGCTGGGACGAGGTCGAGGCCGCCTGGCGCATCGTCACGCCCATCCTCGACCTGTGGGCGAGCCTGCCCCCCCGAGACTTCCCGAACTACCCGGCGGGCGGCTGGGGTCCGCCGGCGGGCGACGCGCTCCTGCGCAGGGACGGCCGCCGATGGGTGAACCCAGCCTGACACGACCTCGGAGGCGTGTGTCATGGGGGACTGGAAGACGTTCTGCTGCGCGCTCGATTTCTCTGAGCACTCGCGGCTCGCGATGCAGGAGGCCGCCGAGCTCACGCGCCGGCTCGACGGGCAGCTCGAGCTGCTCCACGTGCACCCGCTGCCTCCGCCGACGGTCGCCATCGAGGCGCTCCCGGCATCGCCCGACGTGCTCGAGACCGTGCTCCGCGAGCTCCGGGAGACGATGGCGCCGTGGGAGGAGGAGGCGGCGCGAATCGCCGGGCGCCCGGTTCGCTCGACGGTCACACCGGGCAGCCCCGCCGACGAGATCGTGCGATTCGCGCGCGAGCGGGCGACGGACGTCGTGGTGCTCGGGACCCACGGCCGGGCGGGCCTCGCGCGGCTCCTGCTCGGATCGGTGGCCGAGCGAGTCGTGCGCGAGGCGCCCTGCCCCGTGCTCGTGATCCGGCGGCGCGAGACGGCTCGTTCCGCCCCTACAACGTGACCAAGAGCTGGTCGACGACCTCGCGGACGCCGGGCGCGAGCCAGGCTTCGCGCTTCGCCTCCTCCTTCTCGTACCAGGAATGGACGCGCCCCTTGAGTACGACGCGACCGTCCTGGACGTCGACCGTGATGTTCTTCGCGTCGGTCTCGGCGGCGCGGACGAGCGCCTCTTCGATCCGGCGCTTCACGTCCTCGGGGTTGGTCTTCGGCTTCACCATGATCTGGTTGAGAACGCCTTTCACCCCCGTGATGTCGCGAACCTTCTGCTCGGCCGCTTCCCTCTGGTAGTTCCACTCCACCTCACCGTGGAGCGTGATCCAGCCCTGGTCGACCGTGAGCTTCACGGTGTCGGGGATGTCCCACGAGTACTCCAGGGTCTGCCTCGCCGCCTTCGCGATGTCCTCGTCCGACCGTTCGCTCGCGGCGGCCAGCTTCACCTCGAGCTTGTTGACGACAGCCTTCACGCCCGCGACTCGTAGCGCGATCTCCTCTGCGGTCCACTTCTTCGTATAGCTCTCGACCGTGCCGACCAGGGTCACCACGCCGTCCTTGACGGTGACTCCGATCTCCGTCGGCCGGATCCGGGCGTCCCACTCGAACTCCTGGAGGACGCTCCGCTGGATATCCTCGTCTCTGAGAACCATGTCTACCCTCCTCACTGCGACGTTCCGGCTCGCTCGCTGCGCGAGCGGGATTCTCGTCTGCTCAATCTGCTGCGCACGGCTCCGAGGTGCATCCGTCGCCTGCGTGCTCGCGCTCGCCGCTTGTGCCACACAGCAGACCGGCAGCGGGACGGGGCTCGGGGTGGCGCAGACGGGCACGCCTGTCCCATTCGACTGGGCGAGCGACGACGGTCGGTGGACAGACCGGCACGATGACCGCAAGGGTGCGTTTCGTGCGGGTTGATTCTGAGGCGTCCGAGTCCATCCTTCGGGCGTGGCGCTCTTTCGGGATCGACGCGACGCGGGTGAGAAGCTCGCGGACTGGACGCTCGAGCGAGCCGATGAGGTCGCGCTAATCCTCGCGAGCTGGGGCTCGTCCGGGGCCGCGGCGGAGAGTGCGCCGTGATGGCGTTCGTTTCGTGAACGGAGAAGACAATGCCGAACACAGGACATCCCTCATTCGACAAGACCGTCGAGAAGACCAATCGAATCCTCAAGGACATCGAGCAGGCCATGCAGTGGCCGAAGGAGCGGCGAAGCCAGTCGTACGCCGCTCTGAGGGCGGTCCTGCACGCGATACGTGACCGCCTGACCGTCGAGGAGGCCGCTCAGTTCGCGGCCCAGCTGCCTATGCTGGTCCGCGGCCTCTACTACGAGGGCTGGGACCCGACCCGCGTCCCGAGGAAGATGAGCCGGGCACAGCTCCTCGAGCGCGTCCAGCAGGAGTTCCCCTACAGCGTCGAGGGCGGCGTCGAGCGGCTTGTCCACGAGGTCCTCCAGGCGCTCAGGCGCCACCTCACCGAGGGGGAGTGGGAAGACGTCGAGTCCAGCATGCCCAAGGACCTCGTCCCGCTGATGCAGTAATCCCCCCGCGCAGTACCCGTCACCGCGCGCGGCACCGCCAGGTGCCCCCGGCCTCCGCGCTGGCCGTATCCCCCCGGAGCTCGGCCGTCGATCGTCCGATCGACGGCCGACTCCGTCATCGCTCCTGGCGCGCTATTGCCCCTGTCGGATCACGACGGTCCGCCCGGCGAGCCCCTCGAGATCGATCGTCATCTGACCGGACACGTTTCCCAGGTCCTGACCCGCGACGATGTCGCGCGCCGGCCCGGAGACGCCGCCCCCGGGAACGTTGCCGATGTCAACGTTCACCGAGGTCGAGTCGCGCCCGTAATTGAGCGCGGTGACCGCCAGCCCGCCATTGTCCGGGAGCCTCATCACCAGGACGACCACGGCCTGGTTGTCCACGTTGGGCACCGCGACCACCTCGGACTCGTGGATGCGGTTGTCCTTGCGGGCCCGGAGGATCGTCTTGAGCTGGCTCGCGAACGAGTCCGGATTCCCGAGCTGCTCCGGCAGCGGACCATAGAGGGTCTGGGCCTTCGGCAGCCCGAACGCGCTCGTCTGCGCGTTCGGGTCCGCGCCCATCAGATCGACGCCGCCGCGGTTGATCCACCGGAAGTCGCCGTCCGCGGTCCGTTCGGCCACGGTCTCCTCCCGGAGCGGCAGCGCGCCCACGAGGTCCCAGGCCGAGACGGCGAACACGCCGGGCTGCATCGCGTTCGCCATGGCGACGAGGATGTGTGCGCGCTGGATCTGCCCGACCTGGTCGGGGGTGGCGTTGTACGGGTCGCGGACCCCTAGCGCAGGGGCGATGAAGCCCGCGATGGTGGTGGCGACGCCGTCCTGCTCCGGGCGATACAGCCGGTTGAAGGGCGCGGCCTCTCCGGCGACTCCCGCGCGCATCTCCTGCAGGATCTTCTCCTTCAGCTGAGGGCCGGTCGTGGTCTCGCCGCCCAGCCGGATCTCGCCCTGGGAGCCCAGGTTCACGAGCTGGTACGTGATCTCGTCGTGGTTCTGCAGATCGTGGATGAGCTCGCCGTGCTTGATTTCCTTCTCGAGCAGGAGCTGGTGCTCCAGTCGGCACGGTCGCGCGTCCTGGGTAATCACCGGATGGAAGCACTCGGCGCGGGTGAAGAAGTCGTAGCCCAGGTCCGGACCGTGCGTCCCGAAGTCCTTGAACTGATCCATCGGGACGTTGAGCTCCTGGAACGACCAGCCCCCGATCTTGCGCAGGAACATCGCGATGTCCTCCGTGCCAAGCTCGGCGAGCGGGGTATCGAAGTAGTCCGTCAGCGGCTGATCCGGGTTCGGCTCGATGCCGAGGAACGGCACCGCGTCGAGCCGCACGAAGAGGTTCCTGAGGTCATGGACGTGCCGGACCGCGTCCCCCTGGACCGCGCGGCGCCCGGCGTAGGACGGGTCGAGCCAGTTGAGCGCGGGCTGGCCGGGCTTGAACACGTGGAGGTACACCGAGCGTCGCCGATTGCCGTCCACGTCGGTGACTTCCGGGGTGGCGCTCCAGCCGCTCCAGGTCTTGGCATCCGGATGGGCGTCGGCGGAGTTGATGAGGCCCGGGATGTAGCCCTTGTTCTTCAGCTCCACCGCGGCTTCCTTGGAGACTAGCGCGGTCCCGTAGGGATCATCGACGTTGGGGAGCAAGCCCCAGTCCTCCTGACGGATCGCGACCATCGTGTACATGCCGGGATAGTCCTTGTAGCCGCGCTCGGCGAGCCGGAAGTCGGCCCCGAGGCCGGTGTGGAGCGGAACGAGGTCGCCGCCGACCCACCCGCCCCGCTCCTCGGCGACCTGGACCATCTGCCGGTAGTCCTCCTCGGTCCCGAGCTGCGGATCGATCTCCAGCGAGATGCGGTCGAACCAGCCGTCGATGGTCGGGGTGTACTCGCGGTCCCGGATTCCGCCGGCTCGCAAGGTCGGATTGGTGTGGATCGCCTCGATGCCGACGTCCCGGAACGCGTCCCAGAGCTGCGTGCTTCCCAGGGTCCCGATGACCGACTTGCCGGGCTCGGGGATCACGGAGCCGGGATAGTAGAGCACCCACACCGAAGCCCTGCGGACGAGCTCCTGCGGCTCCCGGTCGAAGTAGTCGTTCCGCCACTGGTCACCCATGCCGGAGATGGCCTCCGACTGCTGCCCCGCCTGGAAGAGCATCGAGCGGGGCTCCAGGAACTGGACGTACTCGTTGACGTCCTGTTGAGCAACGGCTGCGTTGAACCCGACGAGCGCCGCCAGCAGGCCAGCGATCAGCGTCGGCCGCCGGACGAGACGGCGCATGGTGTTGCTGGACATGGTTCTACCCCTCCTCCACGTCGCACGATCGCGAGATAGCGAGACGCGCGAGCGAGACTTGACGAAAGGTAGATGCTGCGCGTCACCCTGCTCGCGTGGACGCCCTCTCCGCGAGCCGCCGCTGAGCTCACGAGTGCGGTCCGGGTCGGCGCCTCGCGCGGAGAGAGCACACCCGCCTGGCGACGAACGACAGCAACCGAGCGTCACGTCCGCCGGCCGTGAGTTGCTCCTCGCTCGCGGCTCCAGCCGATCAAGCTGCGCGCGCCGCGAGGCGGACGCATGTTGCCGAGGGGGGAAGATGCCGGACCGGTCGGCCGTAAGGAGCAGGTCGTGCTTCGCCATGCCGCTCCCCGTCGCGGTGGTGGTCGTCGTGGCGCTCGTCGGCTGCGCAGCCCGCGCCGCCGCCGCGCCCGTCATCGACCTGCTCCCAGACAAGGCACGCTACGCGCCCGGAGAGGAGGTGACGCTCACCGCACGCGTCCAGGCCGGCACCGAGGGGGAGTTCGTCGGCCCGGTCGCGATGTCCGTCTACCACCTCGACGCCGTGGTCCACGCCGACCGCCAAGAGGTTCGCGTGGCGCCCGGCGCGACGGGCGACGTCACGTTTCGCTGGACGCCTCCGACGGAAGACTTCAGCGGCTACCTCGCGGTCGCCGACGCGGCGGGCACCGCCGCGACGACGGCCGTGGACGTGAGCTCGTCGCCGTTTCGCTACCCGCGCTACGGCTACGTCTCCGAGTTCGACCCCGCCCTCTCGCCGCAGGAGCGCGAGCGCCGCGTCGAGCGGCTCTCGCGCGAGTTCCTCGTGAACGTCTACCAGCTCTACGACTGGGGCTGGCGCCACGAGAAGCTCGTCGAGACGGGACCCGACGGCCAGATCGTGCCGACCTGGACGGACCTGTTCGGGCGTCCCGTCGCCTGGACAGCGATCACGGGGTACGTGGACGCGATCCACCGGTACGGCGCCGCGGCGATGGGGTACGTGATGGTGTACGCGGCGCGCGAGGGCTACGCCGAGCGCTGGCCCATCTCGCCGGCGTGGGGGCTCTTCGCGCGAGAGGGCGCGCAGGACCAGCTGCACGTGCAGTTTCCGAACGACGTGTTCCTCTGGCTCTTTGACCCCATGAACCCGGGCTGGCAGTCCTGGGAGATCGCGCAGTACGTCGAGGCGGTGCGCCTCGCCGGGCTCGACGGCGTGCACATCGACCAGCTCGGTCCGCGCTTCGACGTTCACCTGGCAGACGGCACGAGCGTCGACCTAGCGGCCCGCTTCGCGCCGTTCCTGGAAGCGACCAAACGCCACCTCATGCAGGGCCAACCCGATCGTTCCGCGTGCACGTTCAACCTCGTCGACGGCGCGGTGGATGGGTGGGCGACGCGCGAGGTGGCGACTTCCTATCCGTGCGACTTCCTGTTCAGCGAGATCTGGTTCGAGGCCGACAGCTACGACGATTTGCGGCGGTACGCCGAGTACCTCCGCGGCCTGAGCGGAGGGCGCGCGGCGGTGTTCGCGGCGTACGCGCAGTACGGCGAGGAGGTCGGGCCGATCCACGAGGCGGAAGCGGCGCGCCTGCACGGCGTGCGGGTGGCGTCGGACCACCTGGGCTACACGGGGACCGGCTTCGTCGCGGCGCTCGAGATGGCGGGCGCCGCCATCACGTGGTCGATCGAGCTGAGTGAGCCGCAGAACGTCTCCCTCGTCTTTCGCTTCGCCAACGCGAGCGGCCAGGTCGCCCGGCGTCAGGTGTCGGTCGACGGCGCCCCCGTCGGAGAGGTGAGCTTTCCTTCGACCGCCGAATGGAGCGGCTGGTCCTCCGACGCCTACGTCCCGACGACGCTCGGGGCAGGGCGCCATGAGATCTCGCTGTCGGTCCGCCCTGGAGACGCCGGCGCGGTGAACGTCGACCACCTCGCGCTCGGCCGCTTCGACGAGCAGGCGTTCCAGCTCGCTGACGCCGTGATGTTTGCGAGCGGGGTGACCCACATCGAGATCGGCGACGACGTCGCCGGGCTGGCGCACGAGTACTACCCGAACCTGTCGAAGAGCATCACGCCCGAGCTGCAGCGCGCGATGCGCCGCTACTACACGTTCTCGGCGGCGTATGAGAACCTGCTCTTCGCCCCCGAGGTCACGCCCGTCGATCCGGCGACGGCGCCGCTCGAGCTCCTCTCGGGACAGCCGCTCGGGACCCAGGGCGCGAACGTCATCCACCCGATCTTCCGGCGTGCGCCCGATGCGGAGATCGTCCACCTCGTGAACCTCATGGGCGTGGACGACGACCGCTGGCGGAACGTGGCCCCGCCTCCCCAGCCGCAGACGGACCTCCGCATCCGATACCGTCTGCCCGCGGGCTCGCGCGCGATCGGCGTGTTCGTCGCGAGCCCGGATCTGCAGGGTGGCCGTCCAATGCCGCTCCCGTACACCACGAGCGAGGACACGAGCGGAGCGTTCGTGGAAGCGACGATCCCGCGACTCGAGTACTGGAACATGGTCGTCATCCGCACGGCCCCCGTCGGCGAGCAACCGTCGCCACCGCCGTGACTCATTCGCACGGTCGCCGCGCCGCGTCCCCCTTCGGACGCTCCCGCGCAGGCCTCGGCGCGGGCATCGTCTTGACATCCGTCGAGTTCACGGATGGTCGCGAGCGTTCCGCCGCGCGGAAAGGAGTCGGTATGCGGGTCCATGGATTCCTGGTCGGCGCTGTAGTGGCGGTCGCTGCGATGTCCGGTTCGCGTGCGGGCGCCCAGCAGCAAGCATGCACCGCGCAGCTCCCCGCGACGTTCGAGGCCGAGGACGCGCAGCTCCAGGGGCTCGAGGTGGCGGCGGAGGGCGGCAGGGGCTACGTCACGGCCTTCACGGACGAGAGCGATCAGGTGGCGTTCCAGGTCTGCGCGCCCGAGTCCGGGTACTTCACCTTCGACTTCACGTACGCGAAGGGCACGGACGGGATCGCCCTGCGCACGCTGCAGGTGGACGGCCGGCCCTACCCGGGCCAGCCTGCGTTCCCGCCGACGTGGGGGTGGAGCGCGTGGGGGAGCGGCGGCCGGCGCGCAATCCACCTCGACGCGGGGGAGCACACGATCGCGCTCGCGTTCCTGCCGACGGACTCCGGCGAGCTCCGGCTCGACAACATGGTGATGTCGAGCGGACCGACCCCCTCGGACGTGTCGGTCCGGTCGCTGCTCATGAACAACTGGGAGAGTCTGGTGGTCGGCTGGCACGCCGCCGTCCTCTACCCCAAGGACGACATGGGCTTCGGCCCGCGGATGACCGCGTTCCACTGGGCGAAGGACTGGCCCACGAACCAGATCGACGAGGCGCAGGCGTTCTTCCGGGACGAGACGGGCAACACCTCCTACACGGACACCCGCGAGTTCGACACGACGGCGTACTTCACGGCGAGCGACGGAGAGGGATTCGGAGAGATGCGCGTCGCGTACGGCGGCTACGCCAAGAGAGCGGTCCCGATGAGCGTCACCCGGCGGATGATCGTGCCGCCCGGCGAGAGCTTCGCGCTCGTGCTGTACGAGCTCGGCAACGTGACCGATGCCTCCAGACAGCTCTCGATCCTGGAGTGGGCCGACCTGCACAACAAGAACTCAGGGCCGAGCGAGGACCCGGTGAACATCCGTGGAGCATCGCCCGGCGGGGGCGGCGGGACCCTGAACGCCATCTGGGACTCGCAGCGCAATGCCTGGATCGCGGACATGAGCCAGACGAACGGAACGTTCGTCGTGATCGGCTCCTTCGGACCGGTGGATCGCCACGTCGCCGGAGCGCCGGTGACCGGCGGCCCGGACAGCGGGGCGGAGACGGTGAGGAGGTTCGCGACCGGACCGTCCGCGCTCGGCGACTCCGACTCGTTCTCGGGGCAGGACGTCGGCATCGGGATGTCGAGGACGGTCACTCTCGAGCCCGCCCGGACCGAGCAGATCGCGTTCTTCTACGGGATCGCAGACTCGCTCGACGGCGCGAGGGCTCTCGCGGACGACATCAGGAGGCCCGGCGCGCCCGAGGTCTGGATCGATCAGAGCTCCGCGCAGTGGAAAGGCTGGCTTTCGTCCGGGAGGGCCGCATCGCTCGACACGCCCGTGCGGCAGTGGGCGGAGGCGCTGCGGATCGGGCTGGTGACGAACCGGCAATCGCAGCAGCCGGAGTTCGGCAGCTTCGTCGCCGCCACGAACCCTGCCTACAACTACAGCGTCTGGGTTCGTGATTCGTCGGTCGTGGCCATGGGCTTCGACGTGGCCGGCCATCTCGACGAAGCGGAGAAGTACTGGACCTGGATGGCGCAGGCGCAGCAGACGGAAGGGTCGAACCCGAACGTCCCCCCGGGAACGTGGTGGACCAACTACAGCTTCTTCGCGCACAAGCTGGAGATCCCGTTCGTGGAGCCGGAGCTCGATGCGAACGGCCTGTTCCTCGTCGGGACGTATCGTCACCACGCCGCGTTGAAGCCCGTCGACGCCGGTCGCGCAGCTCGGTTCCTCGAGACCGTCTGGCCGGCCGTGCAGAGGGCCGCAGACTTCGTCCAGCGCGAGATCGGCAAGGCCGAGAACCACGGGTTCGGGGCGCCGGACTTCTCCATCTGGGAGGAGGAGCTCCAGTACTGGACGTTCACGCAGGCGACGTACGCCGCGGGCCTCCGCGCCGCGCAGCTCCTCGCGGAGGAGCGGCAGGACTCGTCCAAGGCCGAGAACTGGGGGCGGGCCCGAGACACCGTCCGCGACGCCATCTCGCGCGACACGTCAACCTCGCCGTGTCCCGGCCTGTGGCACGCGACCCTGAACTACTTCGTCCGCGCGGTCCGGCCGGACTGCACGCTGGACCAGCGCCTCGACGGCGCGACCGACCTGCTCTGGGTGTTCGGCGTGCTGGATGCGACGCACCCACGCACGGCGCAGCACCGCGAAGCCGTCCTCGCGAATTTGACGCCGGGGGAGTTCGGCTTCGGCATCTCTCGCTACGAGGGCGACGAGTTCTACCACGCGTCGCAATTCAGCCCCGGCGGTCAGAACGAGGCGAACGGGTCGATGCCCGTCTGGCCACAGATGTCGATGTACATGGCCATGCTCGAGCACTGGCTCGGAATGGACGACCTGTCGCGCAACCGGCTCTCCTGGTACGTCGCCACGACGCACGTCGGCTACCAGCCGCAGGGCGAGGCCGTCGACTGGACGACGGAGCGCCCCCTCGTGTCGACCTCGTCCGAGCCCGTCACCGCGACGTGGTACCTGCTGGCGCTCTTCAACCAGCTCGGCTTGTTCGACCCGCGGTTGCCCTGAAACCGAGCGGCGGTTGCCCTGAAGCCGACCTCGCGCGCTACTCGCGCCCGCCGCGGAGCGGGACCAGGACAGCCCTGTCTTCGAGCACGCGGAACGCGCGGAGCAGGCGGCGCAGCTCGTTGGCGCTTATCGGCGACGACGCAGCGGATTACCGCGCGCGAGGGACGCGCGCAGGGCCGGTGCCCGGGGTCCACGTCCGGCTCAGATTTCCACGTCGCCGCAGTGCCGGGGACGACATCGCAAGCAGGGAGCGCCCCGATGCCTCGCTCATCCACGATCGGCCGTCCCGCTGCAGCTCGCCCCAGCGCAGCCGCTCTTGTGCGGCACGTTCTTCGCCTAGCTCCTCTTGCTTGCTTCCGTGCGGGCGCATGCGGCGCTGGCGCCGTGGAGGCGGGGCATGCTCCGCCTCGCCGGGGTGATCGATGTCCTGTCGCCCCCACCGCGTGCCGCCTCCGCGAACATGCGCGCGACGTGACCGGGGTGGTGACGCAAGCGCGGGAGTACCGCTCCCGGGGAGCCGAAGCATGACTTGGTGGCATGATCTCAAGCCGCACCCTCTGCTCAAGTACGTGCCTCGGCACACACCCGAGGAGCTGGACGAGCTGGAGAAGCGAGTTCGGGCAGCCGGCCGAGTCCGCGATCCCATTCGCCTCGTGGTCAGCAGCCGGACAGGCGAAAGGGAGATCGTCGACGGCCTCGGGCGATGGGAGGTCGGGAAGCGCGCCGACATCGAACCAGCGTTCGAGGACCTCGGCCCCGAGGAGGACATCGACGTGGCCGCCGTCATCCTCGACTACGCGACCCGCCGCTACGTCTCGGGCGCCCAGAAGGTTCAGATGTACCTCGACCTCCACGAGCGCTCGGAGCAGTGGCAGCGGGAACGTGAGCAGACGCAGGCTCGTGCGAACGCGGCTCGTTCGGAGAAGGCGAAGGCGCAGGGGCGCACGGAGGGCGGACACTTCGGAGCGAAGTCAGCCGGTGCGGTCTCGGTTGAGACCCGACCCGGCTACCGCGAGCGCGATCGCATCGCCGCGGCAACCGGCACATCGGCCGCGACGGTGTCGCGCGTGCTCGCGAGCAGGAGAGGCGCGGTCAAGCAGACGCCGAGCTGGAAGAGACTGCACGACCTGCTGAACACCGCGACGAAGTCGCTCGGGGCAGCATCCGCGCTCGCCACGCAGCTGAACGCGAGCGACATGGCGAAGGAGATCGACAAGGTCAAGGATCAGGCGCATCTCGTCAGCGCCAAGGTCGCGGTGGAGCCTGATGGTAAACGGACAGTGGAACCTCTGCCCGGTGAAGGGCCGTGTCACCCCTGAATCGGCCCGCAGCGTGGACGAGAACCTGCGAGCCAGCCGATTCGCGTTGAGTTCATGCAGCGGCACCCGTGCGTTCGCGCCCTAGTGCCGTCGTTCGCGGATGTTGGTTGGCAGCCCGGCGGCAGTGGGGTGGGTCGCATCGCGCGTGGCATCCCCTCCGCGATGAACTCCGAGACGGCGCGACGTGCGTGCTGACGGACAGAGGGACAACGCGAGCGTCATCAGCGGTCTCATCGACGCGCACACCACCGGGGATATCCTCGACGGCCATGTGGATGTGGGCTGACCGCCCTCGATCCTCATCTTCAATCTGTCGGACCTCGAGCCTCGACGTAGGTCGTCGTATGCTGCGCAGCCGCTTGAGACCTCGAACTCGGTCGCGTTGAACCTGCGAACGTCGACCGGCGGGCCGCCGCGCTCTGCGGGAGCCTCAGCGCCGCGCGGACCTTCGCCTCGGCTTCCGTCTCGCGGCGCTGGCGCGTGGTCTCAGGGTCCGAGGGCGGCGGCGGGGTCGGTGGGATCCTCGTGAACATCCCGGGCGGCGTGCTGGCCGCGAGGCCCAGGTCCGCGAGGCGGGTCCTCATCGCGGAGCTCGCGGTCACGCTGAGCGCGACCGATGTGGCGGACGAGATCCAGAAGCTCAAGGACCAGGCGCGTCTCGTCGGCGCCAAGGCGGACGCGGAGTGTGCCCGCAGGAGCCTCGCTGCGGCGGGTGAGCTGCCGGCGCACGCCTGAGAGAACGATGCGCGTAGCGCTCACCGATGTCGCGTCGCCCCTCGACTCCGCCGCGCTTCGCGCGGCTACGCTCGGGGCGAACGGGGAGTAACGCGTCCCCACCTTCGCGGACGTCGAAGGCGACGGCACCGGCGCGCGCGCGGGCCTCACCTCACCCGCCGCGGCCTCACCTCACCGCGCGGGCCTCACCTGACCTCAGTGCAGGCCCGCCTGCTCCCGGTGCTCCGCGCCCACGGCGCGACGCGCGCGGCCGAACAGCGCGATCATCTCCCGTTTGAACGCAGGGATGTCGTCTGGCTTGCGGCTCAACACCAGGTTTCCGTCGACGACGACCTCGCGATCGACCCACTCCGCACCGGCGTTGCGCAGGTCCGTCTTGAGGGACGGCCACGAGGCGATCCGGCGTCCCCGCGCCGCGCCCGTCTCGATGACGGTCCAGGGTCCGTGGCAGATGGCGGCCACGGGCTTGGCCGCGTCGAAGAAGCTCTTCGCGAACGCGACCGCCCTCGGCTCGATCCGGAGGCGGTCGGGGTTCAAGACGCCCCCCGGCAACAGCAGCGCGTCGAAATCCGCTGGCACCGCCGATCGAGGGAAACGTCGATCTGGAACTCGTCGCCCCAGTCGGTGAACTTCCAGCCGCGCACCTTCTGCGGCCTCGGCGAGACGATCCTCGTATCGGCGCCCGCCTCGTCGAGCGCTCTCCGCGGTTCCGTCATCCTCCACTTGCTCGAACCCGTCCTCGATCAGGATCGCTACCCTCACGCCTCCGAGACTCTCCATGGCCCTCCAGACCTACTGCACGTTCGACTGCGGCCCGGCTCCCTGGACCTCGACCCGCCTCGATGGCATCCGTCGCTCGTCCAGCGGGATCGTGACCTCGAGCACCCCGTTGTCCACCCGCGCCTCGGCGCGCTCGACCTTCACCCCCTCGGGCAACGGGATGGAGCGGTAGAACGAGCCGCAGGTGCGTTCCGCGCAGTGCACGCCGGCGCCCTCGACGTCGCGCTCCCGCCGGCGCTCTCCCTGCAACGTGACCGCCTCGCCGGTGACGTCCACCCGGATGTCCTCCTTGCGCACCCCCGGCAGATCCGCGCGCAGGACGAGGACCCCGTCGCGCTCGAAGACGTCCACCTTCGGCGCCCAGGTCGGCCGGCTGGGCTCGACGTCGCGCTCGGTCGGCGGCGCGAAGCGCAGCGGGTCGTACTCCTCGCCGACGCGCTGCATGTCGTCCAGCAACCGTCGCATCAGGGCGATCGGCGCCGTGCGCCAGGGGTCGAATGGCGCGCGCGGCGCCCCCCCCGGCGCCTGCTGCGGCTGGCCTCGGCTCGATGGTTGGGAGGTCGAAGGATCCGGACGTTCGTTCGCCATCCCCGCTCCTCTTCCAGGCGCGCAATATCGCGCGTCGCACGCCGCGCACCTCCCGCAACGCTGGCGACGGCCGAGGCTCGCCGCAACGGACCGGCTGGCACGCGCCATCGCGCGCGCCGAGCGGAGGTTCGCACCGGGATCGCGCCGTCCCTCGCCTCCCCGGGCCGGGCGCGTTCCCACGGCCGCGCTGCCGCCGCGCCCGAGCATGCCAATGATTCGCGTGCACTGGATGTACGCCTCGTTCGCTCGTCTCGTGAACACGGCGAAACGGAACGCCGCCGCGCCCCGGAGCATAGCGAGCGAGACGAGCGGGAGCACCCACGTCAGCCATGGGGGAGGGAACATGAAGACCAGACTCGCGCTCGCAGTGGTCGGCCTCGCGCTCGCGCCGCTCGCGCTCGCGCAGCAGGATTCGCAGCAGGGTGGCGGTCAGACCGCTCCCCCGGTCGCCGGCACGATCCCCCTCGGGACGACGGTCGAGGAGACGCGGGCCGTCGCGGTCGGCTACCGCGCCTCGAAGCTCATCGGCGCGCCCGTGTACAACGACAAGGACCAGAAGATCGGGAAGGTGGACGATCTCGTCGTCGCGCCCGACGGCAAGGTGTCGCTCGCGGTCGTGGACGTCGGCGGGTTCCTCGGCATGGGCCGGCATCAGGTCGCGATCCCGGTCGAGCAGTTCTCCGCGGTGAAGCCCAAGGTCGTCCTGCCCGGCGCCACGAAGGATGCACTGAAGCAGCTCCCGGAGTTCCAGTACGCGAAGAGCTGATCCCGTGCCTCGATGGACGAGTCGTTCGGGGACGGGGCAGGAGGCGGACGGTAGACGGGGCGCGCGGTCCTGCTCACCTTCTACGGGCGCGCGTGGCGCCACGTCCCGGAGGCGCGGCGCGCGACGGGGGTGTACCGCACCCCCGCGCCGCTATTCGACGAGTTTGTGCCGCAGCGGGTAGCGCGTGAGCTCCACGTTCGTGCTCGCGCCGATCTTGGCGGAGATCCTCGCCCGGTACGTGGCGATCGTCTTCTCGCTCAGCCGGAGCTCCGCGGCGATCTCCTTCAGCGTCCGCGCGCTCGCGACCAGGCGCAGCGGGACCCGCGGCCACTTCTCCCTGACCTCGTCGAGCAGCGCGAGCCCGTCGCGCCCGGGGCGCCCCGCCCCCCCCGTGCTCGCGATCCGGCGCCGCGAGACGGGCCGCTCTACGGCGGGATCCGCGAAGTCCCGCAGGAGCGGTGACCACCGGCCGCTCAGTGGCGCAGGTCCTCGGCGGGTCCCGCGACGCGCTCGCCCGGCGGCGTGCGAGCGACCCGGACCTGGTCGTGCACCTCCTCGACGCCGAAGACGTCATCGGCGATCACTTCGAGGCGCCACTTGTCCACGCGGCTGGCGATGATCCCCGAGATGGTCACCTCTCCGTTCTCGACCTTCACCTCCAGGCCGTCGGCGTCGATGCCGGTCCGCGCGATCCGCTCGCAGAGGTCGTCGAGGATGCGCTCGTCGGAGCGCTTGAATCCCTTGGGCCCACGCAGGCGCCGCCTACTCTTCATCTCGCGCAGCTTGTCCCCGAGCCACTCGAGGGGTCCATGGTCCTCCCACTCGATGAGCCCCTTCGTGTCCACTCGCTCGTGCTCGTGCGTGTCCGGCCAGCGCTCGACCCAGGGGCGCCCCATCTCCTCGCGCGTCCCGCTCCAGCGCTGCTCGCCCGTGCCACCGTAGCGGCCCTGCATGCGGCGGCCCCCGTACTCACCAGTCTCCTCGTACCAGCCTCGTTCTCCCGGCGAGCCGCGCTCACGCGACGGCGGGTCCCCGCTCTGCCCCTCTTCCCACCCGCGGTACGTTGCCATGGTCTTCCTCCTTGCAGCCGCCGCACAAGTTAGCCACGTGGATGCCGGCGCGAGGCGTGTACGCACGTACCCGAACGACCCGAGGCCGTCATGCGTCCTCTTCAGCTCACGTTCTCCTCGCCGGCTGCGCGCTCGCCGTCTGTGCCACACGGCAGTCCGGCGTGGAGGCCGTTACCGCGTTCACGCCCGAGAGCAGCGTTCCCGCCCCCGCCCTTCTTGGGCCCAACGAACCGCCAGCGGGGTGGGAATGCTCGAGGCGGAGCCGAGGAACGCGCCCGTCGCGTTCGCCCGGACGAGCGAGCTTGCTGCATGAGCGGTGACACGCTTCCGGCTGACGAACACCTGGTGCGTCTCCGCCAGTTTGACGTGCACGCGCGGGCTGCCGTACGTCCGGCGGCTGCGCTCGTGCGCCTCGCGGGCGCGGATCGTGAGCGGCGCGTCCTGCACCGTGCGGCTGGACGGCGGCCGCCCACACCAGGCGTTAAGAACCGGCGCGGGAGACCTCGAGCGACCAGCAGAAGCTTCGTGATTTGCCAGGTGCGCGCAATAGGTGGCGACCGGCTTCGGCCGCACCGGCACGATGTTCGCGTCCGAGCAGGAACGGAGAGTCCGAGCGGTGGATCGTCTCGCGCCCGCGGGCGGTCGCGCTAAGCCTACCTGACCCTATCCGTTGGCCCGATCACGCGGGCCGTCGCCCGGCGATGGCTGATAGCGCCTGCTCGAGTAGATAGCTCGCCGCCTCGAGATCCCCGCGCCGCGCCGCCTGGAGGGCCAGTGTCGCGAACGTCTCGACGAGCAGCGCGGCGGCGGCCGCGACGGACGTCGCCGCACTCTCCGCAGCGCCCGCACCCAGCGTCACGGATTTTGGTGCGCCGGTGGTGCGCAGCGCACCATCCGGAAACAACGAAGGCCGCGACTCGCCGGTTTCCCGTGCGAAGCCGCGGCCTTCTGAGTCGGGGAGACAGGATTTGAACCTGCGACCCCTTGGTCCCGAACCAAGTGCTCTACCAGGCTGAGCCACTCCCCGATGAAGCGGCGCGTCGGACGGATTCCGGGTCCCGGGAAGACCTCGGACCGACGTAAGGCGGCGTAGATACTGGAGTGCCGAGAGGGTGTCAAGGGGGAAGCACGGGCCGGCTCGGCCCGTCGCTTCCTCTAGAACACGGTCACCTCCGCGGACTCGGTGACGCCGTCGATCCGGGCCTCGATCCGCACGGTCCCGGCGCGCTTCGTCACGAGCTTTCCGGGCGCTGCGGGGTCGAACTCGACCACCGTCGGGTCGGCGCTCCACCACGTCGCGGCGTTCGTCACGTCGCCGGACGCGCCGTCGGCCCAGCGGGCAATCGCGCGGAACCGGTAGCTCGTGCCCGCCGGGACCGTCGGGGCGATCCCGTCGAGCTCGAGCCGCTCCAGCGGAGCGCTCGACACCGTCACGACCCACGGCCACACCTGCAGCCCGGACGCGGCGGTGACGACCGCCTTGCCGGGAGCCACTCCCTCGACGACCCCGGGCGCGACCACCTTCAGCACCGCCGGGTTCGACGAGGCCCACGCGAGCGCGTCCTCGAACACCGCGAACGTCGGGTTCTCGAAGGCGTTGAACCCGAGCAGCTCGTGCGGGTGGACCCCGTACGGCCCGCTGTCCTGGGGGTAGATGCCGAACTCGCCGATCGCGTGCGTGACGTTCACGACCGCCGTCGCCGTCTGCCCGCCCCACGCCGCGGTGACGACCGCGCTCCCTACCTTCAGGCCGGTGACCACCCCGTACGACCCCGAGACCTCCAGGCCGGCGACGTCAGCCGGAGAGATGGTCACCCGCGCCCCGGTCACGGTGGCCGCACCACCGCTCGGGAGCGTCCCGCGGAGCTGCATCGACAGGGTGCCGCCGACGGGCAGCTCGTACGACGGGTGCTCGAAGGTCAGGCTCGCGAGCTGCGGCTCCGCCGCGCCGCCGACCGCCGTCGCGCTGTCCGCCGCGACGAACCCGCTCCAGCTCGCCTCGACCGTCGCCGTCCCCGCGGCGATCGGCAGCAGCTCGGGCATCGTGCCCGGCGTCCAGGTCAGCGTCGCCACGGCCGGCGTCGAGCACGCCCACGTCGCGAGCTGGGTCACGTCCACGTAGTCGCCGCTGTCGAGCTCCACGAAGGCGCCCGGCTTCGCCTTCGCGCCCACCGTCAGCTCGTACGGCAGCGCCACGTAGAGGGCCTTCGCCGTCACCGGCAGGACGGTGCCCTGCGCCGCGACCGTCACCTCGCCGAGGCGCGCGCGGAGCTCGACCGAGCCGAGCTTCCGCGCGACCACCGTCGTCCCCCTCACCTCGAGGACCGAAGGATCGCTCGACTCGAAGGTCGCGAACGCGCTCGCCGTCGCAGTGGAGGTCGCGAGCGGCACGGACAGCCGGAGCGGCGCCGATCCGCCGAGCGGGACCGTCACCGGCGCGAGCGTGGGCGGCCCCGTCGGCGCCACGACCCCCAGCGACATCGACGCCTGCATGGGCGCGCCCGCCGGGCTCGTCGTCTCGGCCCGGAGGTACACGTTCCCGGCGGCGAGCGCGTGGACCCGCCCTGGGTGCGCGGGATCGTCGAACGCGGCGATCGACGCGGCGCTCGTGCTCCACGCGACCTCTCGATCGACCGGGACCTCCACGTCCTGCCCGCCCACCGAGTACACGTACACGGCCCGGAACTGGCCGGTATGCCCGACAGGCAGCCGCTCCGAGCCGTACTGGAGCGCGGGTCGGATCGCGAGCCCGCCGAAGCCCGGCTCGCGCACGACCGTCGCGGTCACGGTCCCGAAGACGTCGCCGATGGCCGCGGTGATCTCGCCCGTGCCGGGCCCCGACGACCAGAAGCTGCCGTCATGGACGGAGCCGATCACGCGGTCGCAGCGCCACGTGACGAGGGTCGTCGCGTCGGTCGTGCGTCCGTCGGCGAGGCGGGCCGTCGCGCTGAGCTGCCGCGTCTCGCCCGAGGGGACGAGGAGCGGCGCGGGCGAGATGGTGATCGCGCTCAGGGGCCCGAGCACCGTGATCGTCTTCGTCGCCGTCATCCCTCCGAACGCCGCGGTCAGCGTGGCGGTGCCGGCACCGACCACGGTGGCGGTGCCCTTCGTGTCGGGCGCGTTGGAGACGGCGATCACCGCCGGCGCGCTCGAGGACCACTCGGCGTACCTCGACACGTCCTCCGTCTCGACGACGTACTTCCCCTGCACGCGCGTCTGCGCCTTCACCCTCCAGCTCACGCCCGCCGGCACCGACGCCGGCGCGTCGAGGGCGAATGACAGCGGCGCGGTCACCTGAACCGTCGCCGTGACGGAGAGCCCGGCGTAGCGGGCCTGCATCGTGGTGCTCCCGAGGCCGACCGCGCGCACGACCGTGTCATCGGACCACCCCGTCTCGACGAGGGCGACGGCCGGATCCGGGACCGAGAGCTCGGCCGCGCTCGAGACGTCGTACGTGGCGCCGTTCGCGTAGCGCAGCCTCACGTGCGGAGGCGGCCAGGTGTAGTCGCCGAGGCCCATGGCGATGGCGGTCGCGTCGAGCTCGAGCGCGGTCGGAGCGTCGCCGGTGACGGTCACGGCCCCGCGGCCCACGGCGCCTCCGTAGCTCGCGGTCACGGTGGCGACCCCGCCCGCGACCAGCGTCGCGACACCGGACGCGGCGTCCACGGCCACGGTGGTCGAGTCGGAGGACCAGGTCGCGAGCCCGGTCACGTCGGCCGAGGTGCCGTCCGCGTGCAGGGCGGTGGCGCGGAGCCGGTGCGCGCCGCCGACCGGCAGCGGCGAGGGGACGGGCTCGACGAGCAGGAAGATGACGCTGTCCGCGAGGACCGTGAGCTCGGTCGAGGCGGCCTTTCCGCCGAAGGAGGCCCCGATGGTGCTCGCCCCGGGCGCGAGCGTGAGGATGCGCCCGGCGCTCTCCGCCACGCTCGACACCTCGGCCACCGGGGGCGCGCTCGAGGACCACTCCGCGAGGAGCGTCACGTCGCGCAGGCTGCCGTCCGTGTAGACGGCGAACGCGTGCACGTCGAGCCAGTCGCCCGCGGCGAGCGTGAGCGTGGGAGGCGCGCCGAGGAGGAGCGACGCCAGGGATGCGGCCTCGACCGTGACGTGCGCCTGCGAGGAGAGGCCGGCGTAGGTGGCCCGCACGTCGGTGCCGCCGACCTTCACCCCCGACACGACGCCGCGCGCCACGGTGGCGACGAGCGGATCGACGCTCGTCCAGACGGCGGCCGCGGTCACGTCGATCTCGAGGCCGCGATCGGTGGTCCCGAGGCAGCGGATCGGCAGCGATTGGCCCGTGGAGATCGTCGCGCTCGGCGGATCGACCCGGACGGACACGAACGTCGGCGTGTCGACGGTGACGAGCGCCGTGCCCTGGACGGCGCCGATCGCGGCGCTGACGGTCGCGGTCCCGGCGGTGACGCCGGTCACGACGCCGGCGGAGACCTGCGCGACGGCGCCGTTCAGCGAGCTCCAGCTCGCCTCGGCGGTCACGTCGCGCGTTCCGCCGTCGTCGTACGCGCCGGTGGCGGTGAGCTTCACCGTCGCGCCCGGGACCGTGACCGCCGTCGCGGGCGTCACCGCGATGGAGACGAGGGTCGCCGCGGGGCCCGGACCGCCCGCCTTGTCTCCTCCGCCGCCGCCGCTGCACGCCGCCGCGAGCACGGCCACGAGGCCGAGCGCCGAGATCCGCCGCATGTTCCCCTCCCCGCGCCGCGCAGGGCGCGCGTCCCGGCGTTCACGCTGGGATACGGCGCGCGACGTTATACGGAGGGTCAAAGACCGGCAAGGCGGCGGCCGCACCTACATCAGAACCGCCCTGCCACACCTGCGGTGAATCCGCCGCCCTCGAGCCGCGCCACCACCGGCGTGGCCATCGCGCCGCCGGGGCGGGCGGCGGACGCGCTCCCCTCCTCGTCCCAGCCGCGCGACAGGTACGTCGCGATCGACAGGCCGGCGGCCATGCCGGCCAGCCCGGCGGCGCCGATCAGCGGGGCATTCTCCGAGTCCGCGAACGCCGGGATCGAGATTCCTCCGAGCGTGCCGAGGAGGCCGCCGGCGTCGATGAGGAGCGAGCGGCCGCGGCTCATGTCCACGCGACGGGCGACGAGCGCCATGGCGAGGAGGCCGGCGTCGGCTCCGCCGAGCAGCACGGCCTGGACGGTCGAGTCGCTCACGTCGTCCAGGAGCGCGAGCGTGAGCCCGCCGGTCACGAGCCCCCATATGCCGCCGCTGTTCGTGAGGGCCACGTCGCCGGGCGACGGGCTCCGCTCGCGGGTGAGCGCGACGGCCGTGCCGAGCGAGACGAGCCCCGTGCCGAGCGTGGCGGCCACGGCCGGCCTCGTCCCAGCGTCCGCGAGCGCGGCGACGAGGCCGCCGTTGAGGGTCCCCCAGAGCGCGGCCGACTCGATGGCCTGCGCGCGGCCCTCGGGCATGTGGGCGTGGCGCGTGGGGAGCAGCGCCAGCGTGAGCCCGCCCACGCCGCCGGCGAGCGTGAGCGCGAGGTAGACGCGGCCGTCGTCGGCGTCCGCGAGGAGGCCGGTCGCGACGCCGCTCCAGATGCCGTAGGTCGTGCCGAAGAAGGCGAGCTCGGCGCGCCCGCGGCGGTCGAGCCGGCGAGCCTCCGCGCCAGCGGATCGCCCGGGCTCCCGCAGCACGAACTCCCCCCGCGCGGCGAGGGCGCGGCTCACCTCGGCGAGCGTGCGGGCGCGGTCGGCGAGAGCGCCGGCCGCGGGATCTCCGGCGATGGCACCGAACGCGCGCGCGGCCTCCTCGAGCTTGCCGTCGAGGAGGAGCGCCATCGCGGCGTCGTAGCGGGTTGCCGGATCCGTGTCTCGTGCTTCGACAGGCTCAGCACGAGCGGATGAGGGCGCTTCGGCCTGGAGAGCGACGGGCTCGGCGCGAGCGAATGAAGCCGCCTCGGGGGCGGGCTGCTGCGCGGCGAGAACGGCGGCGAGGGCGAGCGTCAGCATGCGGGGGCGGCTCCGTCGCTCCAGGTGAACCGGGAGCGCTCCGAAGCGTACCGCACGAGCAGGGATGAGCGAGAACCTGGTCCCGCTCGCGCTTCGTACACAGGCTCAGCACGAGCGGGGCTGGGCGTGGCCTCCCCCGCCCCTCGACTTCGGCCGCGCTGCGCGCGGCCTACGCTCGGTCGAACGGGGAGAGAGTTGCGGCTCCTGCTTCGAGCTCCCAACGTCTGAGAAGGAGAACCCGCCCTCCCCTACTCCCCTACCTCACGCAGACCGCCTCGACCTCCGCGACCTCCTTCGGCACCGCGGCGGTCAGGTTCTCGTGGCCCTCGGGCGTCACGAGCACGTCGTCCTCGATGCGGATGCCGACGCCGCGCATCTCGGGGGGCGCGGTCTCGTCGTCCTCGGCGACGTAGATGCCGGGCTCGACGGTGAGCACCATGCCGGGGACGAGCGGGCGGGGCTTGCCGTCCACGTAGTAGTCGCCCACGTCGTGGACGTCCATGCCGAGCCAGTGGCTGGTCCGGTGCATGTAGTACTTGCGGAACGACTTGTCGGCGATGCGCTCCTCGACGTTCCCCTGGAGCAGGCCGAGGGAGATGAAGCCCTCGGTCAGCTTGCGCACCACGAGATCGTGGATGGCGTCGAGCGTCGTGCCGGGCTTCACCGCCTCGATGGCCTGCTTCTGCACGTCGAGGCACAGCTCGTAGAGCACGCGCTGCGGCTTCGTGAAGTCGCCCGAGACCGGGAACGTACGCGTCACGTCGGCCGTGTAGAAGTCGTACTCGCCGCCCGCGTCCACCAGGCACACGTCGCCGTCCTTCAGGACGTCGGGGCCGGCGCGGTAATGGAGGATGGTCGAGTTCGCGCCGGTGGCGACGATGGTGCCGTACCCGGGACCGGAGCCGCCGCGGCGGCGGAAGGCGTACTCGATCTCCGCCTGCACCTGGTGCTCGCGGCGGCCGGGCTGGCCGTCGCGCATCGCCGCCATGTGCGCCTCGGCGGTGATCTCGGCGGCCTTGCGGAGCCGCTTCAGCTCCTCCGGCGACTTCACGAGCCGCTGCTCGTGCAGCACGCGGCCGGGCTCCACGATCGCGCGCGGCGGGTGCTTGCCGAGGCGAGCGCCGCCGCGCAGCCCGCGGAGGATTCGCGCGACCCGCGCGTCCCAGCCGGCGTCCTCGCCGAGGCGGAACCAGAGCGTCTCCGCGCCCTCGAGGAGCGCGGGCAGCTTCTCGTCCATCTCCGCCACGGTGTACGCCTCGTCGGCGCCGTAGCGCTCCTTGGCGCCCTCGACCCCGGCGCGCCGCCCGGTCCAGATCTCCTTCTCCCGGTCGCGCGGACGCACGAAGAGCACCAGCTTCACCTCTCCCGACGGCGCGGCGAGGAGGACCGCGCAGCCCTCCGGCTCGTCGAGCCCGACGACGTAGTGGTAGTCGCTGTCCTGCCGGAACAGGTGCTCGGTGTCGGCGTTCCGGAGCTTCTCCTCGGCGGCGGGGAGCAGCATCACGCCGCCCCCCTGGCGCGCCATCTGCGCGGCGGCCGCACGACGGCGCTCGGCGAAGAACGACGGGATCGGTTCCATGGCCCGCCCATATAGCGCACTCCCGCCGGGAGCGCGGGCGTGCTGCCATTGCGGCGAAACGACGCCTCTAACGGGGCATAGGACTTCATCGCCCGAATCGGTCCACAAAGGAGCGGCTCAGACGGCGCGAGGCGGAAATTTCCCCGTGAATCCGCAGGGAGGCAACGTGAAGGACCAGAAGCAGAAGTCGCTCGACTGGCGCGCGGCGGGCATCCTGCTCGGGCTGCTCGGCACGCTTGCCGTCGCGATCCAGGGGCCCATCGGCGTCTCGACGGCGTACGTGACGACCGAGGCGGCCATCGCGAGCCAGGTCGCGCCCGGGGCAGTGGAGTCGAACGCCTACTGGAAGAAGATCGGCAGCTCGCTCACGGCGGAGTGGGTGCTCGTCGTGGGCATCGCCCTCGGCGGCCTGGGCGCGGCGCTGGCGTCGCGCTCGCGCACCGAGGAGGCGGTCCCGCAGAGCTGGCGCCGCAGGTTCGGCTCCGGCACCGGGGCCCGCTTCGCCGTCGCGTTCGTGGGCGGCTTCCTCATCCTGTTCGGCGCGCGCCTCGCGGGAGGGTGCACGAGCGGTCACATCATCAGCGGCATGTCGCAGCTCGCGGTCTCCGGGATGGTGTTCGCGGCGGCCGTGTTCGCCGCGGGGATCCCGGTCGCCCGCGCGCTCTACGGGAGGTCGTAACCATGAGCCCTTCGGTCATCCTCGTCTCGCTCGCGCTCGGCGTCGCCTTCGGCGCCATCCTGCAGCGGGTCCAGGCCTCCTCGCCGGACCGCATCATCGGCACCCTCACGCTGCGTGACCTGACGATCCTGAAGTTCATGCTGCTCGCCATCGGCGTCGGCGCGATCGGCATCGGCGGCCTCGCCGCGCTCGGGCTCGCGCACCTCAAGGTGAAGGCGCTCACGCTCGTCGCCGTCGCGGTGGGCGGCCTCGTGTTCGGCGCCGGCTTCGCCATCGGCGGCTATTGCCCGGGCACCTGCCTCGTCGGCGCCGCAGAGGGGCGCAAGGACGCGCTCTTCACCATCGTCGGCGGCCTCGCCGGCGCGCTCGTGTTCGCGCTCGTCTACCCGGCGCTGAAGCCGGTGCTCATCGAGCCGCTCTCGCTCGGCAGCCCCACGCTCGCGGAGCTCAGCGGCCTCGGGAAGGGGCTCGCCGGCATGCTGTTCGGCGCCCTCATGGTGGTCCTCGCCTTCGTGCTGCCCACGCACCCGGGACGCAGCGAGCGCGCGGTGCCGGGCGGGGAGCCGGTGCAGGCGGCCTGATCCCCTCGACCCGCTCGCCCTTCCCCCGAGCCTGTCGAGGGGTCAGGGCGTGCGGGTCACCCCCGGCCACCTCGCCCCCGACCACGCCTCGAACGCCGCCCGCTGGGCGGCACCGGCGTTCTCGAGGGGCTCGAGCCAGACCGTGTCCTCCGGCCACGCCGCGAGCGGCACCTCCACCTCGACGAGCTCGTCGCGGCGGAAGACGGTGAGCCGCAGCGCGCCCGCGGGCCCCTTCTCGCAGAGGCGGTCCCACAGGGCGGCCCGGTCGACCCGGAAGCCGCCCTCGGCCACCAGCTCGTCCTCCGCGTACAGCCCGGCGCGGTGCGCGGGGCTCCCCTCCCGCACCGCCGCGACCTGGAGCTTCGGGCCCGGGGCGAGCTCGACGCCGAGCCACCCCGGCGCGGGCCGCTCGTCGCCCTCCTTCGGCGGCGTGCCGCCCTTGTCGTCGAACGCCTGCGCCGGGCGGCGGCGCAGCCGCAGCCCGACCACCTCGAGATCGAGATCCACGGGATCGGTGCCCCGCACGTGGCGATCGAAGAAGCGGCGCGCGGCCTCTTCGCCCAGGAGCTCCGCCGCGGCCCGCTCGACGCCGTCCTCGGGCACGCCCCGTCCCTCGTGACGCGCGTACAGCGCGCGGAGGAGCGCGTCGAGCGAGGAGCCCGCCCGCCGCAGCGCGAGATCGAGCGCGAGCGCCACGAGCTCGCCCTTCAGGTAGTAGGAGACGGTGCTGTTCACGCTGTTCTCGTCCGGCCGGTAGAGCTTCACCCACGCGAGGAAGCTCGACTCCTCGACGCTCATCTTGCCCGCTCCCGGCGTGCGCTCGAGCTGCGTGAGGGCGCGACCGAGGTTGCGCAGGTGCTTCTTCGCGTCGACGATCCCGGCGCGCGAGAGCGCCAGCCCCTCGTAGTAGGACGTCGCCCCCTCGAACCACCAGAGGAGCCGCGTGTACTGCTCCTGCCCGTAGTCGAACGGCACGAGCGCCGCCGGCCGCATGCGCTTCACGTTCCAGAGGTGGAAGAACTCGTGCGAGAAGAGCCCGAGCGTCTCCTCGTAGACGTCGCGCGGGAAGAACTGCATCCGGCCCACGTTCAGCGTGGTCGAGGCCGCGTGCTCGAGGCCGCCGCGCCGCTTCTCGGTGAGGTGCAGGATGAACAGGTACCGCTCGTAGGGGAGCCCGCCCATGAGCCCCCCGAGCGTCTCGACGATGCGCCGCGCGTCCTGCGCGAGCCGCGCCTCGTCCAGGTTCCCCCTGCCCCAGATGGCGATCTCGTGCGGCCTGCCGAGCGCGGCGAACGTCACGAGCCGGTGGCGCCCGATCTCGAAGGGCGAGTCGGCGAGCTCGTCGTAATCGCGCGCCGTGAACGTCGTCGGGCCGCCTGGGAGCGCGGTCGAGACCGCCCAGCCCTCGGGCGGGGAGACCTCCACCACGTGCGGCTCGCCCTCCCGCCCGGGCGCGAACAGGAACACCGCCGCGCCGTTCAGGAACCCGTGCGTGCCGTCGAGGTGACAGGTCCGCACGGTGAGCTCGTTCGCGTAAACCCGGTAGCGCACCACCACGCGCTCCGCGTCCCCGGCGGAGACGCGAAAGCGCTGCTTGTCGAGTCGCTCGATCCCGAGACGGCGGCCCTGGCCGTCCTCGGCCTGCACGCCCTCGAGGTGGCGCGCGAACTCCCGCACGAGATAGCTGCCGGGGGTCCAGACGGGGAGCGCGAGCACGGGTGCGGCGCCGGGCCGCTCCAGGATCGCCTCGACGTGGAACAGGTGAGTGTGCGGTTCGGGGAGCGAGAGCCGGTAGCGCATGTGGCCCTCAATCTAGCCCGGGATCAACTGCGCGCCCGGCACTTCTGTTAGCCTGCGCCGCAGGGGGTCGCACCGTTGACGATGCTGAAGCTCCACCTCCTCGGCCGATTCGAGGTGGTCCGTGCGGACACGCCCATCCCCGCCCACGCGTGGCGGCGGCGGCGTCCGGCCGACCTGCTGAAGCTCGTCGCGCTCGCTCCCGGCCGCACCCTCGGGCGCGAGGCCGCCATCGACGCGCTGTGGCCCGACAAGGATCCCGCCAGCGGCGCCAACAACCTCCACCGCGCGCTCTACGACCTCCGCCAGATCCTCGGCGGACGGTGGGTGGACATCGAGCACGGCCTGCTCTCGCTGCGCCCCGACGTCTGGGTGGACGTGGACGTGTTCGAGGCGGCGGCGCGCGCGGACGGCTCGGAGCGCTGGGGGCAGGCGGTCGCGCTCTACCGCGGCGACCTCTCGCCCGAGGACCGCGACTCCCCCTGGCTGCAGCCGCGGCGCGCCGAGCTGCGCGCCCGCTTCGTGGACGTGGCGCTCCCGCTCGCCCGCTCCACGGCGGACCGCGGCGACTTCTCCACCGCGATCCCCAACCTCCGCCGCGTGCTCGAGGCCGACCCCGCCAACGAGGAGGCGCACCGCCTCCTCATGCGCCTCCTGGCCGAGACCGGCCGCAGGGCCGAGGCGCTCCGCCAGTACGACGCGTGCGAGGAGGCGCTGCGGGTCGCCGGACGGCCTGGCGCGTCGGAGGAGACGCGCGCGCTATGGGACGCGATCCAGCGCGGAGCGGTCGGGCCGCCGCAGGCGCCCCCGGCCCAGGACGCCGCGCGCCGCGCGTCGCGCCGGCTGCTCGGCACGACCGAGCCCGCGCCGGTGCGGGGCCGCGGCGCGGTGACCCTGCTCCTCGAGTCTCTCCTCGAGCAGGGGTCGGGGACGCTCGTCCTCCTCGGCGAGCGCGGGGTCGGCAAGACGCGGCTCGCGGTGGAGGGGGCGCGGCTCGCGCAGGCGCGCGGCGCCGCGGTGCTGTGCGGCGTCGCCACCGGGCGGGGCGCGCCCTACGCCCTCCTCGCCGACGCCTTCGCCGAGGAGGCGCGCGCCAACCCCGCCTTCGGTGACCCGCTCGCCGGCGCGGCGCCCGGCTCGGGCGTGGCGGGCGAGGACGTCCGCCAGGGCATCTTCGACGCGGTGGAGCAGGCGCTCCGCGCCGCGAGCGGCGGGCGGCCGCTGTACCTGCTCCTCGACGACCTCCACGCCGCGGACGAGTCGTCGCTGAACCTGCTGCACCTGCTCGCCCGCGACGCGCGCGCGCTGCGGCTCATGATCGTCGGCACGTGCAACGAGGCCGCAGTCCACTCCGGTACGCCCATCCAGATGGCGCTCGCGCACCTCGACTGCGCGCGCCTCGCCCGCGGCGTGCGCCTCCCTCGCCTCGGCCTCGCCGCCACGCGCGAGCAGGTGGCGGACCTCCTCGGCGAGCCGGCGGCGGAGAGCACCGTCACGCAGCTCTACCGCCTCGCCGACGGCTCGCCGCTCCTCACCGAGGAGCTCGTGCGCGCCCAGCGCGAGTCGAGCACCTCGACGCTCCCGGCGAGCCTCCCGGCCGCGATCCACGCGCGCGTCGAGCGGCTCGGCGCCCGGGCCGAGGCGCTCCTCGCCGCGGCCGCGGTGGCCGGCGCGCGCTTCGACTTCGAGCTCGTCCACCCGGTCTCGGGGCTCACCCCGCACGAGGCGATCTCCGCGCTCGACGCCTGCGTCGAGGCCCGGCTCCTCGACGAGGACGGCGCGGGGTACCGGTTCCACCACGCGCTCGTGCGCGACGCGCTCTACGAGGGGCTGCCCCCCGCCCGCCGCGCGGCCCTTCACGGCGCCCTCGCCGACGCGCTCGAAGCGGTCGTCCCGCCGGGCGGCGAGCCACCGTCGGAGGCGCTCGCCTGGCACCGCCGCCGGGCGGGCGACGACGAGCGCGCCGTGGTCCACCTGATCGCCGCCGGCCACCGCGCCGCCGCGCGCGCGGGGCTGGGCGAGGCGCTCGCCTTCTACTCCGAGGCGCTCGAGCTGCTCGAGCGGACGGGCGGCCCCACGGCGACGCAGGAGCTCGAGCTTCGCGACGCGATGGGTCGCGTCCAGCTCGATCTCGGCGAGCTCGCGGGCGCCGCGCGCTCCTTTTCGCAGGCCGCCCGCGCCGAGGACGGCGCCAACCCCAGCCTCGCCCCCGAGCAGCGCGCCCGCGCGCACCGGCTCGCTGCGGTCTCCCTCGCCGCCGCGGGCCAGCTCCGCGCCGCGGCCGGGGAGCTCGAGGAGGGGCTCGCCGCGGTGGAGGCGATGGGCGAGGAGGCGGCGGCGCTCCTGCACCTGCGCGCCCAGCTCCTCTGGCACGAGCACCGGCCCGCCGAGGCGCTCGCCGCCGCGGAGGCCTGCCTCGTGCGAGCGCAGGAGGCCGCGGACGCGGACCTCGCCGCGCGCGGCGCCGACCTCGTCGCGCTGGCCCGCGCGTCGCTCGGCGACCCGCTCCGCCCGCCGGAGGACGCCACCGGCCCGCGCGAGCGCGCCCAGCAGGATCTCACCCCCGAGCACCCCGTCCCGCTGCACCTCGTCCTCTGGGACCGCGACCTCCTCGGCGACGCGACCGCCGCAGAGGTGGGCCACGCCGCGGCGCTCCTCTCGCAGCGGGCGCGGCAGCGCGAGGCGGTCCGGGCCGCCGTGAGCGGGCGATACGGCGAGGGCGTCGCCGCCCTGGCCGCGGGCGAGCTGGACCTCGCCGAGGTGGCGCTGCGTGACGCGCTCGAGCGCCACCGCGCGACCGGCTCCGCCATCGGCGAGGCGCTCGCGCTCGAGCGGCTCGCCGCGCTGCTCACCGTGCGCGGCCGGCTGGACGAGGCGCTCTCGCTCGTGGACCTCGGCGTGGTGGTGGCCGAGCGCGCGCGGCTGCGGCGCCACGCGCTGACGCGCCTTCACGCCACGGAGGCCCGCAACCGGCTCGCCGCGGGGGCGTTGTACGCGGCGGAGGACGCGGTGCGTGAGGCGAGCGAGGCCGCCGCGCGCCACGGTCCCTGCGCCGCCTGCGACGCCGCCTTCCGGCCGGAGGCGGTGCGCGTCTGGCTCGCCCGCGGCCGGCTCGGGCACGCCGACGCGGAGGCGACTCAGCTCGAGGAGCTCGCGCGCCAGCGCGGCGGGCGGGTCGTCTTCGCCATCGCCCGCCTGGCCCGGGCGCGCGTGCTCGCCGCCCACGGGCGCGTCGACGAGGCGCTCGCGGCGCTGGCGAACGCGCGCGCCGGGTTCCTCGGCGCGGGGCACCGGCTCGACGCCGCCAGGACCGTGCGGTTCGAGGCGCGGCTGCGCGGGGCGGGCTGGACGATCCCCGAGGAGCTGCTCGCGCTCGACGCGCTCGCGATCCTCGACGCGGACGCGTGACGCGGGGAGAATCGTCTCGACTCGCCCGCCGCTCGTGGTGAGCCTGTCGAACCACGAGCGTCCGGGACCTGGCCCCTCCTCGTCGCTGGCGCCGGACCCGCCCTCCCCCTAAGCTCCGCGCGCATGGACCCCTACGGCCTGCGGCGTGTCGTGTCGCCGAAGGGCGCGCTCCCCCAGCGCGCCGACGTCCTCGACCCCGCCCTCCCCCTCGGGGAGGACGAGCTCTCGATCTCGGTCGAGGCGCTCAACGTGGACGCGGCGAGCTTCCGGCAGCTCGAGGGCGCGGTGGGGCGCGACCCCGAGCGCATCGGCGCCGAGGTGCTCCGCATCGTGCGCGCGCGCGGCAAGCTGCAGAACCCGGTCACCGGCTCGGGCGGCATGCTCATCGGCCGCGTCCGGGCCGTCGGCGCCCGGCACCCCGCCGCGGCGACGCTGCGGCCGGGCGACCGGATCGCCACCCTCGTCTCGCTCACCCTCACGCCGCTGCGGCTCGAGCGGATCCGCGCCGTCCGGCCGGAGATCGACCGCGTCGAGTGCGACGGCGAGGCCATCCTGTTCGCGAGCGGCCTCTGGGCGCGCCTGCCCGGCGACCTCCCGGAGACGCTCGCCCTCGCGGCGCTCGACGTGTGCGGCGCGCCCGCGCTCGCGGCGCGGCACGTCCGGCCCGGCGCGCGCGTGCTCGTGCTCGGGGCGGGCAAGTCGGGGATGCTCGTCGCCGCGCACGCGCGCGAGCTGCTCGCCGGCGCGGGCGAGGTCGTCGCCGCCGACCGCTCCGAGGCGGCGCTCGCGGCCATCCGCGCGGTCGGCGCCTGCGACCGCACGGTCGCGCTCGACGCGACCGACGCCGTCGCCGCGCTCGCCGCGGTCGAGGCGGTGGGCGGGCCGTTCGACCTCGTCGTGAGCTGCGCGAGCGTGGCCGGGACGGAGCTGGCGTCCATCCTCGCCGTGAAGGACGGCGGGACGGTGCTCTTCTTCTCGATGGCGACGAGCTTCACCGCCGCCGCGCTCGGCGCCGAGGGCGTGGGAAAGGACGCGACGCTGCTCGTGGGGAACGGCTACGTCCCCGGACACGCGGAGCTGACCCTGGACCTGCTGCGCCGGAACGCGCCGTTGCGGGCTCTCTTCGAGGAGCGGTACGCGCGCTGAGCCATGCCGTCGCTCTGGCTTGCCCTCGGGATCCTCGCGTCCCTGCCGGTCGGCGCGGAGCCCGGCCGTCCTCGCGTGGTCGAGTTCCACGGTGCCTGCGATGCGTCGGGGGCGGTGGTGCGCGGGGGCGGGCTGGTCGTCGTCGGCGACGACGAGGACAACGTCCTCCGCCTGTACGACGCCAACCGGGGCGGAGCGCCCCTGGCGAGCTGGGAGCTCTCGGCCGCGCTCGAGCTGGAGCGCGGCAAGCGGCGCTACCCGGAGACGGACTTGGAGGCAGCGACGGGGCTCGGGGACCTCGGGCTGTGGCTGACGTCGCACGGGCTCGACTCGAAGGCTCGGCGGCAGGGGGCGCGCTTCCTGCTCTTCGCGACGCGCACGCGCGCGGACGGTCAGATCGTGGTGGAGGGCCGTCCCTACCGCACGCTCCTGGACGATCTCCTCGCCGCGCCCGCGCTCGCCCGGTTCGGCCTCGCCGAGGCGGCCGCGCGACCGCCCAAGGCGCCGGGTGGACTGAACCTGGAGGGCATGACGGCCGCGCTCGACGGGCGCACCGTGCTCGTGGGGCTGCGGAGCCCGGTGCCGCCGGGTGGCGCGCTCGTCATCCCGATCGAGAACGTCCCCGCCCTCGTCCGCGGCGAGCGGGCGCGGCTCGGCGCGCCCGTTCAGCTCGATCTCGGGGGCCGCGGCATCCGCTCGCTCTCGTCCTGGCGCGGCCGCTACGTGATCGTCGCGGGCGCCACGGGCGAGGGCGACCCCTCCCGGCTCTTCACCTGGAGCGGTGCGCCCCACGACGGGCCCGTCGCCGACCCCGTGGATCTCGCCGGCCTCAACCCCGAGGCGTTCGCGACCTTCGAGAACCGGGACGAGATCCTCCTCCTCAGCGACGACGGCACCCGCCCCATCGACGGCGTCCCCTGCAAGAAGCTGAAGGACCCGGCCCGGAAGCGGTTTCGGGGAGCCTGGGTGCGGCTCTCGGGGGCGCCTTGAGGTCGAAGCTCGGCGGGGGCTCCCCTCACGCGCGCGCCGCCCGCGGCCGCACCAGCGTCACGGTGCAGCCCGCCTCCATCGCGACCTTCACCGATACGGTGCCGGGCAGGGCGAGGGCCGGCACGTTGCGCGGCGGGGCGCCGATCACGATGTGGTCGACCTGGTTCACGCGGGCGTACTGGAGGATGGCCTCGGCGGGGTCGTTCGACTCGAGGACGTGCAGCGACACGCGCCCGGCCGGCAGCCGCAGCGGCTCGGCCCAGTCGCGCAGCAGCACCGTGTGCTGAAGGCGCGTCCGGGCCGCGGTCTCCTCGTCGGACCCGCCCAGCTCCGGCGTGCGCTTCACCACCGTCACGCAGGCCAGGCGCGCGTCCGGCTCGGCGGCGACGAGGTGCCGTACCCCCTCGCGCAGCGAGTCGAACGCGCCCTCCGACGCGCGCGTGGTGGCGATCGCGACCAGCACGATGGGGGCGCGGGAGAGGTGAGCGGTCGGCCGCGCAATCGGCGCGGGCTCGAACCCCGCCGCGCGGAGCCAGCGCCGGAACACCGTCAGGGCGCCCGCGCGCGCCAGGCGTCGTCCGCGCTCCGTGACCACGACCTGCTGCGGGTGGACGAGATCGAACGCCACCTGCGCGGCGGACGCGTAGCGATCCGCCGGTGAAGGCTCGAGGCAGCGCAGGATCACCTCCTGCAGCCACTCCGGGACGGCGGGGGCGAGCGCGCGCGGCGGGATGGGGTCGCGGTAGAGCCGCTTGCGCAGCCCGGCGCGGGAGGTGGGGGCGCCGAACGGGAGCCGCCCGACCGCCAGCTCGTACAGGATGGCGCCCATCGAGAACACGTCGCTGCGCGGGTCCCAGCGCACGCCGAGGAGCTGCTCGGGCGAGACGTAGGGGACGGAGCCGGCCGGCTCCTGGGACTCCTCCGCGAGCAGGTCCGGGTGGTGGGCGTGGTGCGCGAGCCCGAAGTCCACCAGCACCGCCTCGCCGCCGGGCCGGAGGATGACGTTCGAGGGCTTGAGGTCGAGGTGGATGACCTCCTGCCGGTGGATGGCGTGCACCGCCGTCGCGAGGGCAGCGCCGACCCGCGCCACCTCGGCGGGCTCGAGCGGCGCCTTCGCGGCGAGCTCCGCGATCGGCGTCCCCTCCACGAGCTCCATGACGAGATACGGATTGCCGAGCTCGCCGGTCGCGACGAGCCGCGGGACGTGCGGCCCGCCGAGCGCGGCGAGCACGGCCTGCTCGACCTCGTAGGAGATGACGCTGGTCGAGGGCTCGCCGTGCCCGAGGCGGGGGACCTTCATCACGAGCGGGACGCCGGCGTCTCCTCCGGAGACGCGGTAGATGACGGCCATGCCGCCGGAATGGACGCGCTCCTCCACCCGCCACCCGTCGACGACCTCGCCGGCTCGCATCGCGCTGGGCACCGGTGTTTTACTCTCCGTTCTCGAGGCGCCGGGCGAGGGACGGCGGGAGCCCGGCCGCGCGGACCTTCGCGACCGCGGCGGTCCAATCGTACGGCACGCGGAAGAACGTGAGCAACGCGCGGTCGAGCTCGGCGATGGCGTAGCAGGCCGCCCGATAGCCGTCGCGCGGCTGTCCCACGGCCCCGGGGATGGCGAGCCAGCGCCGGTGCGATGGCACGCGCACCGGCACGCCCGGCGCCGGCCGGAACGCGCCCGCCCACGCCGAGCCCCCTGCGTAGTAGAGGGCGGGCTCGTGGACGTGGCCGGAGAACACGTACGTGGCGCCCGCGGCGGCGAGGCTCTCCGCCGCGCGCGCCGCGTCGTACACGTACTCGTACTCCTCCGGCCGGGCGGCGCTGCCGTGCACGAACAGCGCGTCGCCGAGTCGCGCGACGAGCGGCAGGCTCGCCAGGAACTGCCGGTGACGATCCCCGAGGCGCGTGCGCGTCCAGCGGATCGCCTCCTCCGCGTCGACGTTCATCCCGCCCCTGCGCTCGTCGAGGACCGCCTCGTCGTGATTGCCGCGCACGGCGATCGCGCCGCGCTCCGCGTACGCCGCCGCGAGGTCGACCACGGCGCCCGGATCGGCGCCGTAGCCGACGAGGTCGCCGAGGAACGCGAACGCCTCCGCGCCGCGCGCCTGCGCATCGTCGAGGCAGGCGGTGAGCGCCTCGAGGTTCGCGTGCACGTCGGCGAGGAGCGCGAGCTTCATTCGCAACCGTCCGCCCCATCCGGGAAGACTGGCGCCGGATTTGCGACCTCGTTGCGCGGCGGCTGCGCGCGCCCGCCGGCGGTCCGCCAGCGGACTCCAAATTGAGCCGCAACTATCGAACTTGTCTGACTTTTAGACCGCATCTGCTCGCCTGACCGCCGTTGCATCCGCGTAGTCGACCTCGTCCGTCCGCAATCCTTGCGCGTCCTTGCGCGCAACTATTGCGAGTTTCGCGTCCCGGATGCTAGGACTTTTGTCCTGGATGCTGCGGCAATAAGCCGCCATCCCTGAGCTCGCGAGGAGAACGGAATGGCCCCCCCTGCTTCGCCCGCTGTGCAGCAGCGCACACAACCCCACCCCACCCCTCCGGCTCGGGCGGGTATCACCAAGGAAGAGAAGAAGGTCATCCTGGCGTCGTCCCTCGGCACGGTGTTCGAGTGGTACGACTTCTACCTGTACGGCTCGCTCGCCGCGATCATCAGCAAGCAGTTCTTCGGCGCGCTGAACGAGACGAGCGCCTTCATCTTCGCCCTGCTCGCCTTCGCCGCCGGCTTCGCGGTGCGGCCGTTCGGCGCGATCGTCTTCGGCCGCCTCGGCGATCTCATCGGCCGCAAGTACACCTTCCTCGTCACCATCCTCATCATGGGCGGCTCGACGGCGATCGTCGGCATGCTGCCCTCCTACGCGACGATCGGCATCCTCGCGCCCATCATCCTCATCGCCATGCGCATGCTGCAGGGCCTCGCGCTCGGCGGAGAGTACGGCGGCGCGGCGACGTACGTCGCCGAGCACGCGCCGGACGGGAAGCGCGGCGCGTTCACGAGCTGGATCCAGACGACCGCGACGGTCGGCCTGTTCCTCTCGCTGCTCGTCATCCTCGGGTGCCGCCTCGCGCTCGGCCCCGCGTTCGACGTGTGGGGCTGGCGCATCCCGTTCCTGCTCTCGATCGTGCTGCTCGCCGTCTCCGTCTACATCCGCATGCAGCTCAACGAGTCCCCGGTGTTCAAGCGCATGAAGGAGGAGGGCAAGGCCTCCAAGGCGCCGCTCACCGAGTCGTTCCTGCGCTGGGGCAACCTCAAGATCGTGCTGCTCGTGCTGTTCGGCGGCGTCGCCGGCCAGGCGGTGGTCTGGTACACGGGCATGTTCTACGAGCTGTTCTTCCTGCTCCAGGCGCTCAAGCTCGACCCGCAGATCGCGAACATGCTCGTCGCGGGCTCGCTCATCCTCGCGACCCCGTTCTTCATCGTCTTCGGCTCGCTCTCCGACCGGATCGGACGCAAGAAGATCATCATGGCGGGCTGCCTCATCGCCGCGCTGACCTACTTCCCCATCTTCAAGGCGCTCACGAAGTACGCGAACCCGGCCATCTTCGCGGCGCAGGCGTCGAACCCGGTGACGGTCGTGGCGAACGAGGCGGACTGTAGCTTCCAGTTCGACCCCATCGGCAAGCGCAAGTTCACGAGCTCGTGCGACCTCGCGAAGAGCTGGCTCGCCCGCAAGGCGATCCCGTATGGCAACGAGGCCGCGCCCGCCGGCGCCGTCGCGAGCGTGAAGATCGGCCAGACCGTGATCGCGAGCTTCCCCGGGAACCAGCTCCCGGCGGACGAGTTCAAGGCGAAGATGGCCGAGTTCGACAAGGTCATGGGCGAGGCGGTGAAGGCCGCCGGCTACCCGGCCAAGGCGGACATGAGCCAGGTGAACTACCCGATGGTCGTGCTCCTGCTCTTCATCCTCGCGCTGTACGTGACCATGGTGTACGCGCCGATGGCCGCGTGGCTCGTCGAGATGTTCCCCGCCCGCATCCGCTACACCTCGATGTCGCTGCCGTACCACATCGGCAACGGCTGGTTCGGCGGGTTCCTCCCCACCATCGCCTTCGCCATGGTGGCCGCCACGGGCGACATCTACTACGGCCTCTGGTACCCGATCGTCATCGCGGTCATGACCTTCGTCATCGGGTCGCTCTTCATGCCGGAGACCCACAAGCGCAACCTCGAGCATCACTGACGCCTTCCCGAGCGAGCCCGCGCGCCGCTCGGCGCGCGGGCGCCTCGGATCACCCCCCAGGAGCTGCAATGAACAAGCTCACCGCAGCACGCGCGACCCTCGCCGGCGCGCTCCTCTCCGCCGCGTCCGTCGCCCATGCCGGCGGCGACTTCGGCACGTCCTCGATGGGCGAGATGCAGCTCAGCGGGACGCACTTCCTGCTGATGGTGGGCGGCCTCGCCGGGATGGGCGTGGTCGTCTGGCTGCTCGCGAAGCTCGTGAACAGGTAGGCCGCGACGAGCCTCGCGCTGCGAGATCTGCGCCGCGCCCCGGGGCTCGTGGGCGCGGCACACCGCGACTCCGATCGCGGACTCCGGGCCCGTCTCCCCGCGCTCGCGGGGACACGGGTCGCTTCACCTCCACCGTGATGCCGCCGCCGACCGCCCCGCCCGAGCGCCAGGAGCTCCTCACGAGCGCGCTGCGCGTGATCGTCGCCATCGGCGCGCTCATCATCTACCTCGGCGATCCCAGCGAGCACCCCTCCCGCCGCCCGTTCGCGCAGGCAGTGCTGGCGCTCTTCGTGACCTACGCGGCGCTCGGCTACGCGAGCGCGCGCCGAGGCCGCCCGGTCTCGAGCGCCGCCGCCCCCTGGATCGACCTGGCGTGGGTGAGCCTGCTCGTCGCGGTCAGCCAGGCGACGAGCAGCATCTTCTATCCCCTCTACCTGTTCGCGATCCTCTGTGCCTCGTTCTGGCGGGGGTTCCGCTCCGGCATCGCCGTGACGCTGGCCTCGGCGGTCAGCTTCGCCGCCATCGGCGCGCTCACCGCCCCCCAGGCGCCGGGGCTCGAGCTCCGCTCGTTCGTCGTCCGCCCGCTGTACCTGCTCGTGCTCGGGTACCTCACGGCGGTGTGGGGCGGCCGGGAGGTCCGCTCGCGGGCGCGCCTGGCCCTCCTGCGCGAGGTGACCGCGCTGTCGAACCCGCGCTTCGGCATCGACCGCACCGTCGCCCACGTCCTCGAGGCGATCCGCGCCTTCTACGACGCGGAGTCGTGCCGCGTCGTCGTCGCCGAGGAGCACAGCGGCCGGCGCTGGATGTGGGCCGCGGCGCGGGACGGGGTGCCCAGCGGGAAGCGCGTGGCGCTCCCGCAGGAGCTCGCCGACGAGCTGCTCGCCGTCCCCGAGGAGCTGGCCCTGCTCGTGCGTCCGCGCCTGGGAGGGCGGGACGCCCTCGACTTCGAGCTCGTGGAGCTCTCGACGGGCCTCCACTCGCGCGGGGATCTCGAGGTCGCGCGCGCGCTCGTGACCGCCCTGGACGCGGGCACCCTCCTGTCCGTCCCCTTCCGCTATCACGCGAACGCCCGCGGCCGGCTCTACGTCGCCCACCGCGGCTCGTTCGGGCACGACCGCGGGGATCTCGAGTTCCTGCGCCAGGTGGTGGACCAGGTCGTCCCCATGCTGGACAACGTGCGCCTCGTCGACCGGCTCGCCTCCGAGGCGGCGGAGGAGGAGCGGCGCCGCATCGCGCGCGACCTCCACGACTCGGTGATCCAGCCGTACCTGGGGCTGCGCCTCGGGCTCGCCGCGGCCCGGAAGGCGTTCGAGGGCGGGCGGACGGAGGAGGCGGGCGGCCACGTCGCCCGGCTCGTGGAGGTGGCCGACGCGGAGATCCAGACGCTGCGCGGCTACGTGCGCGAGCTGCGCGCGGCGGACGGGCGCGCGAACGGGAGCGTCCTCGACGCGGCGGTGCATCGCTTCTGCGGCCGGTTCTCCGCCGCCACCGGCATCCACGTCGACGTGGTCGCCGAGGGCCTGCCGCTCGGCGGCGACCGCCTCGCCGCGGAGGTGTTCCAGATGGTCGCGGAGGCGCTCTCGAACGTCCGCCGTCACACCTCGGCGACCCGCGCCGAGATCAGGATCGCCTGCGCCGGCGAGCGGCTGCGGCTGACGGTCACGAACGACGGCACCCCGGAGGCGGCCCGCGAAGGGTTCGTGCCCCGCTCCCTCGCGGAGCGGGCGGAGGCCCTCGGGGGCACGCTCCGGATCGAGCACCCCGCGCCCGGTAAGACGGCGGTGGAGGTGGAGATCCCGCTATGATCGCGCGCGAGGACGCGACGACGCCGACGACCCTGTTCCTGATCGACGATCATCCCGTGGTGCGCGAGGGGCTCAGGATGCTCCTCGAGCAGTCGGGAGGAGTGCACGTCGTCGGCGCCGCCGGCAACGCGACCGGGGCGCTGCCGCTGCTCCCGGAGCGCTCGCCGGACGTCGTGCTCCTCGACCTGGATCTCGGCGACGAGGACGGCCTGGAGGCACTCCCCCGCATCCGCGCGGCCGCGCCGGGCGCCAGGGTGCTCATCCTCACCGCGCTGCGGGATCGCGCGCGAGACGAGGACGCGCTCCGCGCCGGCGCTCGCGGGCTGGTCCTCAAGGACGCCCCTGCCGACGTGCTGCTCGAGGCGATCCGCACGGTCGCCTCGGGCGGGCTGTGGTTCGATCCGCGGGTGCTGTCCTCGACGGCCGGCGTTCGAGATCGCGCCGGTGGCCCCCGCGCGGCGCCCACCCCCACGGCCGCGACGCCGGCGCTCTCGGCGCTCACCCCGCGCGAGCGCGAGATCGTGGCGCTCATCGGCGAGGGCCTCCGCAACGAGGAGGCCGCGCGCCGGCTCGGCATCACCGAGAAGACGGTCCGGAACCACCTCACGCTGATCTTCGACAAGGTGGGCGTCTCCGGGCGGCTCGAGCTGCTCGTCTGGGCGTACGAGCACGGGCTGGTGCCGCATCGGCGCTGACTCGGCCGGACGACGGCTCGCTGGCCACCGACACGCCCTGCCGCGTCGATTCCTGTCGTTCACCGGACGAGTCCGGCGAGAATGCAGCAGACGCGTACGGGGCCGTGGCGGAACTGGCAGACGCGGCGGACTTAAAATCCGCTGCCGCGGAAGCGGCGTCCCGGTTCGATCCCGGGCGGCCCTACTCGGTGCTTCCTCGCAGGTGCGAGCGCCCAGGCCGCGAGGCCCGGGCGCGTCCTGGCGAGGGCGGCGCGCGGTCAGATCGTGTTGTTCCAGGCGTCGGCCTGCGACTTCTTCAGCATGTCCTCGACGGACTGCGGGCACACGTTGCGGAACTTGCCGGTGTCGGCCGGCACGATGTCGACCATGCGGTCGATCATCTCCTGCGGGTCGAGGTGTCCCTCCGGCTGCCCGAGCAACGCATCGAAGGTGGCGCGCAGCGCGTCCCGCTTGGTGAAGTTCTTGGCGTCGTCGAGCCAGCGGAACGCCGTGTCGGCCATGGTCTCGTTGTACCCCGTGAGATAGGCGCCTGGATTGATCGTCTGCACCTTGATGCCGAACGGCGTCAGCTCCTGCTGCAGCGCCTCGGCGATCGACTCCAGCGCATGCTTGGTCGAGACGTAGACGCCCCACCCAGCCGGCGTGAACAACCCGCCCATCGAGGAGGTGAACACGATCTTGCCCGGCTTCCTGGCCGCGACCCACTTCTTGATGAAGCCTTGCGTCAGCTCGAGCGGCTTGAAGACGTTGACCTCGTAGTTGCGGCGGACGAGCTCGAGAGGGATCTCCGACACCGGGCCGCTCTCGCCGAGCCCGGCATTGTTCCACAGCACATCCACGTCCCAGGTCTGGGCACGTGCGACGTCGTAGTGATCGAGCAGATCGAGCTTCTCGACCCGCAGTCGGCCGAGGTCGAGCTCGGTCGCCTTGCGCCGCAGCGCCGCGACCTGGGGCGAGATCTGCGCCGTGGCGATGACGGTGTGTCCCTTCCTCGCGAGGCCGATCGCGGCGGCCTCGCCGAAGCCGGAGCCCGCGCCAGTGATGAGGATCGTCTTGGCCATGAGGTATCTCCTTTCCGTCGCGTGGGAGCTTCAGGGGTCGAACGCTTCGACCGCGGCCTGGGCGATCTCGAGATCCTGCGACACCGTCCCGCCCGATATGCCGACGGCGCCGAGGGTCTCGCCGTTCGGCCCCTTGAGCGGGATACCGCCCGCGAAGGGGGCGAGGCCTCCGTTGGTGAGCTCCAGCGCGTGCGCCGGCGCGCCGGGTTTGCAGTAGTCCCAGACGGCTTCGCTCGTCGTCTCGAACAGCACCGCCGTGCGTGCCTTCCTCATGGCGACGTCGATCGATCCGAGCACCGCGCCGTCCATCCGGATGAAGGCCTTGAGATGCGCACCGGCGTCGAGGACGGCGATGTTGACGGGTACGCCGACGGTCGCCGCCCGATCGGCGGCGACGGCGAGCACGTGTTGTGCCGTTCGTGCTGTGATCATGTTCCCTCCGGTTCCGTAGCGTGATCCTGCGCGAGGACCTCGCACCGCGCGCTGGCGAGCGCGGCTGCGGGAAGGACGCCGCGCGCGACGTCACACCCGCCCTCGGCTGACGCAACTGGCGTTCCAACCTGCGCCGAACGCCGCGCGCGCTCGAGCGCGCGATCTCCGGGGACTGAAACGCGAGGAGAACGGCGGCGCGAGCATCGGGCGCCCGATCCGGTGACGGAACCTTTCGACGCGGTGTCGGCGGGCCGTCACTTCGCCCGCGTGCGGCGCCGAGCCCATCCAGACGAATCGGCGCGGAGACGAATCCGTTCGCCGAGCACCGCGTCGGTCGCCCGGCTGTGCGTTGAGGGGCATGAGCGATGCAAGCGCTCTGCGCCGTCATGAACCGTCGATTCTTGCTCTCTCTCGCAATCCTCTTCGGAGGCACCGCGATGGCTGGAACTTCTGCTCTCGAGGCCAAGAACAGATCGCTGGTTCAGGCGAGCTTCGATCGCTGGAAAAACGGCGCCGGTGGTCCATTCGAGCTGCTGGCGCCCGAGGCGGAGTGGACCATCGTAGGGTCCTCGCCGCTCTCGAAGACCTACCGCGGCCGGCAGGAATTCCTCGATGAGGTGATCGGCCCGTTCAACGCCCGCCTCGAGAGGCCGCTCGTCCCGACGGTCCGGGGCCTCTACGCCGACGGCGAGATGGTCATCATCCTGTTCGACGGTTCCGCCTCCGCGAAGGACGGTCAGCCCTATCGCAACACGTACACCTGGTACTTCCGGATGAGAGATGGAAAGGCCGTCGAGGTCGTCGCGTTCTTCGATACGAAGGTGTTCGACGAGCTCTGGACGCGCGTGCCTGCGAAGCCGTGAGCCGCCGGCGAGCGGCGACGCCGGCCGGCCCCTCACGTCGGTCGAGCGATGCCCAGCTTCTCCATCCGGTACATGAGCGAGGTGCGCCGTAGGCCGAGACGCGCGGCCGCGCCGTTCGGGCCGCCGATCACCCACTTGGCCTCCTGGAGCGCGCCCAGGATGTGCTCACGCTCCACCTCCTGCAGCGTGCGGTGGCCGTTGGGTGCCGCGGCGTCCGGTCGATCTTCCCGGGCGCCGGCGGCCCTTTCGGCGAGCGCCAGCTCGAGGACCGCACCGGGGGTGAGGATCACCGCCCGCTCGATCACGTTCTGCAGCTCGCGTACGTTGCCCGGCCAGTGATAGCCGACCAGCGCGCGCATGGACGCGTCGGGGATGTGGTCGATCTGCTTGCCCATCCGCCGGGCGTAGACGCCGACGAAGTGCCGCACGAGGAGCGGGATGTCCCCGGCGCGCTCCCGCAGCGGTGGAAGCGTGATGGGGAAGACATTCAGCCGGTAGTACAGATCCTCCCGGAACCTGCCCTCCCCGACCATCGTGGCGAGTCCCCGGTTCGTCGCCGCGACGACCCGGACGTCGACCCGTCGCGTGCGGCTGGCGCCCAACCGCTCGAACTCGCGCTCCTGGAGGACCCGGAGCAGCTTGGGCTGCAGGTCCACGGGGAGGTCCCCGATCTCGTCGAGGAACAGCGTCCCCTGGTCGGCCGCCTCGAAGCGTCCGATCCTGGGCGCGGTGGCCCCGGTGAAGGCGCCGCGCTCGTGGCCGAAGAGCTCGCTCTCGAGGAGCCCGGTGGGGATCGCGGAGCAGTTGACCTTCACGAATGGACGGTCACGCCGCCGGCTGCGGTTGTGAATGGCGCGCGCGATCAGCTCCTTGCCCGTGCCGGTCTCCCCCAGGATGAGGACGGTCGAGTCCGTGACCGCGACCGTGTCGATCTGGCCGAGCACCTGCTTCAGCGTGCGGCTCACCCCGATGATCTCCTCGAAGTCGTGCGCAGACCGGATCTCCTCCTTCAGGTAGACCCGCTCCCTGTCCAGCCGCTCCTTCGACTCCTTGACCTCGCGGTACTCGAGGGCGTTCGCCACCGCGATCGAGAGCTGGCCCGCCACCTTGGACATGAACTCGATCTCTCGTTCCTTGAATCGAGCGTCCGCGTACTTCTTGAGCTGGAGGACGCCCAGCACCTCGCCACGGTGAACGAGCGGCAGGACGTATCCCGAAGGAACTCCTTCCTCGAGCACGGTCCGATAGAACCGCGCTCCCTCGGGAGTGCCATACAGGTCCGGGTCCTGGCGGTTCGCCTCCGGGTCGTTCAACAAGACGGGCGCGCCCGTGCGAAACGCCTTGCCGGAGGCGGAGCCGTGAAGAGGCAGCACCATGCCCTCGGTGATGGCACCCTTCCCGTCCGGATGGTCGACGATGTGCTGCCGCAGCTCGCCCGTCGCGGCGTCGGGCAGGGCGAGACCGATGAAGTGGCAATCCGTGACCCTCCGCAGGCTCGACGCGAGCGCCTGGAACATCTCCCGAAGGTCGAGGTGCGCGACCAGGAGCTCGTTGACGTCGAGCAGAAGGCGTAGCCGGTTCCGCTCGGCGTCCAGCTCGTCACGGAGGCGCATGCGCTCGGTGATGTCCTCGACGAGCCCGAGGATGAGGATCCGGCGCGAGCCGCCCCGGGGCGGCACCAGCGACACGCTGTTGCTGACCCACATCACCGAGCCGCCCTTGCGGACGTACCGCTCCTCGACCTGGAAATGGGCGCGGGCATCGGCGAGCAGCTCGCGAACGAGAATCAGGTGGCGCGCGCGATCATCCGGGTGTGCATGGGAGACGTACGAGTGCCCCTCGAGCTCGACCTCCGTGTAGCCGAGCATCGCGCAGTAGGCGCGGTTCACGTGGACGAGGTGCCCTTCGAGATCGGCGAGCGTCACCCCGATGGCCGAGTGCTCGAAGAGCTGGTGCCAGCCCTCGTCCGTCATCGCCTGCTGCCCGGGCGTCCGTAGAGAGGGAGGGGTGTCCATGGTGATGCCGCGCTCGTCATACCGGGTAGCTACTTCAGTCATGGCCGGGCGGCGCCGGCCTCTACGCCGCGGCGGGCTCGCTCGCCCCCCAGGAACGAGTGGACCTCCGCGATCACCTGGGCGCCCTCGCCGACCGCGGCCGCGACGCGCTTCGTCGATCCCGACCGCACGTCGCCGATCGCGAACACACCTTCCCGGCTCGTCTCGAGCGGCAGGCGGCCCGGCGCGGCGGCCGCGCCCGTCCTCACGAACCCTCGGGAATCGAGCGCGACGCCGGTGCCGGACAGCCACGACGTCTTCGGGTCCGCGCCGATGCACAGGAACAGGTGACGGACCGGCCGGCGCGTCTCCACGCCGGACGGCACGTGCCGCGAGCGGATGGCCTCGAGGACGCCGCCCTCGCCCTCGAGCGCCACGACCTCGGTCTGGAGCAGGACCTCGACATTGGGCAGCCCCGCGAGGCGATCGACGAGGTAGCGGGACATGCTGGCGTCGAGGCTCCTGCCGCGCGCGAGGACCAGCACCTTCGCGGCGTGGCTCGCCAGGAACACCGCCGCCTGGCCCGCGGAGTTGCCGGCGCCGACCAGCACCACCTCCTGGCCCGAGCAGAGCTTCGCCTCGAGCGGCGACGCCCAGTAGTGAACCCCTGCCCCCTCGTACGCCGCGAGGTTCTCGACCTGGAGGCGCCGATACTTGGCCCCGCTCGCGATCACCACTGCGCGCGTCCTGACCCGCTCGCCATTCGCGAGGAGGAGCTCGGAGCTGGCGACGTCGCCCGCGTCGGCGCGGTGGAGGCGCAAGACTTCGTCCGGGATGGCCATGTCCGCTCCGAACTTCTGCGCCTGGTTGTAGGCGCGGGCCATGAGAGCCATCCCGGTGATGCCGGTCGGGAACCCCAGGTAGTTCTCGATCCGCGACGACGCCCCCGCCTGACCGCCGAACGCCCGGCAATCGAGGACGATGACCGACAACCCCTCCGAGGCGCCGTAGACCGCGGCAGCGAGCCCCGCCGGTCCGGCGCCGACGATCGCGACGTCGTACACCTTCGCGGGATCGATCGGCTGAACGAGGCCGAGGCAGGCCGCGAGCTCGACCTCCGTCGGATTCCGGAGCATCCGCCCGTTCGCGCACAGCACGATCGGCAGCTCCGAGGGGTGCACGTGGAAGCGCTCGATCAGCGTCTGCGCGCACGTGTCCGTGTCCGGGTCGAGCCGCTGGTGAGGGTGCCCGCTGCGCGAGAGAAACCCAGCGAGCCGCAGGACGTCGGGATGAGCCGCCCGCCCGACGATCACGGGGCCGGTCGAGCCGGTCTGCAGCAGGTTCACGCGCCGCAGGATGAGCGCGCGCATGATGCGCTCCCCGACCTCGGCCTCCGCCACGAGCACGTCGCGCAGCCTGCGCGACGGGATGACGAGCGCTTCCACGGGCCTCGTCGCGTGCGCGTCGACCAGCGAGGGACGGCCGGACAGCTGCGCGAGCTCGCCCATGAAGGAGCCCGGTTCGTGCGTGGCGACCGGCTCGTCCCCGCCGAGCTCGCTGTGGTGGGTGACCGCGACCTCTCCCTTCAGGATCACGAACAGGCCCGCGCTGACCCGGCCGCTCACGACCAGCTGTTCGCCGGCGGGGAACGTCCGCACCTCGCCGAAGCGCCGCAGCCGCTCGATCTCCGCGGGGAGGAGCTTCGGGAGGATCTGCTCGTAGCGCGTCTCGAAGAGAGAGTGTGTCGAAGCCATCGGGACTCCGGCGGTGCGTTCACGAGAACCTAGAGCGGCCGACGCGGCGCGTGCAGCGGGAAACGCGCCGGGACCCCGAGGCCCACGTACCTCCTTCGGCAGGGCTCACGGCTCGCCGCCTCGGCCCTCGGCCAGCGGGTCGGCGACGGAGGTCGACTCTCGGAGGGCGTGAGCGAACGTTTGGCCCGGGCCACGCCAGCTCGCGAAGCGGCGCGGAGACGTCCCGACGAGCCTGCGGAACGTTCGCGTGAAGTGGCTGTGGTCGGCGAACCCGAGCGCTGCAGCCACCTCTCCCACGCTCGCCGTGCCGGCTCGGAGCAACGCCTTCGCTCGTTCCACCCGAGACCGTTGCACGAACGCCATCGGGCTCTGTCCCGTCCTGCGGCGAAACTGACGGGCGAAGTGGAACCGGCTGAGCCCGGCGACGCTCGCGAGGACGTCCAGCGAGAGGTGCTCACCGAGGTGGTCCTCGACGAAGCGACGGACCCGCGCGAACGCCCGTTCGCACGGCTCGCCGGCCCCGTGAACGTCGCGGCTCTCCGCGGTGGTGGGCGCGACGACGCACGCGCCGGGCCGGACGAGGTTCATGGTGACTCGCTCCAGTGGCTGCCTACGTCACCTCGGCAGCGAGCGCCGTCAACACCCGGAGGGATTCCCACGGTGCTCTTCCCCTGCGGAAGCGACAGGCTTCGCGCTCCGGACCGCGCACGTCCGATCGAGCGCTCGCGATGCGCGCACGGAATTCGGGACGCGCGCACGAAGATCGGGCAGCACGCCCGTACAAGAGCGCGGCGTCGCCGGCCGCTACAGCACGCGCGGACGATCCGCGCGAGGGGCGAGTCCCCTCCGCGAGCTCGATCTCCGCGGCGCCCGCCCTGCTCGCGGACGCTCGCGGCCACCGAACGGAGAGGTGAGGACCATGACCACGATGACGATGAGAGACGGGACCGAGCTCTTCTACAAGGACTGGGGCACAGGGCAGCCGGTGGTGTTCTCTCACGGGTGGCCGCTCTGCGCGGACGCATGGGACGCGCAGATGGTCTTCCTGGGCGAGCGCGGCCATCGCGTCGTGGCTCACGACCGTCGGAGCCACGGCCGGTCGAGCCAGACCTGGGACGGAAACGACATGGACACGTACGCCGACGACCTCGCCGAGCTCATCGACGGGCTGGAGCTGCGCGACGTCATCCTCGTCGGCCACTCCACGGGCGGCGGCGAGGTCACGCGCTACGTCGGTCGCCACGGCACCGACAGGGTGGCCAAGATCGTGCTGCTGGGCGCCATCCCGCCGCTGATGCTGAAGACGGACGCGAACCCGAAGGGCCTGCCGCTCTCGGTGTTCGACGAGATCCGCGAGCACACGCGCCGGAACCGCTCGCAGTACTTCAAGGACCTCGCGATCCCGTTCTACGGCTACAACAGGAAGGGCGCGGAGCTCTCCCAGGGCGTGGTGGATGCGTTCTGGTTCCAGGCGATGCTGGGGGGGATCAAGGGTGAGCTGGACTGCATCAAGCAGTTCTCGGAGACCGACTTCACGGAAGATCTGAAGAGGTTCGACGTGCCGACGCTGATCGTGCACGGCGACGACGATCAGATCGTCCCCATCGGCGCCTCCGCGCTCGAGTCCGCGAAGCTCGTGAAGGACGCGACGCTGAAGGTGTACCGCGGCGCACCGCACGGCCTCGCCACGACGCGTGCGGACGAGCTCAACGCCGACCTCCTCGCGTTCATCCAGGCCGGCGCGAGCTACGCCTCGGCGGCCTCGGGTGGTGCGCGGCCGCTCGCTCATTAGCCTGAGCTCGCGCGGGAGCCCGGACGTACGCTGCCGTCTCGTCGGCCGGGCTCCCCGAGAGCGCCGTCGATCGAGCCCGTCGCGACGGGCATGACGCGCCGGTCCTGCGCCGATGAACCGGACGCGGCCGCGCAGGATGCACACCGCGTCGGGCGTGACGCCGCGCTCCTGCCCGGTAGCGCGTGTCGGCGCGGCCGGGATGGCAGAAGTACGTCCCTCTCGCGGACCGCCCCGACGCAGCCTCCCGCCCACCCGAACTCACTGTCCGTCTAGCCCCTCGTTCACGGGACGCGCGGTCAACCTTTACTTTTTGTGCAGACGGGGCGGCGCGACGTATAGTCGCACCCTCGCTTCCCGACGCTTCTCCCCAACCGAACCCGGACTGGAGGGCGCTGATGCGCCACTGGTGGATGTCGAGACTCATGTCGATCGCCGCGCTCGCGGTGTCCCTCGCCGTACCGGGGGGCGCCAAGGCAGTTCCTCCCGGAACGGTCTGCTCGAACCAGCTTTGCGGCCAGAGGTGCTGCGACGAGCTCGGGCTGTGCGAGGACCTTCCGGACCCAGCGGGCACGGTGTGTCGCGTGCAGAATGGTCTCTGTGACGTGGCCGACACCTGCGACGGCGTTCAGGTCACGTGCCCTCAGGAGTACGCGGCCGCATCGACCATCTGTCGCCCCGCCGCGGGACCCTGCGACGTCGCCGAGACGTGCAATGGAACGAGCGCCGCGTGCCCGGTGGACACGTTCAAGCCTCCGACCGCCGTCTGCCGAACCGCCGCCGGCACCTGTGACGAGCCGGAGCACTGTCCCGGCACCTCCGCAGCCTGTCCGCCGGCCGACGTGAAGAAGCCCAGCGGCACCGTGTGCCGGGATGCCGCCGGCGGCTGTGACGTGGCGGAGCTGTGCAACGGCACCGGCTCCTCGTGCCCGCCCGACGCGAAGCAGGGCGCCGGCTACGTCTGCCGCTCGTCGGCGGGCGCCTGCGACGTCGAGGAGGTCTGCGACGGGGACACCGCGGCGTGTCCGGCGAACGTCTTCGAGCCCGCCACGACCGTGTGCCGGCCGGCCGCGGGCGCCTGCGACGCCGCAGAGTCGTGCAGCGGCGGCGCCTCCGCCCAGTGCCCCGCGGACCAGCTCCTCGCCGCGGGCGCGGTCTGCCGCGGCGCCGCGAACGCCTGCGACGAGGCCGAGACGTGCAGCGGCTCGTCCACCGAGTGCCCGGCCGACGCGGTCCGCGCGGACGGCACCAGCTGCGACTCCGCGAGCGCGTGCGTGAGCGGCGGCACCTGCGCGGGCGGCGTGTGCTTCGGCGGGACGCCCGAGCTCACCTTCTCCCCCGCGGCCGCGGTGGTGCAGCCCGGCACGACGACGACGGTCACCGTCACCCGCAGCGGCGGCGGGAGCGAGCTGACCCTCACCGGCGCGTCGCTCGACTCCGACGCGTTCGAGCTCGTCGACGCGCCGGCGTGGCCGGTCACGCTCGCCGCAGGCCAGTCCGCCACGCTCGGCGTGCGCGTGGTCGAGACCACGCCCGGCTCGTACGCGGCGAAGGTCGGCGTCGCCGCGAGCGGCTGCGACGAGCCGCTCACGGCCGACGTCTCCGCGGAGGTGGCCGCCGCGCAGCCGAGCGGCAGCGGCGGTGGAGGCGGCTGCGGCAACCCCGTCGGCAACGGCCCCGCTGCGCTCGCCTGGTTCGTCTCGGTCGTCTTCGGGATCCGGAGCCTGCGCCGTTCGCGGGGGTGACCGGACGGAGCGGCTCACCCGAGCTCGTCGAAGACGTGGAGGCGGCGCGCCACCTTCCGGGGCGCCGCGCTCCGCTCCCGTAGCCGCGCGGCGGCGCCTATCTGGCGCGCGCCGCGCGGTGCTATCGTCGGCCCGATGCCGCTCGATCCCGATGTCCAAGACCAGCTGCGCCGCGTCCTCACGTCGATGGAGCTGCTCCTCCCCAGGCCGGTCGAGAAGATCGACTGGCGGCGGTGCCACGCCGCGAACTGGAGGCGCCACTCCTTCGCCGGTTACCTCGAGCCGGTGGCGAGCGTGGAGGGCATCCAGCTCTCCGACCTGCTCGGCATCGAGGAGCAGAAGCGCGTCGTCGAGTCGAACACGCGCCAGTTCCTCGCCGGCTATCCCGCGAACAACGTCCTGCTCTGGGGGACGCGCGGGACCGGGAAGTCCTCGCTCGTGCGCGCGCTCCTGCGCGCCTACGCGGCCGACGGCCTGCGCATCATCCAGGTCGACAAGGACGACCTGGTGAGCCTGCCCGCCATCGTCGACCAGGTGAGCGGACAGCCGTACCGCTTCATCCTCTTCTCGGACGACGTCTCGTTCGAGGTCGGCGAGTCGAGCTACAAGATGCTGAAGAGCGCGCTCGACGGCTCGGTGTACGCGCCGCCCGAGAACGTCCTCATCTACGTGACGTCCAACCGCCGCCACCTCGTCCCGGAGTTCGAGACGGACAACCTCGGAGCGGTGCTCGTGAAGAACGAGCTCCACCACGGCGAGGCGGTCGAGGAGAAGATCTCGCTCTCCGGCCGGTTCGGCATCTGGGTCGGCTTCCACGCCTTCTCGCAGGACGAGTACGTGGCGGTCGCGAGGCAGTGGGTCGCGAAGCTCTGCGAGAAGATGGGCGCCGAGCTGGCGTGGGATCGGAAGGCCGTCGAGGCGGCCGTCGCCTGGTCGCATCAGAAGGGCGACCGCAGCGGCCGCATCGCCTACCAGTTCGCGAGCCACTGGGTGGGCCAGAGCCTGCTCCGCTCCGCCGAGCCGGCGATCGGGTAGCTTCTGGCCCCTCGCGAGCCGGGCGCGCTCCGGGTGCGCGGGACGCAGCGGGCGATCGCAGTCGCAGGCGCCCCTCGACGCTCGGTCCACGGACGGCTGACGTACGGCACGCCCGCACGCCCGTCGCTCCGCAACGTCCCATGTGTGGTCCGTCACGCTTTCACGTCACGTCCCGGAACGAATCAGGGGCGGCAATGCGTTTGCAGTTCAGCGACCTCGCCAGCTCGGGTGCGCCTTCCTGCGGTCGTTGCCGTGTCGGTGCAGCACGGTAAGCGTGACGGCGGCTCACGGGTGGCGAGGAAACCAGAAGATGGCCCTGACTCCCGTGCATGTGCTCCCTTTGACATCCACTTCTCGCCCGCGAGCTTCGCGCGAACCCTGTTGCGTCCTCGTCATCGAGGACGACCCCGACATCCGCGAGGCCCTCGCGGAGGCGCTCGGCTACGAAGGCTACGACGTGCTCCTCGCGGAGAACGGTCAGGAAGGGCTCGACGTGCTCCGCGAGCACTCCCGCCCCCACGTCATCCTCCTCGACCTCCTCATGCCCGTGATGAGCGGGTGGCAGTTCCGCCAGGAGCAGCTCGCGGACCCAGCCCTCGCGGGCATCCCGGTGGTGGTGGTCTCCGCCTCTCCTCCCGGCGACGCCCGGCCCGACCGCTACCTGCCGAAGCCCTTCAGCATCGACGACCTCCTCTGCGCCGTGGCCGAGCTCTCCGAGCCGCTGCGGCAGCGGTGCTGACGAGCGAGGCGGCGCCGCTGACGCTCAGGCTCCGCGCGGCGGCCCTCGCGTCGCCCGCGCCTCGGGCACGAGCTGGTGGAACAGGCTCGACTCGCGCTTGAAGAACCCCTCGGTGTGGAACGACCACTCGAGGCGGAGCACCTCGAAGTCCAGGTGGTGGACGAGCTCGTGGAGCAGCGTCCGCAGGAACGTGCGGAACGCCACCACGCGCGCCTGGCGGGCGGTGCGCATCCAGACCTGGATGGTGGGCGGCTCGTCGGGATCCGGCGTGTACAGGCCGTGCAGCTCGCCCCAGTCCGCGCTGGGGCGCACCGCGTGGATCTCGAGCTTCGGCGTCCGGGCCCCGAGCGCCCGAGAGATCCCGGCGCAGAGGGCGAACGCCGCCCGGGCCACGGCCTCGCCGTCGTCGCGCGCGAGCCCGGCGCGCAGGGCCTCCACCTCCGGGTGGAGCGACGACACCGCGGGGACCGGGATCGCCGTGACCTCGTCGCTGGCCCGGTAGATCGCCTGCTCCCCGGGTGAGAGGCGCGCGTAGTAGGCGAACGGCACGGGGCGGCGCCGGGTGCGTCCTCAGTTGCGGTACGCCGGGGCGTTGGGGCTCACCCCGGCGATCTCCTCGCGCGCGGCGAACCCTCCGTCGAGCGGATGCCAGTGGTTCACCGCCGGCTCGCCGAACTGCCAGCACAGGAACGCCGGCTCGCCGTCGACGAGCGCGTAGAAGTCCACCAGCCCCATCTCGACGTCCTTCACGAGGCAGCCCATGTCGTTCACCCGCTCGATGACCCCGGTGATCTCGCCGGCGAGCCGCTCGAGCCGGGCCGCGTCCGCCTCCCTGCCCTCCGGGGGCTCCTCCCCCTGGAGGATGGCGACGGCGACGTCGGGCCCGCCGATGGACTCCACGAGCGGCGCCAGCTCGGTCCGGACGCTGGCGAGGCGCCCGAACTCGAGCTCCAGCGCTGCGACGAGCGCGTTCGCTTCCTCGACGGTGAAGAACCTGGGGCCCTCGCCCGTGGACGGATCTGCAGCCATGGCCGTGTTATAAGCCCGGCCCTGGTGGAGGCACCCGGAGTCCATGCTCGAGACCGTATCCAAGGGGTTCAAGGCAGCGCGCAACAAGCTGAAGGGCCGGACGGAGATCACCCCCGAGGTGGTCGACGACGCCCTGCGCGACATCCGCGTCTCGCTGCTCGAGGCCGACGTCTCCTTCGACGTCGTGAAGCGGTTCGTGGCGCGGGTGCGCGAGAAGGCCATCGGCGAGGTCGTCGACACCAAGGTCAAGACGGAGAAGGGCGTCGTGCGGGTCACGCCGCAGGACCACTTCGTCAAGATCTGCCACGACGAGCTCGAGGCGCTCATGGGCCCGGTCGACACCTCGCTCCGCCACGGGGAGCGGGGGCGGCCGACCGGCATCATGATGGTCGGGCTGCAGGGCTCGGGCAAGACGACCACCGCCGGCAAGATCGCCAGCAAGCTCCTCAAGGAAGGGAAGCGGCCGCTCCTCGTCGCCGCCGACGTCTACCGGCCCGCCGCCGTGGACCAGCTGAAGGTGCTCGGGGAGCGCCTGGGCGTGCCGGTGTTCCACGAGCCGGGCGTGTCGCCGCCGGAGATGTGCCGCCACGCGTTCGAGGCGGCCCCCCGCGAGAAGGCGAACGTCGTCATCTACGACACCGCGGGCCGCCTCGCCGTCGACGAGGAGCTCATGGTGGAGCTCGAGGAGATCAAGCGCCACGTCGCGCCGGAGAACATCCTCCTCGTGGCCGACGCCATGATCGGCCAGGACGCCGTGAAGACGGCGGCGGAGTTCGACCGGCGCCTCGCGCTCGACGGCTTCATCCTCACGAAGCTCGACGGCGACGCCCGCGGCGGCGCGGCGCTCTCCATCAAGGAGGTCACCGGCAAGCCCATCAAGTTCCTCGGCATGGGCGAGTCGCTCGATCGGCTCGAGGAGTTTCGCCCCGAGGGGCTCGCCTCGCGCATCCTCGGGTTCGGCGACATCGTCGGGCTGGTCAAGGACTTCGAGCAGCACGTCGACGAGGAGACCGCGGAGGCGGAGGCCCAGAAGATCCTCTCGGGCGACTTCACGCTCGAGGACTTCGTGAACCAGATCCGGCTCGTCCGGAAGATGGGGCCGCTCGGCGAGCTGATGGAGAAGTTCCCGCTCTTCGGCGACCTGCCGGAGGGCTTCCAGTTCGACGATCAGGCGCTGACGAAGATCGTCGCGATGGTCGACTCGATGACGAAGGCCGAGCGGCTCCGCCCGGACGTCATCACCGAGGGGCGCGTGAAGCGGATCGCCCGCGGCTCCGGCCGCGGCGAGAAGGAGGTGCGCGACCTCCTCAAGCAGTACAACGCGATGCGCGGGGTCATGAAGCAGGTGGGGTCCGCCCCCGGCCTGCTCTCGCGCCTGCCCGGCGTGAAGCAGCTCATGAGCCTCCGCAAGCTGCAGGGCAAGGGCATGGAGGACGTGCTCGGCGCGGACGCGCACGCGGTGGAGCGCGCGCTCCAGGGCGGCCTCGTCCCCGACGCCGCCATGGCTCAGCAGATGGGGCTGCCCAAGGGGTATACGCCGCCGATGTCCGCTGGCGCCATGGCGCGCGCGCGGCTCATGGGCTACGCGCCCGAGCCCATCGCGCTCGAGTCGAAGAAGGACCGCGACGTCCGGAACAAGAAGCGCAAGGCGGAGCGTCAGGCGCGCAAGAAGGCGCGCAAGAAGGGCCGCAAGTAGGCGGCGCGGCTCATGGGTGGACCGACCGGCGGACGGCGTGAGGTTCGCCGCCGCCGGGGGGCGCGCGCCGCGCGTGGCACTCCTCGCCGGCTACGGACCGAGCTCCTCGTCCTCGTCCGCCGCGGCCGCCTCGCCGTACTCGATGGCGCAGCGGGCGCAGAACTCGTTGGGCGGCGGCGCGGACGGGACCGCGATGGTCTTCCCCTCCGCCCCGCACACCTGGCAGCGTCCGGGCAGCTCCACCTCGCCCCGGTCCACCGGGCTCTCCTTCGTCGTCTCCCTCATCCCCCACCTCGCTTCCCCTTCTTCGGGACCACGAGCCCGCGCGACAGCCGCCGCAGCACGCGCTGGTGCTGGCGCCGCTTGTAGCGCTCGTGCGACGCGTCGCCCTCCTCGTTCCGCGCGGCCGTCGCGGCGTCCACCACCTGGAACTCGACGAGGGAGAACACGATGCGGCCGAGCTCGTCCGCCATCGGGTCGAGCGGCGGCAGGAGCTCGTCGATCCGCACCGGCAGGTCGACGACGAAGTTGAGCACCCGGAAGTCGCGGCCGCTGAACTCGTTGCGCTTCCTGACCGGATCGCGCCGCTCCAGATCGGCGGGGAGCTGCAGCTCCGGGATGATCTGGCCGCGGCGGGGGTGGGCGGCGAGCAGATCCTGGAAGCCGACCAGGTTGTTCTGCGTCTGGCCGGGCACCGCGTAGTTGAACGGGAAGAGCGTCTGGGTGAGGTGCCAGACGACGGGCGCGATCTGGTCGGTGCGCTCGGTCACCACCCGGTACCGGACGCGATCGAACACTTGCGCGGCGACCGACTCCTTCTTGGCGAGGAGCTTCGTGACGAGCGAGTCGCGCGACTTCGAGTTGCCGGCGAACTCGAGCACCGGCAGCCCTGCCGCCCGCATGCGCTCCGCCTCGGCCATGATGCGCCGGTGCGCCCGCTGCGCGAGGTCCGACTCGCGCAGCGGCGTGCGGAAGAGCAGCTCCCGCGCCTCGAGGTGGTGGATCACGTGCATCACCTTGAGCACGACGCACGCGATCCGCCGGTAGCGCCGCGGCTCGACGGTCCCCGAGGCGAGGAGGAACAGGTCGCGCAGGTCCTCCGGCTGGGCCACGGGCTCGGCGACGCGATAGCCGAAGACGCAGCGGAGGTACTCGACGGCCTGCGCCAGGATCGCGCGCAGCCGCCGCTCGTCGCGGGAGTCCTCGTGGTCGAACTGGTTGAGGCGCAGGTACGAGTCGACCTCCGCGCGATCGCGGAAGTTGAGCCGCCGCCAGTCGATCACGGAGCCGCCGCGCAGGATGACGCGCAGCGACTCCAGCTCCGCGACGCCCATCCGCTCGAGGGGGCGGTACCCGCCGGCGGGCGCCGGCGCGAGCTTCGTGTGCAACGCCACCTCTCCTCGTCGACTGCGGGTCGGCGGGACAGTGGCAGCGACCCGCCCGCCGGTCAAGCGAACCCGGCGGGACGTGGGCACGCCCGACCCCTCGGTCCCTAGAACCGGAACGGGAAGGTGACCTCCTGGCCGTTCGTCGCGGAGCGCGGGAACTTGATCGTCCTCACCACGCCGGCGAGGCACTGGGCGAACTGGCCGCTGGCGTACTCGGGCGTGAGGCACTTCACGTCGCGCACGGAGCCGTCGGCGTTGATGAGCCAGCGCATCTTGAGGGTGCCGGTGGCGTCGGCGTCGCGAGACTTCTGCTCGGACACGCAGCGCTGCAGGCCGTCGATGCGGCCGGCGACGCCTTCGTTGATCTGCGCCGAGCTGAGCTTGGCAGGCAGCTCGCCGCCGGGGCGCGGCGGGACGTACACCGAGCGACCGGACGAGGAGGACCCGCCGCCGAGCGCCTCGTCGAGGGCGGCGTCGTTGGACTCGAAGTCGAGGACCGAGCCCGAGCGCTTGCGCGGGGCAGGCTCGGGCGCGGGCGCGGGCGGGGCGACAGGCGGCGCCTTGGCGACGCGCGTCTCGCGCGGAGGCTCACGCCGGACGGTCCGAACGGGCGAGGGCTTCTGGCTGGGCGGCGGCTCGGCGGCGCGCGGCGTCTCGGCCGCCGGCTTCGGCGCCGGCTCCGCGACCGGAGCGGGCGGAGCCTTCTCGGCTGGGGCTGCGGCAGGGGGCGCGGGCGGGGTGGCGGCAGCCACCGCCTCCTGGGGCGCCGGCGCGGGCGTGGGCGTGGGCGCCTGCTGCACCGCCGCCGGCTGCGCCGCGGCAGGGGCAGGCGCGGTCGCGACCGGCGCGCGCTCGACGCGGTCGAGCTGCCGGTTCATGTACCAGACGCCGAGCGCGGCCGTGCCCGCGACGAGGATCGCCACGGCGGTCACGCCGAGGAGGACCGCGCGCGAGACGCTGCGGCGGCGGGCTTCCTCGGCGCCGCGTGCCACCGAGGAGCGTCGCTCGAGCTTCTTCTCTCCGGTGGACTCGAGCACCTTGATCGGGAGCGGGATCGCGCCGGTCGGGTCGACCCCCCCGCCCTCCGGCAGCGCGTCCACGAGAGACTTCACGCCGCCGTTCGGACGCGGCTCCGTCCGCTGGGCCGGTTTGCCACCTGCGGCCATCTCCTCGCTCGCGAGCGCGGCGAGCGCGGAGGCCGCGACCGGCTTCCACGAGACGTCGGCGGCCGGAGCGGCCGCCTCCCCGCCTCGCCCCGCGCCGGGCTCCGAGCGCGCCTCGGCGTGGCGTGCGGTGGAGCGCGAGGCCGCCTGCGGCACGGGGGAGAGATAGCCCGCGAGGTCCGCGACCGCGGAGAGCGGCCCCCAGTCGGCCATCCCGGGGCGCCACACGAGCGAGTCGGGACCGATCTCACCGCCCTCCCACTTCCGCTTCACCTCGGCGAGCGGCAGCGGTCCGACCTGGGCCTGTCCGATCGCCACGTACCACTCGGTCGCAGCCGGCGCGGACCCTGCCGCGATGCGCGCGACGTCCTCCGCGTCCATGCCCTGGGTGGCGGAGAGATCGGGGGCGGGAGCCTGCGCCGCCGCTCGCGCGGGCGAGTCGCCGAAGGCGTTGTCGAACGCGTTGCCGAGCTCGACGTCGAGCCCGCCCCCTCCTCCGGCGGGGGCCGGAGCGGGCGCGGAGGCCGCGTCCTCAGCGGGACGACGCACGTGGATGACGGTCCCGCACTTCTTGCAACGGACCTTCACCCCGGACGGCCCGACCTTCTCGTCCGAGATCATGTACTGCGCGCTGCAGCTCTCGCAGGTGAATTTCATTGGTAAACCCGCGTGGATCCTAAGTTTGGGCGACGTGAAGCGTCAAGGAAGGAAGGAGCGCTCACGCGGGCACCACGCACGACAGCCCGAGCTTCTCCCGCAGGGTGGCGTACTCCTCGGAGACGCAGAACCCCGCCAGATCGCGCAGGCGCGTCTCGTCCCTCAGCTTGGAAACCTGTGGCTTCTCCCCGACCACCGCCCGGCGCACGACGTCGAGGTCGCAGGCGAGGAGCGCCGCGACCCGGTTCGAGGTCAGCTCCGCGCCGTCCAGGTAGGCCCGCACGTCGCCGGGGTGCTGCACGTCGCAGTAGCTCCGCGTCAGCAGCTTGAGGGTGTTCTTGCGGACGTTCTCGGGCAGCGTGCGCTCGATCTCGCGCTTCAGCTTCTCGACGAGGTGCGGATCCGCGGTGACCACGAAGCGGGAGGTCCCCACCGAGCACGCCGCCTGGAACACGAGGTCGAGCTGGTCGTGCGGCATGAGCCGCGCGAGCAGGAGCTCCGGGCGCGCGAACGCCATGGCCTTGGCGATGGCGAACCACAGCTCCTTCTTCGGGCGCTCGCGGAACATGTCCTCCGAGGCGACGAGCCCGGGCGGCTCCGTCGGAACGAGCTGCAGGCGCTGCGGCACGTCGTCCTTGCGGAAGAGCCGCAGGCGCCCCTCCAGGCCGAGCGTGCGCTCGACGTACTTGAACATGTTCGCGAAGAAGAGCATCGAGCCGCGCACGTCGAGCTCGTCCTTCTTGGGAGTGAGGCCGAGGTCCTTCTCGCGCTGGACGAACATGCCGCGCGCGTGGAGGGCCAGGAGCGTCAGGATGTCCGCGAGGGGCCCCTTCACGCGCTCGTGGAGCAGCAGCGCCCAGAGCGCGTCGTCGAGCGGCCGGCTCGCGTGATCGCGGGCGAACTTGCGCAGCCGCCCGACCACCTGCGCCTCGTCGTCGCTCGCGCCGCCGAGCAGGTGGACCCGGACCTGCGCCGCCGAGTAGGCGAGGTCGTACTGCTTGCGCGCGGCGTGGAGCGTCACGAGGGCCGACGCCGCCTTCTGCGGCTTCGCCGCGAGCTTCACGAGCTGCCGGTACGCCGCGATCGCCCCGGCCTCCTCCCCCGGCTTGCGCGCGGCGAGGTCCGCGTAGGCCTCCGCCGCGGCGGCGTCCTCCGGGTCCGTGCGCGCGACCACCCCGTAGGCGGTGCGCGCGCCGTCCTCGTTGCGGAGCACGTCGCGGTAGAGATCGCCGAGCGTGCGCCACAGCGCGACGCGCGCCTGCGCGACGTCCGGCGTCTTGGGGAGCCGCTGGATCATCCGCACGTAGGCCTGCTCGAGATCCGTCCAGCGCTTGCCCTTGGTGAGGATCTCCTCGATCTTCGCGAACGCCTGGACGAGGCGCGGGTTGCGGTCGAGCGCCTTCTCGAGCTCCGCCACCGCCGCCGTCTCGTCCTTCACCTCGTCCTGCAGCACGTCGGCGAGGGTGGTGTGCAGCTTCGCCGCCCGCACGGGATCGGCCTGCACCTCCGGGCGCGCCAGGATCTGCGCGAGCACGTCGGCGGCCTTCTGCCCCTGGCGCGTCTCGCGGTAGAGGCCGAGCAGCGCCTCCGTCACCTGGAGCGACGTCGGGTCGAGCTTGGAGGCGGCCAGGAAGGCGTCGATCGCCTGGTACGGGTCCTTGAGCTTGTCGCGGCAGGCCTCGCCGATGGCGACGAGGTTCGCGAGCTTCGCGGGGGCGTCGAGGAGGGGCAGCAGCCGCTGCCGCTGCTCGACCGCTCCCTCGACGTCGCCCAGCGCCTCCAGCGTGGCGACGAGGCTGCGTCGCGACGACTCGTGGTTCGCGTCGATCTCGAGGGCCTTCCGGAACGCGTTGGCGGCGCGCTCGGCCTGGCCGAGCTTCGCGGCGATCTCGCCGATCTGCCAGTGCGTCTCCACCACCTCGAGGTCCGTGAGGGAGTCGCGGTGGTGGACGATCACGGTGGTGAAGATCCGGAGCGCCTCCTCCCACTGCTGCTCGGCGACGAGCAGGTTGCCGAGCCCCTCCAGCGCGGGCAGGTACGTGGCGTCGAGCTCGTAGGCCCGCCGGTAGCACCCGAGCGCCTTGTCGCGCTTCCCGAGCTTCTCGGCGACGTAGCCCTGCCGGTAGGACTGGCGGCAGAGCTCCTTCGGGTCGCCCTCGAGCGCCAGCGCCTCGACCACCGCGTCGAGGACGCGCTCGGCGTCGGGCCAGCGCGAGAGCGCGACGTAGATGTCCGCGAGCGGCCGGGCCGCGTCGGGGTGGCCGGGGGTGCGCTTCAGCGCCTCCTCGTAGTAGCGCGCCGCCTGATCGCGGTCGTCGCGCTCCTCGTGGTAGACGCGGCCCGCCGCGGTGTAGAGGCGGGTCTTCTCCGCGGCGTCGGCGGTGTAGCGCGCCTCCTCGACGAGCATCTCCAGGTACCGGTCGCGATCGCGCTCGCGCTCGGCGATCCCCTTCAGCGCCCGGATCGCCGGCAGGCACCCCGCGTCGAGCTGCAGCGCCCGCGCGTACGCCTCCTTCGCGCCCGCGGGATCCATGAGCATGTCCTCGTGGATCGCGCCGATGCGGACGTGGATGTCCACCGCGTCCCGGGCGCCGCCGGCGATGCGCGCCTCGCGGCGCAGCATGTCGAGGGCGAGGTTCCAGTTGCCGCTGCGCTCGTACAGCCGGCCGAGGGCGGAGACCGCCTCGCGCGAGTCCGGCTCGAGCTGCAGGGCGTGGTTGAAGATCGCCTCCGCCCGGTCGACCCGGGACATCTCCTTCCACCACACCTCGCCGATGCCGACCTCGAGGGCGACCTGCTCGCGCCGGTCGGTCACGAGCGAGAGGTGGTGCTGCATCACGCTGATGAGCCGATCCCAGAGCCCCTCGTCGCGGTAGAGCCGCTCGAGCGCCTTCACCGCGGTGAGGTTGGCGCCGTCCACGCGGAGGATGGCCTCCTCCTTCTCGATGGCCGCGCGCGGGTCGTGCAGCTTCTCCTCGTGGATCCCGGCGCTCTTCGCGAGGATCCGCACCTTCTCGCGGGGATCGGCGGCGAGCGCGATCTGCCGCTCGTACACGCGGTTCAGCTCGGCGAAGCGGTCCAGCTTGGTGTAGAGCCGCTCGAGCCCGGCGAGCGCCTCGACGTTGCGGTCGTCCAGGCCGAGCACGGTGCGGTACGCCTCGACCGCCGCCTCCTCGTCGCCGATCTCGTTCTCGTAGAGCGAGGCGATCTGCAGCTGGAACCCGATGCGCTCGGCGTCGCCGGCGGCGAGGTCGCGCGCGCGGGAGAGCACGCCGGCGAGATCCGCCCAGCGCTGCTCGCGGCGGTAGAGCGCCGAGAGCGCCTCGAGCGCCGTGCCGTCGGCGCCGTCGAGCTCGAGCACGCGGCGGAGCGCGCCCACCGCCTCGTCCACGTCGGAGAGCTCGCCGTCGTAGATCTTCGCGACCTCGAGCAGCGTCGCCTTCTTCTCGTCCAGGCCCGCCGCCGCCTCGAGCTTCTGCTCGAGGGTGATGACGAGGTCGCGGACGCGGCCGCGCCGCTTGAAGAGCTCGGTGAGCGCCTCGAGCGCCTCGGGGCTCGCCGGGTCCGCCTCGAGCGCCCGCCGGAAGGCGGCCTCGGCGCCCTCCAGGTCGTCGAGCCGCTCGTCGCGCACCTTGCCGAGCCGGAGCAGCAGCCGCGCGCGCGCCGTCCCGCGCGCGTCCTCGGAGACCTGCTCCAGCACCGCGGCGAGCTCCTCCTGCGCCTCGGTCTCGTCGGCGAGCCGCGTCGCGGCCCCGAGCGCCTCGGCGTCCCCGGGCGCGTCCGCGAGGGCGCGGCACCAGGAGAGGAAGGCCATCTCCTTCTGCCCGAGCCGCTTCTCGTGGACCGCGGCGACCTCCTTGAGGAGCGCGATCTTCTCGGCGGGATCGACCACGTATGGCGCGAAGAGGTCGCACACGCGCGCGTACGCCCGCCAGTTGCCGGCCGCCTCGTGGACGGCGCGCAGCTCGTCGTAGGCGCTCCGGTTCGCCGGGTCGAGCTCGAGCACCTTGTCGAGCGCCGCCGCGGCGGCGTCGGGCTTCCGCTGCTGCCTCCACAGCTCGGCCACCGCGAGCCAGGCCGGCACGGCCTCGGCGGGACCGCCCTGCGCGGCGAGCAGCGCCGCCCGGGCCTCCGCCGCGCGCACGCCGTCCGCCGCCGCGCCCGCCGACCGGAACACCTCCTCCAGCCGCACCAGCTCGTCCGCCGCGTGCGGCTCGATGTCGAACCCGAGCTTCGCCTGCTCCACCGCCTCGCGCTTGTTCCCGGCGCGCAGCAGCACCTCGGCGAGCTCGATCCGGACGCGCTTCACGCCCGCCGCGTCCTCCTGCAGCGGCACGAGGCGGCGGTACACGCCGGCGAGCGCCTCCGCCTCCCCCTGCGCCGCGTAGATGTCGCGGAGCGACTCGAGCGCGCGGCGGTTCTTCGGATCGGAGTCGAGGACCGCCTTGTACGACTGGACCGCCTGGCCCATGTCGCCGAGCCGGGTCCCGAGGATCGCGCCGAGCTTGTCGTTCAGGCGCGCGATCTCGCGGCGGTCCACGGTCGCCTGCACGCGCAGGCGCAGGAGCTGGGCGAGATCCTGCCAGCGCTCCAGCCGCTCGTAGAGGTCCTCGAGCGCGGCGAGGGCGCCCTCGTGGCGCGGGCGCGCGGCGAGCAGCTCCTTCCAGAGCGCGACCGCCTCGTCGAGCCGGCCGAGCTCCGCGGCGAGCGCCGCCATCTTCGCGAGGACGCGCTCGCGCGCGGCCGCGTCGCCGGGGGCCACCCGCTGGGCGGCGAGGTTGCGGAACAGGTCCTCGTGCCGGCCGGCGCCCTCGTACAGCGCCTCGAGCGCACGCAGCGAGGGCACGTGGCGCGGGTCGGCGGCGGCCGCGGCCTCGTACGCCTCCGCTGCGCGGTCCGGCGCGGCGAGCCGCTCCTCGCAGAGCTGCCCGAGCCGGAACAGCGTCTGGACCTTGTCGGGGCCCTGCGCGCGGTGGGCGCGCTGGCCGAGGACGTCCGCGAGCTCCTCCCACTGCTCGAGCCGCTGGAAGAGCCGCTCGAGCGCGGGCAGCGCCTGCGGCGCCGCGCCCTCGTCGAGCGCCATCGCCTTGCGGAGGAAGGTGGCCGCGCGGGCGGGCTCGCCGAGCTTCTCCTCGTAGAGCGCGCCCAGGCAGAGCGCGACCTTCGCGGTCTCCATCGGCGGGAGCCGATCGAGCTCGTCCTCGTAGATGGCGGCGAGCTCCTCCTCGTGCCCGCTCGCCTCGGCGAGCGTCTCCATCCGGGCGCGGAGGGCCGGGTCGGCGGGATCCTCGCGGAACGCCTTGCAGAGCGCGAGGAACGCGAGCTGCGGGTCGCCGAGCTGCGCCTCCCGGAGCTCGGCGAGCTGGACGTAGAGGGCCTTGCGCTCGAGCGGATCGGGCCGCTCGGCGGCGCGCACCTCCAGCACGGCCGCCTGCTTCGAGACGTCGCCGCCGCGGGCGTAGGCGTCCTCCAGGATCGCCGCGGCGCGCGCGTTGCCCGGGTCCTTCTGGAGGATCGCCTCGAGCCGCGCGATGGCCTCGGGGTGGTCCGGGCGCGCGGCGAGCACCTCCTCGTAGAGCGAGACGGCGCCCTCGCGATCGAGCAGGCGCGTCTCGCTGAGCTCCGCGAGCCGCTGGCGGAGCGGCACGAGCGCGGCCTCGTCGCCGGCCGCCGCCGCGGCCGCGATCTCGCGGGCGAGCACGTCCGCGAGATCCACCCAGCGCTCCGTCCGGACGCAGAGCCGGTCGAGCCGCGCGAGCGCGTCCCGGTCGTGGGGCGCGAGCTCCAGGACCTCGCGCAGGCTCTGGATCGCGCCGGTCACGTCGCCGAGCCGCTCGTCCTGGAGGACGGCGAGCTCGGCGTGCAGCGCGGCGCGCGCCTCGGGCGACTCCTCCACCGACAGCGCGCGCCGCAGCGCCTGCGCGAGCGCCTCCGGCTCGGCGCCGTCGCGCAGGGCCGCGGCGAGGCCTGCGATCGCCTCCCGGTCGTCCGGGGCGAGATCGAGCAGCCGCTGCCACGCCTCCGCGGCGCGGCGGGGATCGCCCAGCGCGAGGCGCGCGATGCGCCGCTGGTACTCGGCGCGGGCGGCGGGCGCGTGCGCCCGGTCCGCGTGCTCGGCGAAGAGCGCCGCGAGCTCGTCGCCGAGCCCGGACGCCTCGGCGAAGCGGGCGGCGAGCTCGAGCGACTCCGGCGCGTCGGGATCGGCGGCGAGCGCCCGGCTCGCGGCGAGGAACGCCATCTCCGCGTTCCGCAGCGCCCCGCCGTACACGCCCGCGATCCGGCGCAGCAGGGCGGCCCGCGCGGCGGGCTCGGTCTCGTGCGCGGCGCGCGCCTCGAGGACCTCGATCACCTTCCCGTGCTCCCCGCCCGTCGCGAAGATCGGCTCGAGCAGCGTGGCCGCCTCGATGGCCGCCGGGCCGCTCGCGCGGGCGAGGTCCTCCAGCGCGGCGAGCGCGGCGGGGTGGCGCGGCACCTTCTCGAGCACCGCGCGGTAGCAGGCCAGCGCGCCCTCCGCGTCGGAGAGCCGCTGGTGGCGGATGCGCCCGAGGCGGTAGCGGAGCTCGGCGGCCTCCACGACGAGGTTCGGCTGCCGGTCGGCGACCGCGACCTCGCGGGAGAGCACGTTCGCGAGGTCGTCCCACCGCTCGGCGGCGCCGAGCATCTTGCCCAGCAGCCGCAGCGCGTTGGGATCCTCGGGATCGACGGACAGGATCTTCCGGTAGGCGGCGATGGCGCCGTCCCGGTCGGAGAGCTGCTCAGCCATGATCTTCGCCACCTCGAGCAGGAGTTCCTTGCGCGCCGCGGCCGCCGGCGCGACGTCGGCGAGCCGTTCGAGGGCGCGCGCGAGCTCGCGGTGCGCCCCGACCTTCCGGTAAACACGCGCGAGCGCGCCCAGCACCTCGGCGCTCGGCGCCACGTCCGCGATCTCCTCGTACCAGCGCGCCGCCCCCTCGGGCCGGCCGAGCCGGTCCGCGGTGATCACCGCGAGCCGCCGCTTGAGCTCGAGCGCGATCTGCGGGGCCAGGCCGGGGACGGCGAGCGCGTCCTCGAACGCGCCCGCGAGCTCCTCCCAGGCCCCGGTCGCCGCCGCGAGGCGCTCGAGCTCGGCGCGCGCGCCCGGCGCGTCGGTGCCGCGCTGCAGCGCGCCCTGCAGCTCCCGCAGCTTGGCGCCGAAGGCGCGGCCGCGGTCGCCGAGCCGCTCCTGCAGGGCCGCGATCTCGGCGAGGAGCGGCGCCCGCTCGGCGTCGTCGGCGGTCTCGAGCCGCACCTCGAGCAGGGCGGCGAGCCGGCGCGTGTCGCCGGCGGCGCGGAGCACGTCCTCGAGCACGCGCGCGGCGGCGCCGCGGGCGTCGGGCCGCGCGAGGAGCCGCTCCAGCCCGGCCACCGCCCCCGGGTCGCGGGGCAGCTCGGCGAGCACGTCGGCGTAGGCCTCGATGGCGGGGTGGGCGTCCTCGGCGGCCTCGAGCGCGGCGGCGCGCTTCAGCAGCAGCGCGCCCCGGCGCGCGGGGTCGCCCGCGGTCGCGTCGGCGAGCGCCCCCACGACCTCGAGCCACTCGGGCCCGCCGCGCGGCAGCAGGCGCTCGAGCCCCTCCAGCACGGCCACGTCGCCGGGCGCCTCGTCACGGGCGGCGAGGTACGCCTCGCGCGCGGTGTCCGGATCGCCGAGCTCCTCGGCGACGCGCGCCGCGTGCAGCAGGTGCTCGGCGCGCTCGCCGCCTTCGGCCAGCGCCGCCCGGTGGCGGGCGAGCGCGAGCAGCTCCGACGCGGAGCGCGCCGCCGCGAACAGGGCCTCGAGGGCCTCGAGCGCCTCGGCGTCGTCGGGGGCCGCCTCGACCACCGCGCGCCACGCCGCGATCGCCGCCGGTCCCCCACCGCCCTCGGTGCGCAGGCGCGCCGCGCGACGCCGGAGGGAGAGCGCCTCCTCGGGCCCCGCCTCGTGGGCGGCCTCCTCCCACAGCTCGCAGAGCGCGTCCTCGTTCCCGGTGGCGCGGGCGAGCCGCTCGAGCTCGGCCTCCACCGTGCCGCGGACCTCGCCGCCCTCCCCGAAGGCGCGGCACGCGGCGACGAAGGCCATCGCGGGCTCGCCGAGCTCCCGCTCCATCAGCTCTCGGATCTCCCCGAGCAGCGCGGCTCGCTCCGCCGGCGCCTGCACCGCGCGGAGGCGCTCCTCCCGCGCGGCGACGCGCAGGGCGTGCTCGCCGGCCGCGGTCAGGGCCGCGTCGGCGAGGTCGAGCGCGTCGCGGCCCACCTCGCCGGCCGTGGCCGCGAGCCCCACGATCGCGTCGCGCGAGGCGGTGCGCGCGGGATCGCGGCGGAGCAGCTCGGAGTGCAGCTCGAGCGCGCCGGCCGGATCGTCGAGCCGGGTGCGGCGCAGCTCCGCGAGCCGCGCGGCGGCCTCGGGGTCGAAGCCGCGGGCGAGCCTCCGCTCGAGGGCGGCGGCCAGCTCGGCGGGCCGGTCCAGCCGCTCGTGCAGCCGCTCGAGGGCGGCGGCGGCCTCGGCGTCCTCCGCGGCGATGGCGGCCACCTGCGTCCAGGCGGCGGCGGCGCGAGCGGGATCGCCGAGCTTGCCCTCCGCGACCGCCGCCTCCTCGCGCAGCGCGTCCTCCCGCGCCGCAGGATCCCCCGCGCGGCGGGCGATCTCGGCGCAGACGTCGGAGAGCTCGCCCCAGCGCTCGCGCCCGCGGTGCAGCCGGCGCAGCGCGGAGAGCGCCTCGCGGTCGGAGGGGCAGGCCGAGAGCAGCCGGCCCCACGCCTCGGCGGCGGCGTCGGGATCCTTGCGACGGTCGGCGAGCTCGGCGCGCTCACGCAGGATCGCGGCGCGCAGCTCCGGCGGGGCGGCGTCCGCGAGGGCGTCGTACACCCGCGCGCACGCCTCCGCCTCCTGCGCCTCCGCGGCGAGGCGACGGAGCTCGGCGCGGTGCGCCGCGTCGGCCGGCGCGGCGCGGACGGCCTCCGCCATGGCGAGGAACGCGAGCGAGGCCTGATGCAGCTCCTGATCGTGGACGCGCGCGGCCGCCCGCCACGCCGCGGCGCGCGCGCCCGGATCGGCGGCGGCGCGCGCCTCGGCCTCGTGGGCGCGGGCGCGCCGGCGCGGGTCGGGGTGGCGCGCGAGGGCCCGCGCGGCGGTCGCCACCGCCGCGGGGTTCGTCCCGTCGAGGTGGGCCTCCACCGCGGCGAGCGTGGCCGGGTCGTCCGGCCTGGCGGCGAGCGCCGCGGCGAGCCGCTCCGCCGCCGCGGGCGCGTCGCCCAGCTCGTCCTGGATGCGCGCGCTCTCCAGCGCGGCGCGGGCGGCCTCCGCCGGGTCGGCGGCGGCGCGGGAGAGCTCCGCGAGCGCCTCCGCCCGCCCCTGGACGTCGCCCGCGTCGCCCAGCGCCACGGCGAGCCGGGCGAGGAGCCGCGCGCGGCCGTCGCCGGGCGCCGCCGCGAGGGCCTCGCGCAGAGCCGCCGCCGCGGCCGCCGCGTCGCGCAGGCCGTCGTGCAGCACCGCTGCGCGCTGCGCCAGCAGCGCCGCCCGCTCGGCGCCGTCGGCCCGGGCGGCGCGGTCGGCGAGGAGCGCCGCCGCGTCCACCCACCGCTCGGCGGCGAGGGTGACGCGGGTGAGCGCCGCGAGCGCGGCCGCGTCGTCGGGCGCGAGCTCGAGGGCGCGTCGCAGCTCGCGCGCGGCGTCCTCGAACGCGCCCAGATCCTCCTCGGCGATCGAGGCCGCGCGGAGCCGCAGCGGGAGCTCGTCCTCCGGGCGGGCGGCGAGCTTGCCCGCGGCCTCGACGAGGACCTCGAAGAGCTCGCGCTCGGCCCCGACGCCTGCGGCGAGGATCTCGGCGCGGCGGCGGGCCTCGGCGTGCTGCGGGCACGCGCGCACGGCGGCGAGCGCCGCGGACAGCGCGCCGCGCGCGTCCCCGAGCCGATCCGCCCGGAGCGTGGAGGCATCGAGCAGGTGGCGCGCTCGCTCGTGCGGGTCGGCGTCCGCGGGCAGCTCGCGGGCGAGCCGCTCGAGCGAGCCGGCGTGCCGCGCGGCGTCCCCGAGGGCGGCGTACGCGCGCGCGAGCGCCTGCGAGATGCGCAGCGGCTCGACCGCGCGCGCGAGGAGCCGCTCGAGCAGCGCGATGGCGTCGCCCTGCTGCGCGGGCCCGACGCCCCCTGCCTGCAGCACCGAGAGGGCGAGCTCCGCCGCCTCCCCGTGGCGCGCGAGCGGATCGGCGAGCAGCTCGGCGCGGGCGATCTCCACCGCGGCCCGCTCCGCGCCGCCCCTGCGCGTGGCGAGGCGCGCGAGGACGCCGGCGCGCTCCTCGGCGGCGCGGGCTCCCGGGATGGCCTCGAGCGCCCCGTTCAGCCCCCAGAGCCCCTCGTCGTCCTCCTCCACCGCCAGGGTGTCGCGCCAGGCGGCGGCGGCACGCTCCGGCTGGCCGGCGTCCACCCACAGCCGTCCGAGGCGCGCCGAGAGCGCGCGGCGCTCGTCGCCCTCCGCGGCGTCGCGCCGCTGCTCCAGCTCGCTCGCCAGCTCGACCTGCTGCCCCGCCCGCGCCATGCAGGCCTCGAGCGCCGCGGTGGCGCCGCGGTCCTCGGGATCGAGCTCCGCGAGGGCGCGCCAGGCGCCCACGGCCTCGTCCGGCTTCCCCAGGTCGCGATCGAGGATCTCCGCCACCCGGCGGAGCAAGGTCTTCTTCGCCCGCAGGTCGTCCTGGACCGCGGTCGCCGCGGCGCGGTAGGCGCGCACGAGATCGAGGAAGGCGTCGGCCCGTGCGGCCGCGCCCTCCATCGCCTTGCGCGTCGCGGCCCGCGACGGTTCGAGCGCCAGCGCGCGCGAGAGGGTGCGCAGCGCCTCCTTCGGCCGGCCCAGCTGCTCCTGCTGCACCTCCGCGAGCCGCTCCAGGATCCGGATCCGCTCTGCGCGATCGCGCTCCAGCCCGGCCGACGCCTCGAGCACCTGCGCGAGCGCGCTCCACTCTTCCGCCTCCTCGAGCAGGGGGGCGAGCGCCGCCGCCGCCGGCGCGTGGCCCGGATCGGCGCGCAGCGCCGCCTCGAGGTGGCGCCGGGCGCGCGCGGGATCGCCGAGCCGCTCGCGCGCGAGCTGCGCGGCGCGCACCCGCAGCGGCGCGTGCGCCGCCTTGGGCTGCGCCGCCGCCAGGTGCCGCTCGAGCGTCGCGAGCGCCTCCTCGAACCGGCCCGCGTCGGCGTGGTGCTCGAACGCCTGGAGCGCGGCGGGCTCGCAGGCGGGATCGAGCGCCAGCGCCTTGCCGAGCGCCGCGAGCGCGCTGTCGGCGTCGCTGAACCGGACCACGTCGACGCGCGCCATCTCGAGGTGCAGCGCGACCAGGGCCGCGCGGTCGCGGGTCTGCGCGGCGAGCCGCGCGAGCGCGTCCGAGTACCCGCGGTGGTCGCCCTTCTCCCCATGGATGCGAGCGAGGAGATCGAGCGCGGCGGGATCGCCGGGGAGGAACGCCCAGGCGCGGTCGATCCGCTCGAGCGCGCGCGGGGTGCCCTCGGGGTCGTAGGCGAGGTGGAGCTGGGCGAGCCGCAGCTGGAGGGTCGCGGCCTCACGACGGTCGCGCGCCTGCGGCACGCGGGCCTCCAGCGCGCGGACCTCGTCCCGCCACGCGCGCGGGAACGCCCGCAGCCGGTCGCGGGTGGCGGCCGCGCCCGGCGCGGCCCGGTCGAGCGTGATCGCCTCGATGACGGCGTCGGTCGCGAGCCCGTGTTCCAGCGGCTCGTCGGCGAGCCGCGCGGCGAGGCGGGCGTACTCCGCCGCGAGCTGCCCGCCCTCCGCCCCGGCGTCCCGGGCTTCGTCGAGGAGCCGCTTCGCCTGGGCGAAGTGCCGGAGCGCGGCGAAGGCGGCGACCCCGCGATCGCGGGCCTCACCGAGGGCGGGATCCAGCCGGCACGCGCGCGCGTACAGGATCGCGGCGCGATCGCGCCGTCCGAGCCTCTCCTCCTGCAGCACGCCGAGGCGCAGCGTGAGCCGCGCCGCGTCGGCCGGCTCCGCCGCCGCGGCGGCGCGCTCGAGCACCGTCGCGAGCCCCGCCCAGTCCTGGCGCTCCGAGAGGAGCTGCCCGAGCGCCGCGAGCGCGCCCGGCTCCGCGGGCTGCGCGTGCAGGAGCTGCCGGTAGAGCTCCTCCGCTCGCGCGACGTTCCGCAGCTTCGTCCGCGCGAGCGTGGCCGCCTTCGCGAGGAGCGGCGCGCCCGGCTGGGGCACGAGGCGGGCGCGCCCCTCGTACAGGGCGACGAGGTCCTCCCAGCGTGCGGCCTGCTCGTAGAGCGCCTCGAGCGCCTCGAACGCCCCGGGGTCCCCCGGCGCCGCCTCCAGGGTCTCGAGGTGTGACCGGATCTGCTCGTCCAGGGAGGGTGCGCTCAAGGTGGGTACGCTCGGCGAGAGGGGGCCAGAAAAAGCGCCGACGGCCCGGAAGTATAGGTCTCGCTCCCCGGGGGGGTCAACGTTACGACTGCGAGATTTCCCAGCCCTTACGGGAGGTTGCCTACATCAGCGCAGCCGAAATCGGCCGATGTCGCTCGCGCCCGGGCGCGGACGCCGCGCGTCGCTCCCGCTCGCCGCCGCGCGGGCCGCCGTGCACCCCGAACGGGTTCGAGGTGCAGCGGCGGCTGACCGCAGAGAGCCGCGATCAGGGGGCCGGGATGTACTCGACCAGCTGCTCGGTCCGCTCGCCCTCCTCACGCACCTTGCCGACGTCGGGCGCGAGCCAGTAGATGCGGTCGTCGCCCACCTTGTCCACGCGCTCCCGCTTCACCTGGAGGCAGGTGTACGTGCGCCCCTGGACGGTGACGGGCACGTCCTTGGCCAGCACGGTGAAGCGGTACACCTGGTCCTTGACGCCGGTGATCCCGTCGGAGGCGCTCCACTCGCTCTCGGTGACGGTCGCCGTGTAGGTGTAGCCCACCGGCGCGGCGGCGGAGAGCGTCTTCGGGGCGGCGGGGGACCAGGTGGTGATGCGTGCGGGCGTGGTCTGGCCGGTCTTCCAGTCCTCCTCCCGGGCGCGCAGCACGAACCCGTCCTTCTCCAGGAGCCAGGCGCGCTCCTCCTGCGTCGGCTCCGTGTCCACGACGAGGATGGCGGTGGCCGTCGAGTCGGGGATCGCCCTCGGACCGACCACCCGTACGACCTTCTCGAACTTTCCGCGGAGCGGGTCGTCGATCTCGTAGCGCCACGTGGCGCCCGTGCCGAGCGGCGCGAGGGTGCTCTCTCCGCCGGGCGGCTGGGCTCCGGAGGGGATGGACTCTCCACCGCAGGCGGTGAGCGCCAGCGCGGCGGCGACGGACAGCAGCTTTCGGCGGGGCATCAGGCGATCTCCTTCGAGGCCGGCGGCGGCGCGGCGGGGCGGATCTCCACCGGCCTCGCCTCGGGGTACCGCGCGTCGGGTTCGGGGTTGGCCGGGGCGTCCGGCACCTTGAACAGGTCGAGGCCGGCGAGCAGGAGCGACGCGAACGCGGCGCCGGTGAAGGCGAGCGGGAGGCTCCCGTGCCCGCAGGCCATGCCGAGCCCGATGACGAGGAACAGCACGGCGGCGTCGCGGGGGTCCTTGAGGCCGGAGCGGAACCGGACGAAGCTCCCCAGCCCGACGAGGCCGAACGCCTTCGCGAGGCTGTCGCCGATGACGATGGTGATGATCGTGGCGGCGACGCAGAGCAGGATCTGCGCCTGGACCATCTCCGGCCGCGGCGTGGAGCGGCCCATGAGCCAGCGCCACGGGCGTACCGCGAGCACCGCGCCGATGACGAGGGCCGCGGCGAAGCGCGGCGCGAGCTCGCTCACGCGCAGCGCGGCCACGTCCACGCCGCCCTCGGCGGCGAGCCGGGTCAGATCGAACATGCGGCCTCCTCGACGCGCGCGGCCGGCGCCGCCTCGGCGGCGAGCGCGGCGCGCGCGAACGCCGCGTGAGCGTTGCGCAGGACCGGGAGGCTCCCCGGGGCGGCGCGCAGGGCGCGTGACACGAGGGCGCGGCCGCGCTCCGTCGGCGCCAGGTGGCGCAGCGAGGACACCGCGGTCGCGGGCCAGAGCTGCACCCCCACCTCGCGCAGCGCCCAGGCGCGCGGGTGATCCATCCCGTCCACCGAGTCGAGCGCCTCCTTCGTGGACGGGAGCGCCCGCTCGCGCAGCCCCCAGGCGTACGGGGCGTCGAGGCCGGAGAGCGAGCGCAGCACCCGCTTCGCGGCGCGATCGAACAGCCGCTCGCGCAGCTCGCGGGCCACCTCGCCGTCCACGTCCTGTGTGGACCGCAGCGCGGCCAGCCGATCTCGATCGGCGAGCGCGACGCGCAGCGCGTCGGCGCGGCCGCCCGAGACGCCCGCGAGGCTCCGCGCGACGGCGCGGTGCAGCTCGCGACGCATCCCCTCCTCGCGCAGCGCCCAGCCTTCCGCCTCGTCGAGCCCGGCGAGCCCCTCCAGCACCGCCGCCAGCGCCCCGCGTTCCAGGCCGCGCGCGCGCAGCTCCCACGCCTCGGACGACCCGTTCAGGGACAGGCCCGCGAGCGCCGCCTCGGGCGCCTCGTCGAACAGGAGCTCGCGGAGCGCCATCGCCTCGGGAGAGGGATCGTCGCCGAGGCCGCGGAGGACGTCCTCCGGGACCTCGGGCGCGAGGGCGCGGCGCAGCGCGAACGCCGCCGGATCGCCCAGGCCGTCGAGGCTCCGCGCCACGAGGCGGGGAGAGCGGGGCGCGAGCCCCGCGCGCAGCGCGTGCTCGGGCGCGCCGGGGATGCCGGACAGGAGGAACGCGGCGAGGTGCGGCTCGTCCTCCGCGAGCGCGCCGATGGCGGCGCGGAAGCGGGCCGCGATCCGCTCGGGCGCGGCCTCCGCCTCGCCCGGGCTCCCGCCGGCGCGGCGGGAGCGGGGCGGACGGAGGGAGTCCCGCGCCGCCACGCGCGCGAGGATCGCCTCGGCGACCTCCTCGGCGAGCTCCGCGAGCGGCCGCCCCTCGTTCGAGGTCACGATCCAGCGCGAGGGATCCCGCTCGGCCTCGGCGCGGAGGTGCCGCCGGACGCGGACCTGCAGGCCGGCGCCGGCGAGGCCCTTGCGCGACTCCTCGTCACGGTCGCGCCCCTCGAGGATCTTGCCGACCCGCTTGCGCAGCCGGGCGAGATCCGGGTCCACGTCGACGAGGACGACGAGATCGGGCCAGGTCCCGGCCGCGCCCACGCGCACCGCCGCCTCGACCTCCTCGCGCGGCAGGCCCCGCCCCGCCGCCGCGAGGGCGACGAGCGAGTGGAGGCTCCGGTCGGCGACGACGATCCCCCCGCCGGCGAGCGCGGGCCGGACGATCTCGTCGAGCTGCTGCGTCTCGCGGGCGAGGTTCAGGAAGAGCTCGGTGCGCGGGGACATCTCGAGCAGGCGCGCGTCCCGGGTCAGCTCGCGCACGCGGCGTGCCACGGCCGACCCCAGGATCCCCTTCTCGCGCGCGTGCAGGACGGAGTGGCCCGCCGCCCGCAACCGCTCGCAGACCTGGTTCGAGAGGCTCGTCTTGCCGCTCCCGTCGATCCCTTCGAACGAGACGAACACGCTGTCAGGCCCCCGTGGAACGGCCTCGGGCGTAGAGCCCGCTCGCCGCCGCGAACTTCGAGTAGGAGGTGCCGCGACTCCGGCCGAGATGGGCGAGCCAGCGCGGCAATCCCTCCGGACCGAACTTCAGCTCGACCACGACGCGCGGCTCGGCCCCTAACGCGGCGCCCAGCCCGCCGTGCCACGCCGGGGCGTCGTCGGCGAACAGCGACCACCCCGCCTGGTGGAACGAGAGCCCGTCGTCGATGGTCACCCGCCAGCCCGGCGACGTCTGGTAGACGCGGCGCCGGTACGAAGTCGCGACCACCGGGGCGAGCGTGCCGAAGGCCGCCGAGAGCGAGCGGCCCACCACGTCGCGCACCTCGCCAGGCGCGAGCCAGATCCGCTCCTTGCTCGTGATCCCGGCGCGCTCGCGCTTCACCTCGAGGACCACCCGTCCCGGCTCCTCGTTGCGGTCCGGGGAGTACGCCTTGGCCCGCACCTTCACGCAGTCGCCGGGCGAGGACGCCGCCCGGTGCGCGAGCGCCCCTCCGGAGGAGTCGAAGTACACGGCGACGACCCGGCTCTCGAGAGCGGGCCCGCAGCGCGCGAGCACGTCCCCGACCGAGTCCGCCTCGTCGGGCTCCAGGAGGAGCTTCACCTCCCGGCGCAGGTTCGTGATGCCGGTCTCCGCGAACAGGTGCGTGATCATCGAGTCCTCAGAACCTCGTCGCGATCTGGAGCGCCAGCGCGTTCTGCGAGACGTCGTCGCCCGGGCGGCGCGCCCGCTCTCCCTGAAGCTTCACCTTGAGTCCCTTCGTCCACGAGAGCACCGCCCCGGCGATGGCGGAGTGTCCGACCCCGCGGGTCGTCCCGCGCACCTCGAGCACCTCCCCGCCCGCGACGGGGGTCACCTGCAGGTGGCGCGTCTCGCCGAGCTCGAAGGTCCAGCCGGCCAGGGCGGTCCCCGCGGTGACGTCGCCGGCGGCGACCTTCCCCGCGAACCCCTCCAGGCTCGCGTCGAGCGCGCCCGCCACGAGGCGCGCGTACAGGCTCGCCGCCTGGTGGACGGCGACGAGGGGATCGCTCGATCCCGCGCGATACGCGGTCGCGCCGAGCTCGAGGGGCATCCACGGCCGCACCGAGACGCTCGCGGAGAGATCCTGCGCCCGGTTCTCGCCGCCGAACGCCGTCCGGTCTCCCACGAAGATGCCGGCGTAGGCCTCGAAGCGGCCGTTCCCGGGGCGCACGCCGGCGGTGGCCCCGAGCCGCCGTCCGCCGAGGTCGTTGTCCTTCACCAGGTAGTCGTTCACCAGGCCGCGATCGACGAGCGGCAGCTTCCAGGAGGACTCGAGCTGCCGCGCCGAGAACGGCGCCTTGAAGCGACCGGCCTGGAAGCGCGTGGCGAGCGGCCCATCCAGGCGCGCGAACGCGTCCGTGATGGGCGTGCGCTCCGCGAGGTCCGCCTCGAGCACGGTGAGCACCCCGGGCAGCCGCGCCTCGATCCCGATGCGCGCCGAGTCCATGTCGAGCCGGCGCGTCCAGTCGTCGCGCTCGTCGGCGGCGACGCCCATGTAGAGGCGCCCGTGCACCTCGATCTCGAGCGGCAGCGAGATGCGCGTGCGGCTCGCAGGGGCGGCGGGGACGGGCTGGGCCGGGGAGGGCTCCGCCACCCTCGGCGGCGGGGCTGCGACGCGCGCGGCCGAGGCCGTGCTCGCGGGCACGACCTCGGGGTCGGGAGTGGGAACGCGCTGGCCGCCGAAACCCGCCGGGCTGGCGACCGAAGGGACGCTCGCCTGCTCGGTCGCGGGCCCATGGTCGTCGGACGAGGCGCCGAGGGGGACTCCGAGCGCCGCGGCGACGACCGTCAGCGTGGCGAACGAGCGACGATACGGTTTCACGGAGGTTCCCTCAGTGCAACGGGGGTGCCCGCCGCTCGACGCGCAGGCGTGCAGCCCGGCGATGGCAAGGCGTTCCTCGAGAGGGAAAAGCATTTCCCATCTGCCGAACGTGGCGCGCACGGCGGGTCGCCGCGGGGATGGAAAGGGGTCGGCGTGGTGTTCTCGGGCTTTCGCACCCCCGTCCCGGCTCTCTTCTCGCGCCGAGGAGACCAGCTTGCCCCTGCTCGCCCGCCCGATCCTCGCGCTCACCGTGGCGCTCCCCGCCTTCGCGGACGCCGCGACGATCACGCGCGGCCCGTTCCTGCAGCGGACGGAGCCGCACGCGACGGTCGTCGTGGTGCGGACGGACGCTCCCGCGTCCGTGCGCGTGGTCGCGGAGCTCTCGGACGGAGGCACGGCGGCCGGCGAGAGCGCCGGGACGGCGCAGCACGTGATCGCGCTGCACGGCCTCCCGGCGGCGAGCGTGGTCCCTTATCGCGTCGAGATCGACGGCGCGGTCCACGCCACCGGCACCGTGCGCACGCCCGGCGAGCCGCGGACCTCGGCGGGCCAGCGGACGGTGCTCGGCGTCATCGGCGACTTCGGCACCATGGGTCCGATCCAGGCGGGCAACACGCGCGGCCTGCTCGAGCGCGGGGTGTCCGCGCTGCTCACGGTGGGGGACAACGCCTATCCGGACGGGAAGGCGGAGGACTGGGATCCGGCGGTGTTCCGCCCGATGGCGGCGCTCCTCGCGGCCACGACGTTCTGGCCGGTGCCGGGCGATCACGAGTACCGCATGGCGTACGCGCAGCCCTACCTCGACGCGTTCGAGCTGCCCGAAGGCCCCGACGGCGAGCGCTACTACGCCTTCGACTGGGGGGACGTGCACGTCGTGGCGCTGGACTCGAACTGCCTCTCTCCGATGGACGCCGCCGTCGCCGGTTGCACGCCCGAGTCGATGGTCGCCTGGCTGCGCGCGGACCTCGAGGCGTCTCGCGCACCCTGGAAGATCGCGCTGCTCCACCGCCCGGTGCTCGCGACCGGCAAGTACGGCTCGTTCCCGGAGGTCGCGAGCGCCCTCGCGCCGCTGTTCCAGGAGCTCGGCGTCGACCTGGTCTTCCAGGGGCACAACCACCTGTACGAGCGCACCTGGCCGGCGCGAGACGGCCAGCCGGTGAAGACCGGCGACGGCGCGTACGATCTCCCGGGCGCCCCGGTCTACGTGACCACCGGCGGTGGAGGCGACTGGCTCTACGACTTCGCGAAGCCCGAGGCGCCGTTCACGGCGTATCGCGAGAAGGTGGGGCAGCACGTCGTCGTGACCGTCGAAGGCGGCTCGATGCACGTCGAGTCCGTCCGGTACGACGGGATCGTTCACGACGAGTTCACGCTCGTGAAGGACGTCCCGCCGGTGCCCGCGGGGGGCGGAGGCGGGACGCGCGACGACGGCGGCAGCGCCTCCGCGCCAGGGGCCTCCGCCGGCGGCGGCTGCGCGAGCGGCGGGGCCTCGGGCGGGTTCGCCGCGCTCGCCGTGCTCGCCGCGAGCGGCGCGCTCCGCCGCCGCGCCCGCCGCCCGCGCTGACCACCCGGCCAGCAGACCGCGGTGCACCCGCCGGGAGGTCCGCCGTCTCTGGGCGCGCACGTTGCAGCGCTCGCTGACGATGAGCTCCCGCCTCCACGTCGCGGCGTGCCTCGCCGTCGTCCTCGCCGCCTGCAACCCCGACGCGCCCGCCCTCCCCGACGTGGACCCGCCGCCTGGAGATCCACCCCCGGGAGATCCTCCGCCCGCGTGCACCGACTGCCCGCCGGCCACCCCGCCCCCTCCACCGGATCTCCCTCCCCAGCGGGTGACCTGGCCGGAGCTCCAGCAGGAGGTCGAGCCGCTCGAGATCACGTTCCCGCCCTCGACGGCGGAGATCGTCTACCAGCTCTGGAGCAAGGTGTACGCGCCGGGGCGGCTGTACCTCGGCGGCACCTGGTACGACGTGGAGCTGCGGCAGCGCGGCGACGGGGCGCGCGAGCACCCGAAGCACAGCTGGAAGACGCGCCACCCCACGGGCGGGGAGACCCACCTCGGCGCTCCGGGCGCCGGCTCGTGGGCGGCGCGGACGCGCAACTACCTCGCCGAGTACCTCGACGGCGGCTACCTGTCCGATCCGTTCGCGTACGGCCTCATGCGCGGCGCGGGCGTGCGCTCTCCGCGGTGGCGCTTCGTCACCCTCGACGTGAACGGCGAGCACCAGGGCGTGTACGTCGAGGTGCAGGAGCCCGACGACAAGCACTTCCTCCGCGATCAAGGCTTCCACGCGGACTCCACCACCTACCGCTGCGGGCTCCGCGACTGCGAGATGAAGCTCTCCCCGCCCGCCTCCTACCAGGGGCAGTGGGAGAAGGAGACCAACGAGGCCGCCCCGTGGGACGACCTGTGGACGTTCCTGCGCGAGCTGAACCGCACGCCGGAGCACGAGTTCCCGGCCTGGCTCGAGACACGCTTCGACGTACCCCGGCTCGTCCGCATGTACGCGGTGGCGATCCTCATCAGCTGGTCCGGGATCGACGACTCGGGCAGCTACCTCGTCCACGACGCCGCGACCGGCAAGTGGTCCTTCGTGCCCTGGGATCTGAACAACGCGCGGCTCGTCTACTGGCGCGGCCTGTCGCCGACGGGGACGCCGAACTGGCACGACGCGATCCCGACCTACACGCTGTACGATCCCGCCACGCTGGGCGTCGCCGCCGACAAGTCGGAGCGCTACGGCGTGACCGCCCACCCGCCGTTCGTGGTGCTGTTCCAGCGGCTGTGGGACGCGCCCGCGCTCCGCGCGCGGGTGCTCGACGAGGTCGAGGAGATGCTCGACGGCGCCTTCTCGCCCGCGGAGGCGTACCCGCGCGTCGAGGCGCTCCACGCGCTCATCGCCCAGCCGCTGCAGCGCGATCCGTGGGTGAGGCAGGACCTCGCCGCCGCCTCCGTGCGCTTCCTGCAGGAGTACGTCCGGCGCCGGGCGGAGTTTCTCCGCGCCGAGATCCCGCGCGAGCGCCGGCGGGGCGAGGGCGGGCTCGTGGTGAACGCCGTCGGCCCGGGGTTCGTCGAGCTCTACAACCGCGAGGACGCTCCCCGCGATCTGGGCGGGCTGACCCTCACCTCGAACCTGCGCGACCGGCTCCAGACGCCGCTGCCGGCCGGCACCGTGGTGCCCGCGCGCGGCAAGGTCACCCTGCCGTTCACGCCCGGCGCGGACGGCGGCGAGGTGGGCGTCTTCGACGCCGGCACGCAGCTGCCCCTCGACGTCACGTTCTACGCACCCCTCGGCGGGAAGACGTACGCGCGGGTGCCCGACGGCGCCGAGAGCTGGGGCTGGCGCTAGGTCCGGATCACGAGGCGCAGGAGACCGTCCCTCGACTCCGCTCGCGCGCGAGCGCGCGAGCTACGCTCGGGATTGAACGGACCCGAGGCGGGCTACCGCAGCGACGCGCGCCGGGGCGCTCCCCACGTCCCGCTCGTCCCGAGCGTAAGCCCGCGCAGCGGGCTGGAGTCGAGGGACGCAGGCGCGAGGAGCGAGGACGCCGTCCGCTCACCCTGAGCGTGGCGCGCCGAGCGCGTCGAAGTCGAAGGGCGCCGGCCCGGCATCATGCGCCGCGGAGTGCCTCGAGCTCCTGCCAGCGCGCGTACAGCCGCTCCACCTCCGCCGCCGCCTGCTCCAGCGCCTCGCGCATCGCGCCCACCGCGGCGCCGTCCTTCTGGTAGGTCGCCGGGTCCGAGAGCGCGGCCTCGAGCGCGGCCTTGCGCTCCTCGGCCGCGAGGATCGCCGCCTCCATCCCCTCGAGCTCGCGCTGCTCCTTGAACGACAGCCTCCCCGGCCTGCGGCCCCGGTCCGGCGCGGCGGCGCGCGCCTCCGGGGCGGCGGGCCGCGCCTCGGCCCTGGCCGGCCCGGCCTCGGCCCTCGCGGCCGCCTCGGCCTGCTCCTTCAGCGTGCGGTACGTCTCGTAGTTCCCCTCGTAGCGCACCGCCCTCCCCTCTCCCTCGAAGGCGAGGATCGCGGTGGCGACCTTGTCGAGGAAGTAGCGGTCGTGGGTGACGAGGAGGACCGCGCCGTCGAACCCGAGCAGCAACCGCTCGAGGACGTTGAGGGTGACGAGGTCGAGGTCGTTGGTCGGCTCGTCGAGGACCAGCACGTTCGCGCCGGCGAGGAAGGCGCGCGCGAGGAGCAGCCGGTTCCGCTCGCCGCCCGAGAGCGCCTTCACCTGCATGCGCTGGACGGACGGCGGGAAGAGGAGGTCGTCGAGGTAGTCGCGGAGCGCCACGCGCCGGCCGGACAGCTCGACGAAGTCCTCTCCGCGCGTGCCGTCCCTGCTCCCGCCCGCGGCCTCGTAGACGGTCTGATCGGGATCGAGCGCCTCGCGCCCCTGGTCGTGATAGGCGACCCGCGTGCGCGCCCCGACGACGACGCGCCCCGCCTCCGGCGCGAGCTCGCCGAGCAGCACCCGCAGGAAGGTGGTCTTGCCAGCGCCGTTCGGACCGACGATCCCGATCCGCTCGCCGCGCTGGACCGTGAGGCTCACCCCGTCGAGCACGGTCCGCGCGCCGAAGCGCTTCACGAGCCCGTGCCCCTCGAGGACCGTCTGCGAGAGCCGCGGCGTGGCGGCGAGCTGCAGCTCCGGCACCCGCGGGCGCGCCGCGCCGCGCTCCGCCATGAGCCGCCGGGCACGCTCGATGCGGGCCTTGGACTTGGTGCGGCGCGCCTCGACGCCGCGGCGCAGCCAGGCGACCTCCTGCGCGATCCAGCGCTCGCGCTTGTGCTCCGCGAGCGCGCCCTGCTCCTCGGCCGCGAGCTTCTGCTCGAGGTACGCCTGGTAGTTGCCTGGGTAGCTCGTCACGCCCGCGCCCGGCGTGATCTCGACGATGCGATCCACGAGGTCGTCGAGGAAGTAGCGGTCGTGGGTGACGAGGAGGAGCGCGCCCCGGAGGCGATCGAGCTCCTCCTCCAGCCAGTCCACGGTGTCCGCGTCCAGGTGGTTCGTCGGCTCGTCGAGGAGGAGGAGGTCGGGGTGCGTGAGCAGCGCCCGCGCCAGGGCGACGCGCTTCCGGGTGCCACCCGACAGCTCGGAGACCGGGCGGTCCCACTCCCTCACGCCGAGCCGCTCCAGCAGCCGGCGCGCCTCGTGGGCGGTGTCCCAGCCCCCCAGCTGCTCGATGCGGTCCCCGAGGCGCGCGAGATCGTGCAGCAGCCGATCGTGCGCGGCGGGGTCCTGCTCGCCGGCGAGCCGCGCGGAGAGCGCCGCGTGCGCGTCGATCGCCGCCCGGAGCGGCGCCCGCGCCACCTCCAGCTCGGAGGCGACGGTGGCGTCCGCCGGGAACTCCGGCTCCTGCGGCAGGTAGGTGACGAGCGCGCCGCGCCGGAGCTGCAGCTCGCCGGCGTCCGGCTCCGCCGCGCGCGCGAGCATGCGCATGAGCGAGGACTTTCCGGAGCCGTTCACGCCCACGAGCCCGACCCGCTCGCCCTCCTCGATGGTGAGGGTGAGCCCGTCGAAGACCGTGCGGCTGCCGAAGGCCAGCCGGAGCGAGGCGGCGTGGAGGAGCGTCACGGGCTATCGGGCTTTCAAGCTACGGGCTTTTCGGGCTGCGGGCTGCGGGCTGCGGGCTGCGGGCGCTACTACGCGAGGCGGGCGGGCGCGCGAGCTTCTCCTGGAGCCTGGAGCCCGAGCCGACCCGCCTACGGAACGTACTTGCCGAGGATCGGCGCCAGCTTCTGGCGGACGTCCGCCGGGATGCGCGAGCGGTCGGACCAGATGGCGAGCGCGAGCGCGGACTGGCACGCGCACGGCTTCTCGATCGCGGCGACCTGGGGGATGGCGCGCCGGATGAGCTCGAGCGCGTTCTGCGTGGCGACCTTCACGTTGCCGAGGATCTCCTCGATGAGCTTCGCCTGATCGAGCGTCGCCGGGTGCGGCTTCCAGCAGTCGTAGTCGGTGGGGAGCGCCACGACCGCGTAGCAGAGCTCGGCCTCGCGGGCGAGCTTCGCCTCGGGCATCACCGTCATGCCGATGAGCGAGGCGCCCCAGCTGCGGTGGAGCTCGCTCTCGGCGCGCGTGGAGAACTGCGGGCCCTCCATGCAGACGTACGTGCCGCCCTGGTGGATGCGGGCGGGGAACCCGGTCCCGGCCTTCACGAGGACGTTGCGGAGGGTGTTGCAGAAGGGCGCGCCGAGCTCGACGTGGACAGCGAGGTCGTCGAAGAACGTGCCCGCCCTGCGGTGGGTCCGGTCGATGACCTGGTCGGGGATGACGAGGTGCTTCGGCGCCACCTCCTCGCGGAGGCTGCCGCACGCCCCGCTCGCCAGCACGTGAGTCACGCCCAGCGACTTGAGCGCCCAGATGTTGGCGCGGTAGGGCACCTGCGACGGGTTCCGCATGTGCCCCTCGCCGTGCCGGGAGAGGAGCGCGACCGGGACGCCGCCGACCTCGGTGAGCGTGATGGGACCGGAGGGGCTGCCGAAGGGCGTCTCGATCTCGCGCGCCTCGCCTCCGCCCAGCGCGCCGAGCGCCTCGCCGAGCCCCGTCCCTCCGATCACCCCGACCTTGACCGCAGCCATTGCTGACCTCCCAGGGGGCGAAGTCTACCCGGAACGCGCCGCCCAGCCCCGCAGAACCGCCGATCCGGGCCGCCATTCCGCGGCCCGCGCTCGCGCGGCAGAAAAGAAAAAGCCCGCCGGCGCGGATTGCGCCAGCGGGCCAAGAAAGATGCGGCAGCGACCTACTCTCCCACACCGCTTCCGGTGCAGTACCATCGGCTCTGGTGGGCTTAACTACCGTGTTCGGGATGGGAACGGGTGTGACCCCACCGACATAGCCACCGCAAAGCTTGAAAAGAGCTCGAGGGGCTCAGGGCCTCTCGAAGGCTGAATACGAAGGTAAGAAGAGTCTTCCAGCGGGCCTCGCGTGGCCCGAACGTCATTCGATGCCTCGATCTCGACCTCGTCTCCGGTCGCCTACGACCTGAGAAGAGGGAGACCAAGCCGCACGCCCGATTAGTACCGGTCAGCTGAGCGCCTCACGGCGCGTACACCTCCGGCCTATCAACCTCGTCGTCTTCGAGGGGGCTTCAGGGGCTTGCGCCCGGGAGAAGTCGTCTCGAGGTTGGCTTCCCGCTTAGATGCTTTCAGCGGTTATCCGTTCCGCACATAGCTACCCAGCGATGCCCCTGGCGGGACAACTGGTACACCAGCGGTGCGTCCATCCCGGTCCTCTCGTACTAAGGACAGATCCTCTCACTTCTCCTACGCCCACGGCAGATAGGGACCAAACTGTCTCACGACGTTTTGAACCCAGCTCGCGTACCGCTTTAATTGGCGAACAGCCAAACCCTTGGGACCTGCTCCAGCCCCAGGATGCGATGAGCCGACATCGAGGTGCCAAACCGCGTCGTCGATGTGAACTCTTGGACGCGATAAGCCTGTTATCCCCAGAGTACCTTTTATCCGTTGAGCGATGGCCCTTCCATACAGAACCACCGGATCACTATGACCTGCTTTCGCACCTGCTCGACCCGTCGGTCTCGCAGTCAAGCTCCCTTATGCCATTGCACTCGACGCCTGGTTTCCAATCAGGCTGAGGGAACCTTCGCGCGCCTCCGTTACCTTTTGGGAGGCGACCGCCCCAGTCAAACTACCCACCAGCCATTGTTCCCGACCCCGTTCAGGGGCCCAGGTTAGACACCAGAAATCGCCAGGGTGGTATTTCACCGTTGCCTCCCCCCAAGCTAGCGCCCGGGGTTCACAGGCTCCCACCTATCCTACACAAGCAATTCCTAGTGTCAGTGGCAAGTTGTAGTAAAGGTTCATGGGGTCTTTCCGTCTTGCCGCGGGTAAACTGCATCGGCACAGCTATTTCAATTTCGCTGAGTCCCTGGTCGAGACAGCGCGGAAGTCGTTACGCCTTTCGTGCAGGTCGGAACTTACCCGACAAGGAATTTCGCTACCTTAGGACCGTTATAGTTACGGCCGCCGTTTACCGGGGCTTCGGTTCATCGCTTTGGCCTTGCGGCCTGACGAATCACCTTAACCTTCCGGCACCGGGCAGGCGTCAGACCCTATACATCCACTCGCGTGTTTGCAGAGTCCTGTGTTTTTGTTAAACAGTCGCTACCGCCATTTATCTGCGACCCAGCTGCGCTTCGGGAGCAAGTCCCTACACATAGCCGGGCCCCCCTTCTTCCGAAGTTACGGGGGTAGATTGCAGAGTTCCTTGACCAGAGTTCTCTCAAGCGCCTTAGGATTTTCTCCTCGCCCACCTGTGTCGGTTTGCGGTACGGGCGCCTCGTCAGCTCCACGCGGGGATTTTCTAGGAAGCATGGGATCACGCACTTCAGGCCTTACGGCCACGTCATCACCTCTCGGCGTAATGGCCTCACCTTTTCATCGTATGAGGCCCGCCTACGGGCTTGAACCGGGACGACCGTCACCCGGCTGCGCTACCCTTCTCCGTCCCCCCTCGCTTCAACGCCAACGGGGCGGTACAGGAATATTAACCTGTTGTCCATCACCTACGCCTTTCGGCCTCGGCTTAGGGCCCGACTAACCCTGGGCGGATTAACCTTCCCCAGGAAACCTTGGGCTTACGGCGAACGAGTTTCTCACTCGTTTTGTCGCTACTCATATCGGCATCAGCTCTAGAACAGACTCCACCAGTCCTTGCGGTCTGGCTTCGCTGCCGGTTCTACGCTCCCCTACCGATCCCTTGCGGGATCCCGTGGCTTCGGTGCCATGCTTGAGACCCGATACATTTTCGGCGCAGTCTCGCTTGATCAGTGAGCTATTACGCTATCTTTAAAGGATGGCTGCTTCTAAGCCAACCTCCTGATTGTCAAAGCGCTACCACATCCTTTTTGTGATCACTTAGCATGGACTTGGGGACCTTAGCCGACGATCTGGGTTATTCCCCTCTCGCCGATGAATGTTATCACCCACCGACTGCGTCCCGGGATAACAGTTTCAGGCATTCGGAGTTTGGTACGGTTTGGTAATCTGGTAGGACCCCTAGCCGTTCCAGTGCTCTACCTCCTGAACTGAATTTCCCGAGCCGATACCTAAATATCTTTCGGGGAGAACCAGCTATCACCAAGTTTGATTGGCCTTTCACCCCTACTCACAGCTCATCCCAGAAGTTTTCAACCTCCATGAGTTCGGTCCTCCACGCGGTTTTACCCGCGCTTCAACCTGGCCATGAGTAGATCACCTGGCTTCGGGTTATAATGATTGCGACTGGCGCCCGTTTCGGACTCGCTTTCGCTCCGCCTCCGGCTACCGCCTTAAGCTCGCCACAACCATTAAGTCGCCGATT